>NZ_CP021416.1:2556920-2876536 GCF_002162315.1 Sulfurospirillum diekertiae | reverse complement strand
AATTGGTTATTTTAGGTATTGATCCAGGAACACGTAACTGTGGATATTCCATTTTAAAAAAGGAAAAAAACAGTCTTGTTTTGGTTGAAGCAGGACTGATTAAAATTAAAGAAAAGATACTTCAACATCAGATTATGGAGCTCGTTGAAGGGCTCGATACCATCTTTAAACAACACACGATTGATGAAGTGGCTATTGAAGATATTTTTTACGCCTACAACCCTCAAACGGTGATTAAATTGGCACAATTTCGAGGTGCTTTAAGTCTAAAAATTTTACAAACCATTGGTAATTTTAGTGAATACACGGCACTTCAAGTGAAAAAAGCCGTAACAGGCAATGGAAAAGCAGCCAAAGAGCAAGTAGCGTTTATGGTGAAAAAAATTTTGGGGATTAAACAAGAGATAAAACCTTTGGACATTACGGACGCAATAGCTATTGCCATCACGCATGCCCAAAGGGTTAAAGTGAGTTAAGCAGGCTCTTTAATACTAAAGAGGTATTTGTGCTCTTCGGGAAGTGCCTCGTAAAGGGCATGGGCTAGATTTTGAATCTCCCAAAGTGCACTTTTATCGCTGCGCAATGTTAAAAAGTTTTGAAGACTTCTGGCATTAACGGTCCATGTGAGTTCCGTTTTGTAGCTCTCTGGAAGGCAGTATTTTGCCTTATCATTGCTAATTCCTTCCACAAGGACTAATCGAAGGTTTTCAAGTGCCTTAAGGCTCATTTCATCCACCATCCCCACACCCGTTAAAACAAGGTACTTTGAAGCGCGTTCTACATCTTTACATGTAAAGCTCTCTTCGTTCTTTAACTCTTTAAGTGTGTAGCGTGTTGACTTAACGGAGAGTGAAGCCATACGATGCCTTGCAAGCTCTTGAAGCAGGGCACGAGAAATACCTTCAATATAGAAGTTATAAACTAAGTGCTCAAGGGTTGAAGCGTGTTTAAATTTATTGCCAACACGATCAATGAGTTCTTTATCTTTTTCGCCACCTTCGTCGCTTTTGTCAAAACTTTGCCAGCAGGTACGAATAGCATCAGCACAAATAAGCAGGGGTGTGTAATGGTTGAGTGTGATTTTCATGTGTTGAGTCCCAAGTTTTTTTGGGACTCATTGTATTACATGTAAGCTAAAAAAATCTATTTGAGTTGGAGCAGGGTGTTGAGCATCTCATCCGCGGTTGTGATCGTTTTTGAGTTTGCTTGATAACCTCTTTGAATAACAATTAACTGTGTTAAAGAACGAGAAAGATCCACGTTACTCATCTCAAGTGAACTTGCTTGAATCGTACCTTTACCACCCGTTGAAGCTTGTCCAACAATAGGATCACCAGAATTTGAGGTTTGGACAAAACAGTTACCGCCATCACTCTCTAAACCTTGATTGTTGGTAAAGGTCGCCATCGCCACTTGTGCGAGCGCAAAACTACGTCCGTTGGTAAAACTACCGATAACTGTTCCCGTTTCATCAACGCTTAGACCATTAAGATCACCACCTGCATAACCATCTTGGCTAATACCAGAAGTGTTAGAGTCTTTATCAAAGCTGGTCATACCGTCAAATTGTCCCAATGTTCCGAATTTTAGCTCAATATTTTGATTGCCTGTTGATCCATTGTTTGCGGTGTAAGTTAAATTTCGTGGAGAATAGGTTGCTAAAGAACCATCGGAATTAAAACTAACGGTTCCCGTTACAATATTTTCAGGATAGTTTCCAAGGTTAATGTCACCTGGTTCTGGAACAGAAACAAGGACTGACCATTCAGTACCACCTTCAGTTGTAAAGCCTGTTTTGGTGAACTCAAGTCTTACGGTATGTTTAGAACCTAGTGAATCATAAACATCGATACTTGAAGCATGGGTTGCTGCATAAACGGATTGAGATGTTCTTACCGATGAACCAGACGTCAATGTTCCTTGAAGGGCATTAATAGTTGTACTAAAACTTGCATTTGCAGCAACGTTATTGGTTCCATTGGTAAGATTTGTAATTGTTAGGTAAAGATCGTAATCATTGGCATTTTTAAAATTTGTTCCTGCAGGATAAATCATAGGTGTACCAGCACTTGCAACAAGTGTTGATCCTGAAGGAATAGTCGCAGCTTGAGTAAGCGTTATAGCAGCTGCAAGACCAGGAAGACCTGCTGGATACGAAGTTCCATTAATAACTGTAGCAGCTGAAAAAACGGTACCGGCTTGAAGAATAGTTCCAACAGGAAATGAAATATCTTCAGTTAATGGCGTATTTGCTGTAATGCTTACGGGTGTCACTAAAGTACCATTGGTTACATCACCATCATCTGCATTAAATGCATCTCCTTTAGGGTTTGCAATTTCAAATTGTCCTGTTTTATTAACTGTAACGGTTACACCATCATTTTTATTTGAGCTTTGAGGTCCTGCTGTCCATTCATTTCTAACATTTGTATCAGCATCAGGACCATCAGCCACAACTTGTCCTGTATAGTTAACAAACGATCTAGCATCTTTTTGAAGTGCTTCTCTTAAATCTTCCGTTGTTGTAAATGTTCTTTCTACTCCGTCATCGTAGCTATGGGTTGTGTTGAGTGGGCTAGCACTATAGGTATATTGATAGGCTGTAATAACACTGGTAGAGACTAAGGCCGTAGTATCGGTACCATTTTTGGTTAATTTAATATTTTTACTAGCTGCTTCTGTACCACTTTGGTTATCGTTGGTAAGGTAAAGTCCTGTACCTCCTGTAATGTTAGCCTTAACACCTGTTTTACCGCTTTTGGCATCCACTAAGCCTTGAACATACGATGCAACAGTGGCGTCATCGGTTGATGCAATGCTACCTGTAATTGATTCACCATTGAGTGTAAGATCAATCGTTGTTGTTCCTGAAGGATCATGGACTATCGTAAAGGTATTGGTTTTGGCTTGTGCAAAACTTGTCCAAACACCTTGTCCTGTTGTAATATTAAATGCATTTCCATCAGAGTTAAAAAGTGCACCAAAGTCTTGTCCACGTTCGTAAAGCGCTTTGCTAGTATTGAACATATTGCTACCAGCATCATTTTCATCGTGCGTTTCCGTTGCTTCTTGGATGCCATCGCCATTGGTATCAACCCATCCATGGTCTTGATCAAGAGAGTAGATAACCGATTTGTGGGTACCGACGCTAGCGCCTGAATCAAGATTCGCTTTAACAGAGATATAAGTAGAAGCATTGGCGGGTGTTGTCAGTCCTGGGGGGATAGTAATGTTGGCAATTGGTGATGTTGAATCAATTGCAAGGGTTGATTTGTCTCTGTTCCATCCTTGTGCGATATAACCGTTGGTATCGACAAAGTTACCATTTGCATCAAAGGTAAAGTCACCACTTCTCGTATACTTGTAGGTACTTCCTCCATCTGGAGAAACAACAAAGAAACCATCACCTTGGATTGCAAGGTCGGTTGTTTTGTCGGTTGTTTCGATGGAACCTTGCTTAAAGATTTTGGTGACCGTGCTTATTTGTGTTCCAAGTCCAATTTGCATCGCGTTTTTACCACCCAGTTCACCTTGGGGTGCTGTTGCAATTTTAGCGGTTTGACTTAAGAGATCAGAAAAATTTGCTCTACTATATTTATAGCCTGTGGTATTAACGTTTGCAATGTTATTACCTTCAACGTCCATTGCGATCTGGTGTGCCTGCAAACCGGTAACGCCGGCCCAGAGTGATCTCATCATTGCGTATCCTTTTTAAAGTTACTTTTTGTTTTTATAAATTTCGTACAAAATGAAAGCAATTTTTATTCCATGAAATGCTGTTTTTTGTTAGCTTTTCATGTTAATAGCATTTTTAATCAGATCATCACTGGTAGTAATGCTTTTTGAGCTGGCATCAAATGCTTTTTGGGTAATAAGAAGCTCCGTTAATGCCGTTGCCATACTGACATTACTTCCTTCTAGCTTATTACTAAAAATAGTTGAACCTAAAAAACTCTCGCCATTTTTATCCGTATAAAATATAGGTTTTCCGCTGTTATTAGACGCTTCAAAAAGGGTTGAAGAGTCTTGTGTAAGTCCTTGATCATTTTGAAAATGATAAATAGCGACTTTAGCCACAGCCGAGCTTTTACCATTGCTAAACTCTGCAATAACATTGCCATTAGTATCCATAGCATAGTCTTTTAAAAAGCCTTCAGCAGATCCATTGGAAGTTGAAACATTAGCTTTTTTAATGGTTGTGCTTGAAATAAGTCCATCAAAATTACCCACCGTTCCTAAGTTAAGTTCTAGAGGTGTCCCTCCATTGGAAAGGGCAGGTACAGAGTTTGATAGAAGCTGACCCGCTCCACCAAAGGTGAGTGTTCCTGTTTGGGTATCCACAATGTTATAGACTTTATTGGTTGAGGTATCGACGTAATATTTTGTAGGGTCATAGATTTTTGTAACCGTACCTTTTACCGTGTCAACATTGTAAACGGAAGTGTCATAGGTTTTTGTAGAATCATAGTTTTCTACGGTATAGTCTTCAAAATAGCTCAGTACCTTAATATTGGCATCCCACGTACTACCCGATGCCGCTTGGGGAACTTGTTTGGTAAAGGTCATATCAATAATGCCTTTACTACCATCAGGGGCGATAATACCAGTTGTATAATGTGCAGTATTGGCAGTTTCTTGATTTGATGTAACTGAAACGTTTGCTGTTAGGGCAGAAGTTGTATTTAAGCCACTCACATCAGAATTTGAAATACTCCAATTAAGAGACGCATCAAGTTCTGTTGAAATTTTCTTTGTGTTTCCATTAACATCAGTTAATGTAATAGTAACAGTGTCACCTTTTTGAGGGCTTTGCAGTGCTGTTGTATTGCTGACACTTCCACTTAAGCTTACTTGCCCAACCGCTGAAGGTGTTACGGTTGCAGTGTAATCAGCGGCACTAAGCGGAACCGTGACCTTATCCGTTTTAATGGTAGGATCAAGATTTGCACCGTAAGAAACTTTTGTTGTTGCAACAGGTGGATAGTAGAGAATATCAGGCAAAGTGACTTTCGTTTGACTACCAACACTTTCTAAAGGAACATCACTCATAGGTGTAATAGCGTAAGGAGTAACAGCAGTCGTGGTGGCTGCATTGTAATACGTTCCAAATTTAGCAAGAGTTGCCGCATCAAGCGATGTAGGTGCAATATTGTTGCCAGGGGTTGCCATAAGATAATAACCATCGGCATTGACTAAGGATCCTTGTGCATCAAGTGAAAAAGAACCAGCACGTGTATAGTATGTTTTGGTCACTTCTTGGCCTTTAACGCCAAACCAACCATCTCCTTGAATAGCAAGATCAAAAGGGCTATCGGTATTTTCAAGAACACCTTGCGCTAGATTTAAGGCAGTGGTTTGACTTTGTGCCCCAAGACCTTTATCGTTGGAGTAAGAAGCATAAGTGCCTGTTAATACGGTTGAAAAAAGGGTTGAAATTTCTGCACTACTTCCTTTATAAGCACTCGTATTGATATTGGCAATGTTATTGGCTTGCACATCCATCGCAAACTGTTGTGATTTGATACCAGAAATTCCATTGTAAAAAGAGCTAGTCATTGGGATGTCCTTTATTTATCATAATACTCAACAACATCACTCATTGGAAAATAATTCGAACCTAATTTAATATAAGAGGATCCATTATCATAACGTACTGACTCAACAGGATAAACACCAAATTGGGTTTTTTGTTGATCATTATTTTTATCCAGGTACTCTGCTGTAACACCATAATAACCATCCTTAAGTTGTTCACCGTATTTATTTTTTCCATCCCATTCAAAAGAAATAACTCCACTTTTACCTACGGCATCTTTAAGATCGATGGTTTGTACAACATTTTTATCTTTGTCTGTAATGCTGAGTGTTCCACTTTTAATTTCGGTTGGAAAATAAACTTCATATTTAGCAGTGCTGTTATTAAGTGTAATAGCGTTATATCCCAAACTGCCCATTTTACCAATTAAGTTTGTTGCATTAGCGCTAACACTCTCTTTAAGTTGCGATGACAAATTATCCAAAGCGGTATTGGTTTTGGTTGCCGATTCCAGTGTTGCAAGCTGAGAGGTTTGGGTTAAGATTTTATCGCTGTCCATAGGACTTGTAGGGTCTTGGTGCTGAAGTTCTGTTAGCAAAAGTTTCAAAAAATCATCTTTTCCTAACGTGTCAGCACTTCCTGTTGACGCTGCTGTTTTTGTTGTTGTTGAACTGGCAGTACCTGGGTTTAGGAGGCTTTCATAACCTTTTGTATTGATTGCCATAATGTATCCTTTTCTTTATAATTTATACATATTGAGGAATGACGATTTCTAAAGATGCTGTCTCTTCCTCACTTGATTCCGTGATAAACTCTTTAGAGTTATCACTACGTTGTTCTTTGTTTTGTTGTGATTGGTCGCTATTTCGTTGGTCACTAAAATTCATTTGTAGGTTAGTGAAACCCATATTAATCAGCGCATTTTTAACGTCATTTTGGTTTTGAGTAAACAGTGACATCGTACTCGTGGTGGAAGAGATGTTTACATGTAAATTATTTCCCCGCGTGAGTAACGTAACATCAACATCTCCTAAGTTTTTAGGGCTTAAAGAGAGTTCTACCTTCATAATAGGGGGTTTATAGGCTTCAATTTTTTCTTTAAGATCCGTTGCAAATTGGTTCAAAGTTTCTTTAACGGGTACAGCTTTAGTGGTTGCTAAATCTTGTTTTGCGGTTACTTTGCCATCTGTTTTAGCATCGACTGTTAGTGGGGCATCTTCTGATTTAGGTGTTTCTTCTTCTGGCTTCACCACTTTTTGAATTTGTGTTACCTCTTCTGCTGAAGATGCAACATCACTGATTGTTTTATCAGATTTTACAGTTTTTAGGGCAGTATCGGTTGTCTCTTCGGCTGTTTTGACCAAAGGTTCTTTTTTAACTTCATTAACATGTGTAGTGGCAACTTGAATTTGTGCAGATTCTTCTTGTGTGACTACCTCTGCTATTTGAACAGGTGTTACGGGCTTTTTGGGTTCGTTGTCATTCGCCACTTTTTGAACAATGGTTTCAAGAGGTGCTGCTTGAGTGCTCTCTTCTTGTGGAGTTTGAAGCGCTTTTGCAAGAGTGTTCTGTTGCTTTTCATTTACTATAAGGGGCTCTTCGACAATAGAATTACTTTGTGTTGTTGTATCTGTTGTGGTCACATTGGTAGTTTCCATTGTAGGTGTTGGTTTTGCCTCTTTTGAAATCAGCTCACTTAATATAGATGGCGTAACGGTTGGGATTTCCGTTGTTGTTGGCTGTTTATCTAAAAGGCTCATAAGGTTGGTTGTTACCGCTTTGGTTGTTTCACCATTTTGTGTACTTTGAACTGTATTGAGAGCCGTTTTAAGATCATCGAAAAAATTATTTTGAGCGAGTGTTGGGAATTTCTTTTGAATGCTATCCATATTTTCTGTTGAAATTGAAAGTTTTTCCAATCCAAGATTATATTTTTTGGATAAATCCATCAAATCACTGACGTTTTTAACATTGGCAAAATCTTGACGAGCAGTTTCGCTTCCAAGAATTTTTTCAAGGGTGGAAGAGGGTTTAAGTGTCGGGAAAATGGTTGTTTGTGAATTTTGTTGAAGTGCATTCACAACACTGAGAAGGTCATCTAAAAGATGTTCATCTACGCTTTTAGCTTTTTGATCTGTTGACGTAAGATTGAGATTTGTTTCATTTGTTGTTGGAGCGTCTTGTTCGAGATCACTCAGTGAAACTTGTTTACCTTCTTTTGTCATTTGACTTAGAATAATGGAAAAAAAACTCTCGGAAAAAGCACCATTGGCACTCTCTGCTTGAATGGGTTCGTTTGTTGAAGGCGCAAGAGTTATAGGGCTTGGAGCTGGAATAAAGGAGAGAATATCTTGCATTGCCATGACCTTAATTTTTTATTTTTATAACATTTTCCGAACGAAACTTTAAAACGACATTAGCTACAAGGCCACAAAACAAGGCTATGTGCTGATGTTTCTCTGAAAAGCTTGCCTTTTAGAGAGAAATAGCATCTTTCTTTTTTGACCTATCCTTCAATCAAAGAGATGATTTCACTCTTTTGACAAGCAATACTCATTCCAATTTTAAAAAATGAACGCTCAAATAGCTTTACATGTAAGGATATTTTAATTTTAGTAAGAACGTGCTATAATGAAGCATATTTACTTCATCAAACTACACCAATCACGTACGTTTTATATGAGATGTAAAAGTCAAAGTTTACGAGGAGAATTTTTTGCAAGAGTTTAGAAATATTGCCGTGATCGCACACGTTGACCACGGAAAAACGACCTTAGTTGATGAGCTGTTAAAACAATCAGGAACGTACACAGCACATCAAAAAGTAGAAGAAAGAGCGATGGATAGCAACGATCTAGAAAAAGAACGTGGTATCACTATCCTTTCTAAAAATACAGCTATTCGCTATAAAGATACTAAAATTAACATTATCGACACTCCAGGCCATGCTGACTTTGGTGGTGAGGTTGAGCGTGTTTTAAAAATGGTTGATGGCGTTTTATTGCTTGTCGACGCTCAAGAAGGCGTTATGCCTCAAACCAAATTTGTTGTTAAAAAAGCACTCAGTCTTGGTCTGTGTCCGATTGTGGTTGTCAACAAAATTGACAAACCTGCGGCAGATCCTGATCGTGTTGTTGATGAGGTATTTGACCTTTTAGTTGCCCTTGGTGCGAATGAAGATCAACTTGAATTCCCTATCATTTATGCAGCAGCACGCGATGGTTTTGCTAAATACAACATGAGTGACGAAAGTAAAAATCTTGTGCCTCTCTTTGAAACGATTCTTAAGCATGTTCCCGTTCCTACTGGTTCAGCAGAAAATCCTCTTCAACTTCAAGTGTTTACCCTTGATTACGATAACTATGTTGGTAAAATTGGTATTGCGCGTATTTTCAACGGAACGATTAAGAAAAATGAAACCGTGTTACTTGCAAAAGCTGATGGCGAACAAATTCGTGGACGTATCTCTAAATTGATTGGTTTTCACGGATTGGACAGAATTGATATCACGGAAGCAGAAAGTGGCGATATCGTTGCTATTGCTGGTTTTGAGACACTGGATGTGGGTGATAGTATCGTTGATCCAAACAATCCAATTCCTCTTGATCCATTGCATATTGAAGAGCCAACCCTTTCGGTTGTTTTTGGCGTTAATGACTCTCCTTTTGCTGGACTTGATGGCAAATACGTTACGTCAAACAAAATTGCTGAACGTTTAGAATCTGAGATGAAAACGAACATCGCAATGCGTTACGAGAACGCAGGCGAAGGTAAATTTAAAGTAAGTGGACGTGGTGAGCTTCAAATTACGATTTTGGCTGAAAATATGAGACGTGAGGGTTTTGAGTTTTCTTTGGGACGTCCTGAAGTTATTATCAAAGAAGAGAATGGCGTCAAATTAGAGCCGTATGAGCACTTAGTGATTGATGTTCCTGATGATTTTACCGGTACGGTTATTGAAAAATTGGGTCGTAAAAAAGCAGAAATGAAAGCGATGAACCCAACGGGAGATGGACAAACTAGAATTGAGTTTGAAATTCCTGCACGTGGGCTTATAGGTTTTCGTGGACAGTTTTTGACCGATACCAAAGGCGAGGGTGTTATGAACCACTCATTCCTTGATTTTAGACCACTCAGTGGAGAAGTAGAACATCGTAAAAATGGTGCGCTTATCTCCATGGAAAATGGAACTGCAATGGGCTATTCACTCTTTAGTTTGCAAGAGCGTGGCGTTCTTTTTGTGGATGTACAGTACAAAGTTTATGCGGGTATGATCATCGGAGAGCATTCTCGTCCGAACGATTTGGATGTCAACCCCATCAAAGGTAAGCCGCAAAGTAACGTTAGAAGTAGTGGTGCTGATGAAGCGATTAAACTCGTTCCACCACGTAAAATGAACCTTGAACTTGCACTTGAGTGGATTGAAAATGATGAATTGGTAGAGGTAACGCCTATCAACATTCGTATTCGTAAAAAATACTTAGATCCAAATCTACGTAAACGTATGAGCCGCTAAGAAGTTTTACATGTAAAGACTTCGCCACCAACATGGTGGCGAAGTCCTATCGTGTGATAATAATTGAGGAGGTTACTATGGAAACATTTTTGATTGTTACAGGTGTCATCATTTTTATCATCATTGTCATGTACAATACGCTGATCTCCAAACGAAATCAAGTCGATAATATTTTCGCAGGACTTGATGCTATCCTCAAAAAACGTTACGATCTTCTCCCAAATCTTGTGGCAACTGTGAAAGAGTATATGGTGCATGAGCGCATTACGCTTGAAAAGATTACTGAACTTCGCTCAAAAGCCACAACAAATAATCTGACAGGTGCTGAAACCGTAGCTCTTGATAAACAACTCTCTTCCATGCTTGGCAATCTCATGGTCGCTGTCGAAAACTACCCTACACTTAAAGCAAACGAAAATTTTTTACACCTTCAAGGTACCTTGAATGAATTGGAGGAGCAAATTTCCGCAGCGCGTAGAGCGTACAATCAAAGTGTGACGGATTATAACAATGCCATTCAAATGTTCCCTACAAATTTTATGGCAAGTCTCATGAAGCTAGAGCGAAAAGAGGTATTTAGTATTCCAGTGATGGAACGTCGCAATATTGATGTGAAAAATATTTTTCAAAAATAGGTAAGTAGTGAAACCAAATCTTGCATCACTGCTGGATTATTATTATGAGTCTATGTATCCAGAACTTAAGGTTTTGGAGGAAAAACGTTTAAGTACAATTGCTACTCTTAAAAAAGCTGCTTTTATTCTTTTGATTCTCTCCTTTGTTATCTTTTTTGTTTTGAATCAAAGTGTGATACTAAAACCACTCCATGCTGCCCTTGTCTCTGGCATGAGTGCTTTTTTAATCTTTATGTTTATCTACAGGCATGAGAGTGCTGGTTATGGTGCATTGTTTAAAGATCAAGTGATAGAAAAAATTATCCATTTCTTAGATCCTTCACTCATCTACTCCAAAATGAGCTCTATCAGTGAATTAGAGTATCAACGGAGTGAACTCTTTTTAGCATCGTATGATCGTTTTGTGGGCAATGACTTGGTGACGGGGAAAATAGAGGGCGTGGATGTACGCTTTTGTGATTTACATGTAGAGCAAAAAGTACGGGATACCGACAACAAAGAGGAGTGGGTTGATATTTTCCAAGGGCTTTTTTTTATTGCTGATTTTAATAAAATATTTCACTCTAAAGTCGTTGTTCTACCCGATATAGCAGAGCGTACATTCGGAGTGCTTGGTTCTTGGATGCAAGGAATGAATTTACAAAGAGGAAAATTGATCAAGCTTGATCATCCTGTGTTTGAAAAATTTTTTGTAACGTATGGGGATGATCCGATCGAAAGCCGTTATATTTTATCGCATTCATTAATGGAAGAGATAGTGCAATTTCGCACGAAAGTAGGTAAACCTCTTTATCTCTCTTTTGTTGATTCAAAACTTTATTTGGCGATGCACTACACAAAACCGTTGTTTGAACCGATATTATCACATTCATTGTTAGAATTTACCTCTATTAAAGACTACTTTGAACTTTTGAGCATGATTGTAAGTATTGTCAATGAATTCAAACTAAATGAAAAACTATGGAGTAAACAATAAATGTTTAATGAAAAACTACTCAAATTCTCTTTAGCTTTTATTGTGCTGTTGCTTATTATAGGCTTTTTGATACTAAATTATATACTTAAAGATAATAATAACGAATCCTCTTATACGTCATCTCCTGTTGCAAAAAAGGCAAACAATTTAAGTACAGATGCTAGAGAAGTCAGTCTGGATACAATTTATATCAATATTAGATCCCAAAAATATAAGATTCTAAAAGCGGATATTGCCTTGGTTATGAAAAGCAATACCAGCAAGAAATCGTTGCAAGGTAATATGGATAACGTGCGTAATGCCGTTTTACAGTATCTTAATGCAATGGATGCCAATGGTCTTGAGACGGTCAGTGGAAAAGAGCGTCTTAAAGAGGAACTGATTGATATGTTGGAAAATACATTTGGGTATCAAATTGAGACGATTTACATTAAAAACTTTATTCTTTCCCCTTGAAAAGCATCAAGCTTCCTAGCGAGAGTAGTGCGATGAAGCTTGCATATACGTAAAGATACTCACCGTAAAAATACCCTGCAAGTAGTGCCCCGACAAATCCTCCTAATCCAAAAGAGAAACCATAGTAAAATTGAGCTGCCAGTTTTTTGTTCGCATATAGTGTGTACAGAAGGCTAAGGGCTGCAGTATGATGCAGTGCAAAGCTAAAGGCATGCATAGATTGAGAAAGATAGGAGATCCAAAGTGATGAGGGAAAGGCAAAGAGTAAGAACCAACGAAGGGCTGTTGTCAAAACTCCCAATTTCACCAAGGCTAAAAGGCTAAAGCGTTTCAATAAAGGTGCTTGAAAATAGAACAGTATAATTTCACAAATGACACCAAAAGCCCACAAGTAACTGGTCATTTCAAGGCTAATTCCATGCGCTGTTTCGTAAATGGTAAAGAAGTTATAAAATCCCCCAAAACTGACCTGCATTAAGAAAAGACTGATCCATAAATACTTTACATGTAAAAAGTGAAAAGGCTCTTCTTTGGTGAGATTTGCCGTTGTAAAATGAACATTGTTCTGTGTGAGCCAATAGGCAAACAAAGCCGTTGCGCTAATCGCTAAAAGTAGATAATGTAAGCCATTGGTGTAGTTTTCCAAGTGGCGTGCTAAGACAATGCCAATCAGCATAAAACCGATAGAGCCAAACAGGCGTGATTTTCCAAAACGCTCTTTTTGTAGATGTTCCATCGCATAGGTTTCAATGTAGGGCAATATCATGCCCAAACAGGCTCCAAGAAGCATATTAGGAAGCATAAAGAGGTAGAAATGGTGAATGGTTGGGTAGAAGAGTACAATGGAAAGGATAGCGCCACCAAGGGCTGTGTAAAAGACCTTTTGATTGAGTTCAAAATGTTTCAGAAAGAAAAGGGTACGAAAAAAACGCATTAAAGGGGCTAAGGCAAAAATAGCACCAATTTGAGGTGCACTGTAACCGATCGTTTGCAAAATTTTTGGCATAAAAATAACATACACACTGGTAACCGAGAAGTACGAAAAGAAAAACCCAGAGATTTTAAAAAAGATCATTTAACAATGGGTGCAGTTTGGCTTACAATATCATAGAGTGCTAGGTTGTCTTTGCGTATCAGTGGTAACAAAAGTCCGATGATCGTAAAAGCGGTCAAAAGCATGCAAAGATAACGTATAAGGAGCTGCACGAGAGAGATTTTTTGTTTGGCGCTAAGATCAATCAGTAAAAGATCATACGCTTTATACCCTGGGGTTTGACCTTTTCGTTTGAGAAAGAAAAGGGTAAGGGCGCCATAAGGAAGGAGAATCAAAAGCCATCCTTGAAGCATATGTGCCGCAAAGCCTTCACGTGAGCCATAAACGAGATAAAAAACGATGTATAAAATCGGCATCAAAAGCATAAATGAATCTACGACAAAAGCTTTAAAACGCTGGGTAAAGGGGGCGATGGAGTAAGAAGGTAAAGAGGTTTTCAACTCTTTTTTTATCCCTCTTTTGCTTTCTCTCCATCTCATTAAAACTTAGTTTCCTCTGCTGCCTGGTTTGATTGCTATGCTGCCTTCTTTACATAAAGGGCATTCGCTTGGCTCATAAATGTCAAATTCAAAATCAGCTAACGCAAAAAATGGTGCATCATTAGGAAGTTTACATGTAGGCTTTCCTGCTAAATCGCTTCCCACACGTTTACAAAAACCGCGGTTCGCAAGCGCTGCAAATCCAACGATCACACCACCCATACTTTCGGCAATTTTTGCCGCTTCTAAGGCAGAACCGCCCGTGGTGATAATGTCTTCGCAGACAAGGATTTTTTCACCTTTTGATACTTCAAAGCCTCTGCGAATCGTCATTTCTCCATTGACACGCTCGGCAAAAATAAAACGTTTTCCAAGGGCGCGCGCAAGCTCATACCCTGCTAAAACGCCTCCGAGTGCGGGGGAACAAATGGTGTCAATTTCAAGGTTGGAAGCGTTAATCATTTTGGCTAATGCCACGGCTAATTGCTCAGCCACTTTGGGGTCTTCCAAGACTTTGGCACTTTGAAGGTAGTAGTGTGAGTGTTTACCACTGCTGAGTAAAAAGTGACCCTCTAAAAGTGCATTGGCATCTTTATAAATTTTTTCAATGTGCATGGTTTGCCTTAAATTTTGAGAAGTTCAGATTCTTTTTCTCTGACGAGTTCGTCGACTTTTGAAACGGTTGCATCGGTGATTTTTTGTACTTCATCTTGTCCTTTTTTAGAACCATCTTCAGTGATCACTTTATCTTTTTCAAGTTTTTTGACTTGATCATTAGAATCTTTACGGACATTTCGAATCGCAATTTTGGCTTTATCGCCCATCGCTTTAGCTTGTTTTGCTCCCTCTTTGCGTTGCTCGGTTGTCATTGGAGGGAAGAAAAGTTTAATGGTTTCGCCATCGTTGTTAGGATTGACGCCAATGTTCGCTTGCATAATCGCTTTTTCGATCTCTCTGAGCATCTTTTTTTCCCAGGGAGAGATGGTGATGGTGGTTGCATCAGTGGCTAAAACAGTCGCTACTTGACTAAGGCCTGTTGGTGTTCCATAGTAATCGACATGAATATTATCCAAAATTGAGGTAGAAACTTTACCACTACGAATGGTTATAAAGTCGCGTTTGAGTGCTGAGATACATTTTTCCATATGCTCTTTTTGTTCAGCATAGATTTTATTGAGTTCCATATTTATCCTTTACAAGTAGTTTCGTTGAAATTTTGTTGCCCACAGAGACGATGATCCGCGTGCGATCTTTGGTGAGTATTTTATTGATTTGTGCTTCAAACACACCATCACTGAGACTCACTTCTTGATATCCATGTTCGCTGATGTAAATACCGCCTTTAGTCGAAGTGGTTTGTGCTTTTACATGTAAAGCGCCAAGTTTGCCATCACTGAGCAATACCGTAGGTTCAAACCAGGTGGCTTCAAGGGCTTTATATTTTAAAAATCCAGTTAAATCGCTTTTGCCAACCAGTGCGGAGCGGTCTAAATCAAGCGGATCGCTGAAGCTTGCAACAGCACCCATCGTTTGGTTTAAAATAGCTTCAAAACCATAGCTTTGTGCAATGGCTTTTACTCGAGGGCTAAATTCGCCAAAAGGATAAGAAAAATAATGAGGCTTTAGACCAAGATGCTTTTCAAAAAGGGCTAATCCCTCATCAAAGTCTTTTTTAAGTGCTTCATTACTTAGTTCTGTCATATGGGGGTGGTTGAGAGAATGAAACTCTAAAGAGCCATATTTGGCTGTCTCTTTCAGTTGGTCCCAACTCATAAAATCACCGTATTTTTGCTCCGTTGCTCCGACATAGACGAACATGGTGAAGGGGTAGTGGTACTCTTTAAAGAGTGCTAGGCCATGTTCGTAAAAGCTTTTATAGTTATCATCAACGGTGAGAACAATCCAATTATCTGGAATTGTCTCTTTGTTGTGAAGTGCTTGGACTAGTTTTTCAAGGGGAATGACTTCGTAGCCATTTTTTTTAAAGTAGTCAAACTCTTTGCGAAGTTCTTCAAGTGTTGTATTGGTTGAGGGATATCTTGAATCGTTAAAACGATGGTAGATAAAGATATGGGCATCTGCCCATACCATGACACTCAAACATAATACAAGCCAAAAGGATTTCATGGCTAATTATTTAGCGCTAGGAGCTTCTGGGGCTGATGGAGCTGTTGTAACAGGAGCTGGAACACTTGGAACAACGCTTTTTTCAATTTTGATATCTTCAGCAATGGAAACTTTTTTAGTTTGGTTGTAAAAATAACCTAAAGCAAGGGTATTTGCAATGAAAAAGATTGCCATAACAAATGTAAATTTTGCCATAAATCCTGCTGGACCTTTTGCTCCAAAGAGAGATTCGTTACTTCCACTATAAGCGCCAAGACCAATAGATGAACTTTTTTGAAGGAGTACAGAAACAGTTAAAATAACGGTAAATACAAATTGTAATACCAGTAAAACGGTGGTCATAAGAGATGTCCTTTGTTTTCAAAATAATGTAGAACTAAGGATTATATCCAAAATGGGTTAAAAAATCATTTAACCAGTTGAAAAGCGCTTATAACATGTTAAAATCGACCGTAATTTCATCAATGCAACGTTCGGGTAAAAAAGCTTTTGCATATTCAAGATAGATGTTTGATGTATAGAGAAACTTGACCAACTCTTTGTCCAATTCACCTGCTTGTGCCATGGTATAAAGAATTTTCATAACCGTGGAGAGGGGCATACCCGCCTTATAGGGGCGATCACTTGCTGTTAAGGCTTCAAAAATATCAGCAATGGCTAAAATACGTGCTTCAAAGCTAATTTCATCTCCCTTAAGTCCTTGGGGATAGCCTTTTCCATTGAGCTTTTCATGGTGATTCCCTGAAATTTGCGGAATTTGTTGGTATTTTTTAGGGAAGGGAAGGCGGTTTAGAATATCAATACTGAGCTTCGCATGATTGTTAATTATTTCACGCTCTTCTGAGGTTAGCGTTCCTTTTTGTATGCTCAAATGATGTGCTTCATCAGGTGTTAAAATTGTATAGATTTCATTCCCAATATGCCATGGATGCTCAGCGATAGCTTTAATATTTGCAGCTTTCTCATCACTGAGAAACTGTTCTCCATTGTTACTTGATTGGAGAAGTAAAAAGATTTCACGGAGCATTTTAATCTGCTGTTCATATGTTTTTTCTAAAGTTGTTACATCACCTATTTGTTTACCTTCTAGAAGAGCAATTTTGTCTTCTAGAAGTTTTACATGTAAAGCTTTTTCAATCGTTTGAATACGACTCTCAATGAGCACAATACGGTCGCATAATGCTTCCAATTTGGTTGATTTATTGAGGATGTGTTCGGGTGAAGCCAGTTTTCCAATGTCATGCATTAAGGCAGCAAAATTGATCTGTTTGATCTCTTCGGTATTAAAATGCTTATGGGCGTATGTGATTGTATCGCGATTGATTGCTTCGGCAAGCATGACACTGAGTTTGACCATACGTTTGATGTGCCCAGCAGTATAAGGTGATTTTTTGCTGATCGTAAAAATGATACTTTTAAGGAAGCCTTCTAAAAGATTTTCAAGCCCTTGAATGAGCGAGGTATTAGTAATAGCGATTGCCGCTTGTGAAGCGAGCGATAAAGTAATTTTTTCATCTTCATTGTTAAACGGGATGACTTCTTGTTTATAATCATTTTGCTTGTTAAGCAGTTGCAACACACCTATAATTTCGTATTCATGGTTTTTGAGAGGAATAACTAGCATGGATTTTGAGCGATAGCCTGTTCCTTGATCAAACTTTTTGGTTCCTTCAAAGGAAAATCCTACTGCTTCATAAACATCGGGAATATTAACAAGGCGATCTTCTAAAACACAGGTTGCCGCTACCATCGCTTTATTGGGCGTTCCATCTTCAAGGTAGAGTGGCAAAGGTGCCCATGTAATTTTTCCACTTGTACCGCCCATCTTAATCTTTAAAGAGTCCGTTTGGATGACTTTAAAACGAAGTTCATTTTTTTCTAATAAATAAAGCGTTCCCCCATCGGCATTGGTAAGATTTTTGGCTTCCGTGACAATCATTTCTAAAAGATTTTCAAGGCTTTCATTGGCAGAGAGAGCGGTTCCAATTTGCGTTAATTTTTGAACACGTTCATCATTGGTATGGCTAGACATCATTTGGTGTAGTAAACCAGTGGCGATATCTATTTTTTCTCCATCACACAAAATGGATTTTTTTGCAATGCCCATATCTTCCAATTCTTTGACAATCAGGTCTGCGTAGAAAGGCTTGAGATGGTTAATGTAGAGATGGAGGTCATCACGTTTAAGCCGCTTTAATCCCTCTTGAAGAAAATGAGGTGTGAGATGTTTGCTTTCAGCTGCGACATGAGAGAGCTGATTGGGAAATGAGACATCGATGATCAGTGCTTTGATGGAAAGGTTTTCGTTAAGGATATTCCAGAGCGCTTCATTGTGAAAAGTGTCGCCTGAAAAGAGTATGCTGCTTCCTTGTTGCTCAATGATATAACCACAACAGGGTACGGCATGATTGGCTGGAATGGGAGTGAGTGTAATGTTCTCTTCAATGAAATAACGTTTATAGGGCTCTATCTCAATATAGGTGATAGCAGGACATTCACAATGTGTTAGATTGATTTTACTAAAATCTGGCCAGACCATATCATTAAAAAGATGTTTTTTGATAGCTTTAATGGTTTGGGGAAGTCCATAGAGGTAGAGTGTCTCTTTGCGTTGTGTAAAAAAATTATCAATAAGAAAAGCACTGTCTATAATGTGATCGAGGTGTGCATGTGAGAAAAAAATACGGTTTACATGTAACGCTTCAGTGCCTAGAGCATACATAATATTGCCAGCATCAATGATTGTATTGGGCGTGACTTGGATACAGGTTGTAAAACTTTGTTTAGATCTACTTCCGTTTGCACCTAGAATGTGAATTAAACTCATCGTTATCCTTTGGTGGTGTGTACAAAAACACCATTAAATGAAGAAGGTGGAAACGCGATATAGTGCAAACAGCGTTCAATATACAGAGGATAGATTGCCTCATTGGTTTTATTTTCTCTTCGATTCAATGCTTCAAAACATTTGAGTGCTTCAGTAAAATCAGCTTTTCTATAAAGTTCAATGGCTTCGTGGTGTAAACGTAATTCCTCTTGGAGCTCTTCATACGATGTTGCGTAAAGCGGCTCGGTTTGGAGTGTATCAAAATCATGGATTTGCCATACTTCTATAGGTTCATGTTTGCCTTTAACGGTTACTAAATCTAAGAAGCGAAAGAGGTAAGCACCTTTGAGTTTATTTTTGGTGAAATGGGAAATAGTGAGGTGCGAATGATAGTATTTGCATAATGATTCAAGCCTTGAGCCTAGGTTAATGGGATCGCCAATGACCGTATAATCACTTCTATTGCTTGTTCCCATCTCCCCAACAATGGCAACACCTGTATTGATACCAATACCAATATCGATAATAGGCACTCCTTTTTGATCTGCCATGGCCGTAATGGTTTCAAACTCTGGATTGGTACGAATAGTGGCATTGAGTGCCTTGAGATGATGAAGTTGTTGGAGTGCAGCAGTGACAGCTTTATCCGCATGATTAGGGGTGCTAATAGGTGCATTCCAATACGCCATAATCGCATCGCCGATAAATTTATCGACTGTGCCTCCTTGGTGAATGATAATTTGACTCATGGGATCCATATAGGCATTCATTAGGTGAATAAGATGTTTTGGCTCACCTGCTGCTTCTGAAATACCTGTAAAGTTACGTAAATCGGAAAAAAAGATGGTGATCTCTTTTTCGATACCTTGTAGAATATCGTCTCCACTAGAGAGAATATTGTTCATAACGGCAGGGCTGACTTTACTTGAAAATTTATGTTTAATAAGCTCTTTTTGACGAATTTCCAAAAAGTAGTTCATGGCTTGTCCCACAATAAAGAGAATGTTAATGGCAAATAGCGGCAAAATCGTATTGAGTAAAATACCTTGATATACCATGCAATAGTAATGCGTGATGACGACGATGAGGTTAAGTATCACAAGGGCGATAAAACTAAAAAATGCACTAGGAACCAGTAACGCCACCAAGGTAACGATTGAAAGTATCACGATACTGAGTAGATCGACACCGCGCGCCCAAATAGGTTGTGAAATGTAATCTTCATGGAGCATATTATCAATCGCATTGGCATGAACCTCTACCCCTGCGTAGACACTTTCAAATGGTGTACTTCTTAGATCCAAAAGACCCGCTGCAGAAGTGCCTAAAAGGGCTATTTTATCTTTTACATGTAAAGGATCAACACGGTTGTTATAGACATCAATGGCAGAAATATAGCGGTAGCTGTTTTGACCTCCGCGATAGTTCACCATTAAGCGTCCAAAAAAGTCTGTGGGAATAATATGTTCACCAATTTCAATTTGGCGCAGCCCATTTTCATCATACACAATGTTGATTTTTTTTTCACCAAGCGCAATGCGTACCATTTCTAGGCTCAAAGAGGGGTAGAGAACACCATCATATTCCATCACTAATGGAACACTTCGTACGATGCCATCGTTATCAGGAATCGTGTTGAAATAGCCACTTGAGTAAGCTTGTTTTTGAATCTGAGGAATGTTGAGAATGGCACGGTATGGCTTAATCAAAGAAGAGCGTTTGGGGCGGTTTTGCTCTACAAGAATTGCCGCTGATTTTGGATTGCCTTCTGGTTGGATCGAGTCAGGTGTGAGCGCAAAAACATAGCCCACAACGGTAGGTGTATGCGCAATCGTTTCGGCAAAAATAGTATCATAATCAGGCACATCTTTATGGGGCAATCCCAATTGTGCTAAAACTTTTTGAGGGGAGCTATTATCAGCTTCAGCAAAAACGACGTCGAGTCCTACAATGGCAACGCCAAGATCGGAGAGATTTTGCAAAAGTCTTGCTATTTTATCGCGACTCCAAGGCCATTGTCCCAATGTCTTGAGACTCTTTTCGTCGATGTCTATAATCACAATATTTTCATCGCCTGTGATTTCACCTCTACTTTGCAGCATCCTATCTTTAATTTTATACTCAAAAGGAAGCCAAAAGGAGCTTTCATAAAGATAGCCTACAACACTCCCTGCCATAACGATAAAGGTAAAAAGGAGTTGAAGTAGGCTTTTACGCATAGGCTAGAATGCCCACATAATGCTAGCAAGTGCGTTTATCTTATCGTAAGTATAAGGATCGTGATTCGAGTGATTGTTACTGTACATGACACTGGCTCCTAAAGAGAGGTTCTTTTGGAGTGTGTAGCCAAAAGAGAGTTCATATTGGTCTTTGTCATCTTGGCGCTTAGTCAAGAAAATAGTATCCACATCGTCATAGTTGGTTGAAGTGCGGGTATAACCTAAAGAACTTCTAAAATCTTTGGTAAATTCTTTAGAGAGATCAAGCCCGTATTTCCACTCTTTATCTTGCACATCGGTGCGCACAGACTCTACTTCTTTGTTAATGCCATAACTGGTATGAAGTCCTAATGCAAAGAGGTTTTCGCCGATGATACGTCGATAATTGATAAAGAGCAGATGTGCATTGACATCGTATGTCTCATCGTGATAATACCCTCGCTTAAAGCTATAGCCCCCCTCAATTTGAGAGAGCGGGTCAAGAAGATAACTGCTTTTAACGCCTGCTCCAATATTGGCAAGATAGCCTTTGCCATCGATATAAACACGATCAAATGTGACAGGAAGTGCTACGGTGGTTTTATTTTCACTCCATGTTGGTGCACTTGAGAGTGAAAAGAGAACGAGGTTGTTTAGGCTCGATTGGGAGTAGAGTTTATCGTAAGCTATGAAGCTATTTTCCAAACTCCATCCACCGCGATCACCAAAGTCATAACTGTGGTTGAAAACAAACGTTGAAAAACCATAGCCATCTCCATTTTTTGCATTACCTGAGATCGGGATATTTAAAGCGGGTATGGTGAACTGTTTTGCGCCGATATCATTATTGACATTACTATCGTATCCTCCACCTACAATGAGGGCTCCTCCAAAGCGATGGCGGCTCAGATTTTCATCAATGGTGTGTTTAAATGCCATAGCGGAGTCTCGTACATCGCTAGGAAGTTGTTCATTCAAGACGAGGTCAAGTTCACTTTGTGCAAGCTCTAACTGTTTGCGTTCAAAGTAGAGGCGTGCCATTTCAAGGTGAGTGCGTGTGTGTTTTGGGTTGAGAATTAGCACACGATCAAATGCTGCGACAGCCTCGTCATAATGACGAAGTTCTAAGGCACATCGTCCCACAAAAAAGTTAATTTCGGCGTTGTTGGGTGTTTGTTCAAAAAGCTGTTCAAAAAGTGAATATGCCGTAGCAAAGTCATTTTGAGTATAGGCTTTTTGAGCCGAACTATAAAGTTCTCCAGATGTTGGTTCTTGTGCCAAAAGGTGTGTCCCAAGAAGAGCAATGAGCACAATATGTGAGAGTTTCATTATTTGACCGCCTTAAAAACGCCAGTAGCGGTATTGGTGCCCGCTGTTGCATTAAATGTCCCACCGACGGCTTGAACCTCATTACCATAGAACTGACCTCTAATGGTGCTGAGGCTAGCATTATTAGTAGTACCATTAATAGCCACATTCGCTTCTTTTTGAAGATTAAAACTTCCTCCTTCAATCGTGCCAGAAGGGGAAATTTTCCATGTTTGAGGAGTTGTTTGATTGGTTTGGAATTGAATATAACTGGTATTTAAGAGGCTACCACTCCCCGCCCCAAAATTAAAATTTAATTTGACATCATTGTTGTTGGTGGGGTTAATGCTGTAGTTGTTGACTCCATCGCTGACCGACCCGATAACATGACCATTATAGGCATAGGATGTGGTGGATGTCTCGTGAATTTTAGTGGTAATATAATTATTGGCGGTATCGGCATCTACATTTTTACCTGCAACCCAATAGTTAGTGCTGCTTAGGAGTTTACTGTCATTGTTGATTTTCATTGCCCAGTCATACCCCCATGAAACATAGTCATTGGTATAGGTATTTTCGGTTTGCATCCATCCGTCTTGGTTATCAAAATTTTTGATAGAAAATTTATCATTGCCTTTATAGGTCATTGTATTGGAATCTTTGGTTTTAGCTAAAGATACAGGGTAGTTAACATCACCACGATCCAATAAAATAGAGCTATCGGTGGTGATACTATCATCACTCGTATCAAGATTGAGTGTCAAAGTATCTGTGGCACTGGTTAACGTCATACCATCTTGAGTGTATGTGGAAGTTGCCATACCAACGAGATTAATGATGCCAGACGCATCGGAAGTCGCTTGTAGTGGTGGATTAAAGGTTGGATATGTCAAATTTCCGTTGTTTCCATTGTTTCCATTGTTTCCATTGTTGTTGAAAATTTCTTCTACATGATTAGTGATAGCGTGAGCGATATTGGTTGAAGTATTGGTTTGAGAAGCTTGCTCTGCTAATGCTGGCATAGTAGGAGAGGGTGGTTGAATTTGTTGCTGTGGTGATGGCGGAGGTGGTGTATTTTCAGCTTCATTTTGTTCATGCTCTGGCAATGGTGGTCGTGCATTGATTGCCCCTTGGTACAACTGCTGTATTTGCTGTGGCGTCATAACTACAGGCGGCGGTGGCGGCATATTTGGACTTACGAGTGTAAAGTATCCCGAGCTTATAATAACACTACCATGATTATTCGAAACAACAATTTCTCCATCAAGGCATGCAAGAAGTTCTACAGTATTTTGTGAACCTTCTGCAGCAGCTGTACCTGCAACGGTTGTACCCCGAATACCAATCGTGGCAGTGGATGTTTCAAGTTTAAAATTTTCAGGTGCTTTTTTACCAATTTGTCCCGTGATACTTTTAAAAGTGCCTTGGCTAAATTTGAATTTTGCTTTAGGGTGTTCGGCATCATTGAGATACTCTTTAATATCTAATACACTCTCGCTACCCAAGGTTATGACCGTTTTATCTTCAAACGTGAGTTGAATTTGGCTATTTGCGCGTGTTGTAATGATGTCATGTTCTTCCAGTGCTGCTCCACTGGTAAGTGAAACTATTTTTTGATCGCGGTTGGCAATGGCTTCACCCTTTAAAAGCGAAACTTTACCGATAGCTGCCCAGACCGGTGTGCTTATTAGAAGACACATCAAAATACCTAAACGCCACCATTTAGACATTTTTACCCATTTGTTTTTATGATCATTTATTGTAGAAAAAGTTGTCTTAAACTTACATTGCTCATAGTTAAATACCTTTACATGTAAAAGGTCTCGTTTTTAAAAGAGAAGGCAGTATAATTTACTTAAAAAAGAGTGGATATTCTGTTAACATGACTGCAAAACATATCAAAGAATTTTCGAAAAATGCCTATCGTTACGATGACTACACGGCATTACAACAAGATATAGCGCACTATTTGGTTTCTCATATTACGAATAATCCTAAAACTATTTTAGATTTGGGGTGTGGAAGTGGTGCAGTATTTAAAAATATTGTATGGCAGATAGAGCGCTTTACAGGAGTGGATAGTGCTCAGGGTATGTGTGATCTTCACCCTACAGGTAACGAGGTTGAAGTCATCTGTGAGGATTTTGAATCGCCTACACTACTTTCGAAATTGACACTACCCTACGATCTTTTGGTCTCTTCTTCTGCGTTGCAATGGGCCAATGATATTGAAACGTTAATCTCTCAAATGGTCTTTACATGTAAAGAGGGAGCATTTGCCATTTTTACCGATAAAACCTTTGAAACCATCTATGCGATGAGTCATCTCCCTACCTTTTTACCCAATGCACAAAACTTAGTCGAAATATTTGCAACCCATTTTACATGTAACTATGAAATCAAAACGTTTCGCCTCTTTTTTGATGACAATCTTTCAAAATTTCGCTACATCAAAAAAAGTGGTGTCAGTGGTGGGCAAAGAAGGTTAAACGTTACACAAACCAAAGCATTGATTCAAAATTATCCGCATGAGTATCTTGAATTTGAAGTGCTTTTTGTTTGGGGTACGCCCAAAGAAGCTTAATTATATAAATTAATTATTACTATTATAATAGTAAAAAATATTTAACTATTATTGTGGCGTAATAATTATTTCTTTTACTAATTATAATTATTATAATTAGTAAAAGAAATGCCCATAAAACTGCTATTTAGTTAAATAAACTTAAACAAAATAGACTACTTATTTGCCAATTTTTTCATAAAAAGTGAAAAAATAATTTACTAAATGTCAATTAAAATTAACTTTTTACCTTCTTTTGAGAAAAATTTTTTATTTTTTTTCAATCTTCATCTTTCGATAAATAGGGCATTTGCACCGTATATCCTATTTTTAGGGCAATCTTCATTCAAAAATGTAAGTTATTTATAAGATTTAACCTTTACAATGGAGTTAGAAAGACGTACTTTTTGACATTATTTGAAAGTACGAAACTTAAAGGTAAAAGATAACAAGGAGACGCGATGAAAGTAGAGATCTCGAGAAGGAGATTTCTTCAAGGGAGTGTAGCGATGTCTATCGCTGGCGGAGTGAGCCTTAGTTCCTCTTCCATTATGGCGAGCGCTACATCACCAGCCAAAAAAGTTGGCAATGAAGATAAAAGAGTAGCAACATTATGTGAGATGTGTGTTAATAAATGTGCAGCCATTGCGCATGTACACAATGGAGTCGTTGAAAAACTTGATCCGAACCCACTTTTTCCAAAATCACGCAATATGCTTTGCGCAAGAGGCAATTCAGGTATTCAAGCACTGTACGATCCTGATCGCTTGAAGTATCCGTTAATTCGTGATGGAGAAAAAGGGAGTGGTAAGTTTAAGCGTGTCAGTTGGGATGAAGCGTATGCTTACATTAATGAAAAACTCACCAAGATTTTAGATGAAGAAAAAGATAACCGTTCAACGGTAGCTTTTTGTGCAGGTGAAGGTATGGCAGAACATACGTTTAAAAGTTTCTTTACAATGTTTGGCTCTTCTCATTTTCTTAACCATGCAAGTCTTTGTCTTGCAACAACCGTTTCAGGGTATTCACTCACCATTGGCGGCTATGGTCAAGCCGATTTGGACAATGCTAAGTATGTCATTATGGCAGGAGCCAATCGTGCGGAAGCTATTGTGACTCCCGATACCATGGATTTTTTCAAACGAACCAAAGGTCGTGGCGCAAAACTCGTAACCGTCGATCCTCGCTTTACCAATACTGCAGCCAAAAGTGACAAATGGCTTGCTATTAATGTTGGAACTGATTTAGCCTTTGTTCTAGCACTCACTTATGTTGCGATCAAAGAAGAGATTTACAATAAAGCATTTGTTGAAAACTATTTTAATGGTTTTGATGCCTATAAAGAACATATTTTAAGTAACAACTATACCCCCGA
This sequence comes from Sulfurospirillum diekertiae, assembly GCF_002162315.1. Taxonomy (NCBI): domain Bacteria; kingdom Pseudomonadati; phylum Campylobacterota; class Epsilonproteobacteria; order Campylobacterales; family Sulfurospirillaceae; genus Sulfurospirillum; species Sulfurospirillum diekertiae. The sequence continues at coordinate 2,850,486 of NZ_CP021416.1, read as the reverse complement.
ATGGGCTGAAAAAATTACGGGTATTAAAGCTGCTGATATTTACCAAGTTGCACGTGATTTTATGGTGAATGCGCCTCAATCAATTTACTACCAAGGAAGACGTACGACATGGTCTAAAAATGATTTCCAATTGCGTCGTGCTCAAGCGATCTTTAGCGCATTGGGTGGTGGTGTTGATATTAAAGGCGGTATCTGTTTTGGTAAAAGTTTAGCGCTCGTCGAGCATGAAATTCCTTCTCCCATGTATGCACAAGCAAAACCAAGAATTGAAAAAGATGAAGCAGCCGTTGTGGGTGGTTCTGGTTCATGGGTCGCTTTTAGAAACATGGTGTTAGAAAAAAGAAGCCCCTATCCGATTCGTGCACTGTTTAACTACAAACATAACCCTATGCAAAATATGCCAAACAATGCTAAAACAGCAGAGTTCCTTAAAAACTTGGATTTAGTCGTTACGATTGATACGATGCCAAGTGATACCGTGATGCTCAGTGATGTTATCTTACCGGAGTGTACTTACTTAGAGCGAACCGATCCTGTTGTCTCTTTTGGGGGTATTGAGCCTTCTATAGCACAACGCAATAAAGTGGTTGATCCTATGTTTGAGAGTAAGCCGATTATGGAAATTATGCGTGGACTCAGCGCAAAACTTTCAAAACCACTGTTTGAAATCACAAAAAAATACGATGAAGATGTGCAATCATCCATTGAAGATGATGGCGAAGATAAAGTATATGGAGATTTTGATCTTACCAAGCCATTTGCTTCTTCACAAGAAGAGCTGAATGAACATGCTGTTGCTAAGTATGAAGGTGCCGCAGAAATATTAAAAGAAAAAGGTGTTTTCTATCCTAATATGAATGAATATTTCAAAAAAACGGGTGTGAATGACTACGAATACTATCCCGATGCAAAACGCGCTTATTCTGTAAGGAATACTAAATTTGCTACGCCATCAGGTAAAGTTGAGTGTTCAGTCCCAGCACTTGCTAAAAAAGGTATTGATGCGATGCCTGTATGGAAAAAAGAGTATGAAATGGCAGTTCCTGCTGGTAAATTTAGATTTATAACCGGTCGCCATGCCCAATTTACACAATCTGGTACATCGAACAATCGCATGTTACTCAATCTTGTCCCTGAAAATTTTGCATGGATTAATAAACGTACAGCAGAAAAAATGGGTATCAAATTTGGTGATAAAATTGAAGTCGTCAGTAAAGTGGGTAAAACAACGATTAAAGCGTATCCAACAGAGAAAATTGGACCCGATACACTCTTCTTTATCCATGGATTTGGTAATTACTCTGAAGCATTAACGCGTGCATATCATAATGGCGGCAATGATGCAGCAATTATTGAAGATAGCATGGAGCCAATGCATGGAGCTTCTTGTCTTCATGACACAATTGTAGAAATTAGAAAGGTTTGATTATGGCACGTTATGGAATGGCACTAAATTACAATAATTGTATTAATTGTAAAGCATGTGAAAGTGCATGTAAAGAAGAAAATGGTGTTTTGCTCTTACCCGATCATTATCGCATTTGGGTAGGTGTTAAAGAGGCAGAAGGACAATTTCCCAATATCTCTATCGCTTCTCAAACCTATCAGCCAAGTCAATGTCAACATTGCGACAATGCACCGTGTCAACAAGTCTGTCCGACCAATGCAACCTATTACAGTAAAGATGGCATGGTTATGGTTGATCCAACCAAATGTATTTTGTGTACCTACTGTATTAATGCATGTCCTTATGATGCACGTTATGTTGACAATCGAACCAATACGGTTGATAAATGTACGTTCTGTTCGGATACTAGGCTTGCCAATGGTGAAACAACGACAGCATGTCAAGCAACGTGTCCGACAAAAGTCAGAGTATTTGGTGACTTGGATGATCCAAATAGCGAAATTTCACAGTTACTTGTGAATAAAGAGTACCGCCAAGTTAAAAGTCACTTGGGTACTAAACCAAAACTATTTTATATATTGTAGGAGTTTATGATGCAAACAATTTCTTTGAAAAAACTCTTTTATTTTGAAAAAACGCCCCTGAATGTGGTGATGGCAGTTACAACCGTAGCCCTTCTTGCCGCGTTTATGGCGGGTGCGGTTGCGTATATCTTACATGGACACCATGTTTACAATGTCACGAGGCAACATCCATGGGGGTTACTCATCGCAATGTATGTTTTCTTTGTGGTCTCCAGTACAGGTCTTTGCATTATCTCTTCGATTGGGCATGTTTTTGGAATTCCAGAGTTTCAGCAAATTGGTAAGCGTGCCATTGCAGGTGCAATTATCACAATCAGTTCAGGTTTTGCCGTTATTGGCTTAGAAATCGGTCACCCAATGACAATGTTGATTTACAATGTCTTAACCCCAGGTTTGACTTCAGCTATTTGGTGGATGGGAACCTTGTATGGTCTTTACCTTACGTTTATCTGTTTAGAATTTTTCTTTCTAGCGATTAAAGTGAATCATACTTTTTCTAAAATCTTTGGTATTTGCGGTCTTTTAGTCGGTCTTGCAGCACACTCAAATCTTGGCGCTGTTTTTGGCTTTTTGATCTCTAGACCTTCTGCCAATGGTGTTTTTTATCCTGTCTATTTCATTCTTTCTGCCATGATCACAGGATGTTACTTAGTTTTCTTAATGTATGGATTTAGATACAAAATGAATTTTCCTGAAAAAATCACTGTGATGCTTGTCAAACTTTCAAAAATTTTAGGCATGCTTTTAGCCGTACTGATCTTCTTTGAAGCATGGAAAATCATAACAGCACTGTATGGAGATATGCCAGAGCGAGCAGAAACTATTTTGCATGCAACGAAAAGTCCTACTTTTTGGTTTGGGGAGTTAATTTTAGGTATGTTAATACCATTTACGATTATCTTAGTCAGCAATGCAAAGGCCATTAAAGCAACGGTGTATGCTTCTATATCAGGTATGGTGGGTATTTTCTTTATGCGCTATGACTTGGTTCATGACACATTACTCTATCCTATGACAATGCTCAAACGTTCAGAATACCAACTAGCACCTACATTTGTAGAGTACTTCCCTTCTGCGGCTGAGTTTGCAATTGGATTTGGTGGTATTGGCTTGGCTTTGTTTATGTATTATCTTGCCGATAAAATATTTAATTTGGATGAAACAAGTACTCATTAAAGTTAACAATAGCCAGTAACCAAAAAGGAGAGAAGATGAGTATAAGGATTTTAGCGAGCAGTATCGTTGTAATAGGATTGTTGTTGAGTGGATGCGCAGAGAAACAACCTGAGGCAACAATATCGCCTAGTGCAAAAGTGTTGAATGAACCAACTTTACATGTAAAAGAGTTGATGGAGAAGTTTAAACTAGAGAATGTGGATTACGCTTACGTTAAAGTCGCTATAGGGAACGGAACAAGAGAGGGAGCAAAAGCACTCTTGATTGACGCACGACCCAATCCAAAATATTTAGTAAGTACGATTCCATCAAGCTTGAATATTCCTGATACTCAAATTGATCAATATATTGGTCAACTGGATAAAGTCACTAAAGATAAAGAGATTATTGTTTTCTGTGGTGGATGGGATTGTGAAAAAAGTCCAATCGTTGCAGGCTACCTGAAAGAACATGGCTTTACCAATGTCAAACTTTACCAAGCAGGTGAACCAGAATGGATTGCTAAAAATTACCCAGAGATAGGTCTACCAGCAGCCCAAACCCTCTTTAAAAATAATAAAGCTCTCTTTATGGATGCAAGACCTTATGCAAAATATATGGCAGGAACAATTCCTGGTTCAATGTATATGAGTGATGAAGAGCTTGATACACTAAAAGGTCGTTTGCCCATAGATAAAACAACACCGATTGTAAGTTTCTGTGAAGGTTATAATTGTGCTAAATCCCATAACTTAGCTAAAAAACTCCAAGAGTTTGGTTATCAAAAAATTAGTGTCTATGCCGGTGGATACCCAGAATGGAAAGAAGCTGGACTCCAAACCACGGCAGGCGGTGCTAAAAAAGTAGATGTCGCTCCAAGTCCTAAGAAAGATGCATTTGTTGAAGGTATAAAGTTAGGTGAAGATGAAGGAACCGTAGATGGTGAGTGGTATAAAGCACTGATCATTAGTGATAAGATACCAACCAATGTAGCTGTTATCGATGTACGAAGTGCCGCAGAATATGCCAATGGACATATAAAAGGGGCTATCAATATCGAAGCAGGAAAACTAAGTGCAACAGAATTTGCTGCAAAACTACCCAAAGGTAAAGTGGTGATTATGAACTGCTCAGCAGGCGGAAGATCTATGGAAGCATTTTTGAAACTCAAAAATGCCAAAGTTGATGTGAGTAAGATCTTCTACTTTGATGCGAATATCAAATGTGATAAGAGCAGTAAATGCGAGATTAAAGTCAATGAACCTTTAGGTTAATAGTTTTACATGTAAAGCTGCGATCAGAGATGAAACGCTCTGATCGCTTACACTAAAAGAGGTAAAACATGGTAAAATTTACAAATGTATTGCTAAGCGCTTATGTGGCGTTTGGTTGTTTTGCACCACCCCTTTTAGCGGATGCAACGATGGGTGCAGATATTTTTAAAAAAGAGATGCGTACGGTCTGTGGTTTTAGTGGAAATGTGATGGCTAAAAAACATACGCAAAACGAGTGGCAACACTTTTATGAAGCAGGAACACTTAAAGCGGAGATGCTGCTTTTATGTCCTGATGCAAAGCCATTAACCGATGCTTCTCTTAAACACCTGTACGATTTTCTCTATCATTTTGCGAGCGATAGTGGCAATACGGCTTTGTGTTATTGATGGTTGTGAGATGGATTTAGAACTGTTTAAATAGGGATGTGAATGTTTAAAGATTTTGCGAAGATAGAGACGTTTTTAACCGTTGTGCGAGAAAAAAGTTTTTCAAAAGCTTCTAGAAAGCTTGGAATTAGCCAACCTGCCGTTACGCAACAGATCAAATTCCTTGAAGATTATTTGAACATTCCCATCGTGGATCGCAAAAAGAGTGGCATTAACCTTACCAAAGAGGGCGAAGAACTTTTTCAAGTGTTGCTCAGCCTTGAAAAGCAAATTTTGATTACGGAAAAAGAGGTTCTGCGTCTGGTTAATAAAGAGATACTCTTTATTCTAGGCGCTTCTCCTGTGATTGGAAATTATATTTTACCTGAGTTTCTCAACGATATTCAAGAGGTGATTTCCAACCAAGTGATGGTCAAAGTCAACAGCTCCGTTGAGCTAACCGAGCTTGTGGTGAACCGAAAAGTCGATCTAGCACTCATCGAGTCTCCTACCTTTCATCCCAATATTTTCTATCGTGAATGGATGGAAGATGAGCTGGTTGTTGTCAGCAGATCGCCGCTTCCTAGTATTTTAAAAAAAGAAGAGCTCTTTGATTTGCAGTGGATTTGCCGCGAAGAGGAGTCCAACACGCGTAAAATTATTTATGAGACATTTCATAAAATAGATGTGGATTGTAAAAATTTTACGATTAAAAATATCGCCAACAGTGCAATGACCATCAAACAAACACTCCTCAAAGCTGACATCAACGGTGCTCCAACGGTTTCCATTCTTTCCAAATACATGGTTGAAGATGACGTGCAAGCAGGAAGATTACATATCGGCACGATCAAAGGTATTCATTTGATGCGAAAATTTTATATCTGCTATCTCAAAGACCGTATTCAAGATGCGCTGATCGCAAGTACACTTGATTTTATTACCCGAAAACAAGATATTAAACCCTCAATTTAACACCATTCAAGGAGCAGTCTAAACGCTCCTTTCTCTCTCATTCCCTTCCTCCTCTTTTTTATGAGCGTCTCGTTTTGAATCATATAACTTTACATGTAAAGATTTAATATCAATAAAAGTAAATATTTTTATAATTATAGTATATAATAGTTAAAAAAAAGGAGATAAAATGAAAAAAAGTTATATTTAGTTTACCATTGTTGGCTTCATTGTTGATGAGTGCTAATCCCCAGAGTCGAACTGATTGTACGGAAGTGTTTCAAAATGAGATTACTAAAATTCTTTATGCCAAACCCGATGATAAAAATAACTCCATTGAAGCGCTAACGCAAAAAATTAATACACTTTTAGAAGAGGAGTGTGATCTAAATGCTTCTATCCAAAAGGCTACCGCAAAAGAGAAGAGTGCATCTTCAAATCCCAAAGAAGAGAAAGTGCTGATTTTGGATACGACTAAAAATAGCCAAGACTGTATCGAATCATTTCAAAGTGAAATACGGGAGCTTCTGTATGAAAACGAGCAGCAAAAAGGAAAAGAGAAGCGTGTGCGAGTGGTCATCAAAGGAGATGGTGCTAACTGCACAAAAGAACCAGGTGAAAAATAGAGATTTCACCATCAGAGGCTAACATCTTTAGCCTCTTCCTACAACCTTACCCCTCTTAGCGGTATCTTAGAATATTTAAAAATAGGTATAGAAATCTCAAAAATGTCATTATTTTTTTACTAATATTCTAAAAAAGCACACTTTTTTTTACTAAGTTAAATAAAATTATAAAATTTATTTATTTTTTTTATAAGCGATTACATCGGGCTTCTGCTCTCATCTTAATTCATTTAACTTATAAAAATGATTTTGTTTAATAATAATATAAAGAAACTCTCCTTACAATGTATCCATGAAATGGTTATTTCAGTAGGTTTTGTCAAACCTAATGTTTAAAAATTGAAGTGGAGAAAACGAATGAAAGTAGAGATCTCACGAAGGAGATTTCTTCAAGGCAGTGTCGCCTTAAGTATTGCAAGTGGAACGGCGCTTAGTTCGTCAACCATTCTTGCAAGCTCAAAAGAGAAACCTCAAGTGACACTAATGAAGGAAGTTCCAACCATCTGTGAAATGTGTGTTAATAAATGTGCGGCGATTGCGCATGTACGTAATGGTATTGTAACAAAATTAGATCCCAATCCTTATTTCCCTAAATCTCGTAATATGCTCTGTGCCAGAGGAGCAGCAGGTATTCATGCCCTGTATGATCCCGATCGACTCAAATACCCTTTAATTCGTACCGGAGAGAGAGGCGATGGCAAATACAGACGTGCGACATGGGAAGAGGCGAATGCGTATATTAAAGACAAATTGGTCAAAATTTTAGAAGAAGAAAAAGACAACCGTTCCTGCATTGGCTATTGCGCAGGGGAAGGGTTGGCAGAACACACCTTTAAAACCTTTATGGCCGATAAATTTGGATCGTCCAATTTCCTTAACCACTCAACCATTTGTTTGCAAACCGCTGTTTCAGGCTATACATTAACTATCGGTGGTTATGGACAAGCGGATTTGGAAAATGCGAAGTACGTCATTATGGCAGGAGCGAATCGCGCCGAAGCGATTTTAACGCCTGACACGATGGATATGTTTAAACGCACCCGTGGACGTGGTATGAAACTGGTTGTGGTCGATCCACGCTTTACCAATACCGCAATGCACGCTGATACCTATGTCCCAATTCGTCCAGGAACCGACTTGGCGTTTGTGCTAGCATTGACGTATGTTGCGATTATCGATCAAGTTTACAATCGCAGTTATGTTGCCAAAAACTTTGTTGATTTTGATAAATACAAAAAGCATATCATTGAGAGTGAATATACACCTGAATGGGCAGAAAAAATTACAGGTGTTCCTGCTTCAACGATATGTAAAATCGCCCATGATTTTATGGCAAATGCACCTCAATCGGTTTATTACCAAGGAAGACGCACGACATGGTCTAAAAATGATTTTCAACTGCGTCGCGCTATGGCACTTTTTACAGCACTTGGCGGTGGCATCGATGTCAAAGGTGGCATTGTTTTTGGTAAAAAACTTCCATTGGGTGAGCATACGACCACCGCTCCAATGTATGCCAACGCGAAACCTAGAATCGATAAAAATTTAGCCGCGGTTGTCGGTGCAACAGGCACATGGGTAGGATGGCGCAATATGGTCGAAGAGGGCAAATCCCCCTATCCAATCCGTGGGATGTTTGTTTATAAACAAAATCCAATGCTCTCGGTACCAAATTCTACTAAAACTCGGACAATGTTTGAAAAGATGGATTTGGTGGTTGTAATCGATACAATGCCAAGTGATACAGCAATGCTAGCAGATGTTATTTTACCAGAGTGTACCTACTTAGAGAGGGAAGATCCCGTGCAGTCGTTTGCAGGGATTGAGCCCTCCATCGCGATACGTGAAAAAGTGATTGAGCCTATGTATGAGAGTAAACCGGTGAATGAAATTATGCGAGGCTTAGCCCAAAAACTTTCAAAACCGTTGTGGGAAATTACCAAAAAATATGATGAAGATGTGCAAGAAGAGCTTGAAGATACACCAGAAGATGAGTTCTATGACGAAAATGGTTTTGATTTAGCAGAGCCTTTTATGCACGATCAAGAAGAGACGAACAAACATATGTTTGTTGAAAAATATGGTGAAGAGGCGTGGGGAGTCTTACGTGAGAAGGGTGTTTTTTATCCCAATATGCTTACCTACTTTAAAAAGATTGATAACAATACGTATGAATACTACCCTAAAGATAAAAAGTTTTACTCTGTATTGAAGCTTGAAGAAGAGTACGATCCTGACGCCTTTTTGCACGATATTTGTGTCAATCCTGTGGATGTCGCCGATCTTAAACGCTCGTTTAACACTCCTAATAAAAAAGTTGAATGCTTTTTGGGCAGTATGGCAGCCAAAGGCGTTGATCCTATGCCCGTGTGGAGGGATGAAGAGTATGTAAACGTTCCAGCAGGCAAATTTAAATTTATTACAGGGCGCCATGCACAGTTCACCCAAAATGCAACCCAAAATAACATCATGCTCCTAGAGCTGATGCGTGAGAATTATTTGTGGATCAATGACAAAGAAGCCGAAGCGTTAAACATTCAGTTTGGAGATACGGTTGAAGTGACAAGCCGCGTAGGACATGTGCGAATTAAAGCCTATCCAACTCCTAAAATTGTACCACAAAGCGTTTTTTATATTCATGGATTTGGCGCAAAATCAGAAGGACTAACGTTTGCGCATCGCAATGGTGCGAGTGATAATGAAATTATTGAAGATACGATTGAGCCGGTACACGGATGTGCCAATATGCACGAAACGCTCGTATCGATCAGGAGGGTGTGAAGATGAATTATGCAATGGCATTAGATTATCAAAATTGTATCAACTGCAAAGCGTGTGAGGTTGCATGTAAAGAGGAAAATGGCGTTCAGTTGGGTGCGGATAAACAACGTATTTGGATCGGTGTGGTGGAAGGAACCATTTTTGGCAAACCCTTTGCCAATCTCTATCCGTCGCAATGTAACCACTGTATTGATGCACCGTGTGTGAGTGTGTGCCCTACCAACGCAAGCCATTTTGCACAGGGAGGTATTGTCAAAGTAGATGCACATAAATGTATTTTATGCAAAGGGTGTATGGAAGCATGCCCGTATGATGCACGGTTTGTGGATGACACGATGGTTGCTGTGGATAAATGCACATTTTGCGATCACCGCTCATTGGTGGAAGGCGGTACGACCGCGTGTCAAGCGACGTGTCCGACTAAAGTGAGAACCTTTGGTGATTTGGATGATGAAAATAGCGATATTGTGAAGCTTCTCAAAACAAAACGCTTCTTCTTTCAAAAAAGAACATACAGGAACGCTTCCAAAAACTTTTTTATATTTTACCCAATGATGAAGCCTATGCTAAGCAGAGTGTTTCGCATAATACGATTATTCACACATGGGAAGAGATTAAACCCATGTATGATCAAGCTCGCAATCGAAGGAGTACAGAATGGAAAAAATAAGGTTTGCAGGTCTTGATATTAACAAGATCAGTATCGTTCAACTGTTGCTCAATAAAACGATGCTTTTAGGCTATGTTCTTCTAGTCTTTGCATGTATTGGCATTTATGAAATTTTTGATGTACGCTATTTTAGTGCAGCTGCTAATGCGCATGCTTCAGGGCTCAACCCAACCGATCCCGCTCTGAAAGAGGCGATGCGTTTAGCCGTTTTCGGAGATGTCGGCGAGGTCAATCGTAATATCCCTTGGACGCTTTTCATTGTCAATTACATGTACATGATTTATACGGGGAGTGGAGTGATCTTTTTGGTCGCATTGGCAGAGTTGATGAATTTTAATCTTATCGCTAAAGCAGCAGCAGGTTTCATGGTCATCGGAATTTCGATGGTGTTTGCAGGACTCTTTACAATTGCAACCGATCTTAATATGCTCAATATGGTTTGGATGGTACTGACACCCAATCTTAATGCAGGCATGTGGTTGATGTTGCCACTTTATTGTACCTATATCCCGTTTGTTTTATTTGAAATTTATCTGGTTCTAACTCATAAACGAGAGTGGGCAAAACGCTTGGCATTACCTATTTTAGTGTTAAGCATTGGGGTTGACTTGATTGAGTATTATATTCAAGCGAAACTTTTCTATGAATACGGCACGTCATCTCTGGACAGAATTTCCCTTTTTGACGTTTTATTTTTTATTATCTCTGCTTTTGTCTCGTCTTTAGGCATTATGGGAATCATCAGTTTCTTCGCTCACCGCAGTAAAACAGAATACAAAGGATTAATGGATATTATTCGCAGAGCCATGTTGTTTTTTGTCTCTCTGCTAGGTCTTTATGAAATTTTTGGTTATATGACGGTCGATAAAGATTGGGCATTTTTGATTCTTTTTGGCCCATTTCGTTATGTCTATTTTACGGGATACATCTTTTTGACATTGGCACTCCCCTTTTTATGTATTGTTAAGGCACGACAGCCTATATTTACACTAGTTGCTTCTATTTCTGTGGTCATCGGTGGCTTTGTGGGAAGGTATCTTTTTGTTTATGGAGGTAATGCCAATCCTATGTCCAACCGTTTTGGACTTGGGTATGAAAAATACGATTTTTATGCATTGTCTAAATCTTTTAATTACGTCGCACCACACTTAGGAGAGATCTTTATCGTTGTTGGCTCTGTGGGCGTGGTGATTATGATTTATAAGCTTTTTGATACGCTTTTTTCTGTGAATGAATTAAGAGAACACCATTAAACCCCAAAGGAGAAACAATGAGAATAAGAGTATTCGCCAGTAGCCTGATCGTAGCAGGATTGTTGCTAGCAGGATGTACGAATCAACCCGAAACCAGTGCAACCCCTAGTGCAAAAGTGTTGAATGAACCAACTTTACATGTAAAAGAGTTGATGGAGAAGTTTAAACTAGAGAATGTGGATTATGCTTACGTTAAAGTCGCTATAGGGAACGGAACAAGAGATGGCGCTAAAGCCCTCTTGATTGATGCACGACCCAATCCAAAATATTTAGTAAGTACGATTCCATCAAGCTTGAATATTCCTGATACTCAAATTGATCAATATATTGGTCAACTGGATAAAGTCGCTAAAGATAAAGAGATTATTGTTTTCTGTGGTGGTTGGGATTGTGAAAAAAGCCCAATCGTTGCAGGCTACCTGAAAGAACATGGCTTTACCAATGTTAAATTGTACCAAGCAGGTGAACCTGAATGGATAGTTAAAAACTATCCAGAGATAGGTTTACCAGCAGCACAAGCTATTTTCAAAAATAATAAAGCTCTCTTTATGGATGCAAGACCTTATGCAAAATATATGGCAGGAACAATTCCTGGTTCAATGTATATGAGTGATGAAGAGCTTGATACACTCAAAGGTCGTTTGCCCATAGATAAAACAACACCGATTATAAGTTTCTGTGAAGGTTATAATTGTGCTAAATCCCATAACTTAGCTAAAAAACTCCAAGAGTTTGGTTATCAAAAATTAGTGTCTATGCCGGTGGATACCCAGAATGGAAAGAAGCTGGACTCCAAACCACAGCCGGTGGCGCTAAAAAAGTAGACGTAGCCCCAACTCCTAAAAAAGATGCCTTCGTCGAAGGTATTAAACTAGGAGAAGATGAAGGAACCGTAGACGGTGAATGGTATAAAGCACTCATTGTGAGTGATAAAATACCAGCCAATGTGGCTGTTATCGATGTACGAAGTGCCACAGAATATGCCAATGGCCATATAAAAGGGGCTATCAATATCGAAGCAGGGAAACTGAGTGCCACAGAATTTGCTGCAAAACTTCCAAAAGGTAAAGTGGTGATTATGAACTGCTCCGCAGGCGGAAGATCGATGGAAGCTTTCTTGAAACTTAAAAATGCCAAAGTTGATGTGAGTAAGATCTTCTACTTTGATGCGAATATCAAATGTGATAAAAGTGGTACATGTGAGATTAAGGTCAATGAACCTTTAGGTTAATAGTTTTACATGTAAATAAAAAAAGGGGGCGGAGGAATTGAATCCCCTCGTCCCCCTTTTTTATGCCTAATCGAAAGCTTATTCGTCGCGTGAGCCAAAAATTCCAAGAATTTGAAGCAATGAAATAAAGAGATTCAAAAAGTCCAAATACAATGCAATTGCACCTTCAATAGGTGTTTCATACGCACCTTTGATAATGTTTTGTGTATCGTAAAGAATGAATGCACTAAATAAAATAGAACTAACACTTGCAATAGCCAATTGTAAAATTGGGCTGTGGAAAAAGATATTTATGATGCCTGCAACTACAATCACAATTAATGTAATAAATAACATTTTACCCATTGCTGAAAAATCTCTTGTGGTATTCATCGCAAATACTGAAAGTCCACCAAATGCAACGGTTGTTAAAATAAAGGCATTTGCCACAATACTAGCACCGCCTGGCATTCCTAATGTATGCGATAGCAAAGGCGCGAGTGTTAGTCCACTGATAAATGTAAAACCAAAAAGCAAAATCATATTAAGTCCAGCTTTCTTTTTAGCAGCAAAAAGTCCAAATAAGAAGATAAACTCTAAAATGACAAGGCCTAAATACCAAGAAGAGATGGTTTTTGCCATACCAATTCCAACATAAGAGCCAGCACTTGCAGCAAGCAGTGATGCAGCAAACAGTTGATAGGTCTGTTTAATAAAAACTCCCATAGAGCTTTCATTGACCTTTGTCTGTTCATAGGCACTCTCTTGTGCATTGTGTTGTATATAATTTCTGTCATATAGTCCCATGTAATTCTCCTTCAAAAGACGTAAAATCAAACCGCATTTTATCAAATTAATAAGATGAAATGCAATTTGTGAATTGTCTATTATATGGAAAGAGAGTAAACGAAAAATTAATCAACTTGAGAGGAATAAAAAAACCAATTAGTTGCAGTGCGAGTTTAATGTCTTTGTAAGGTGCAAGGATATATAATTTCGTCCTCGTTTGAGAAAGCGGGGTTAAAGAGAAGTACCCAAAGTAGGGGACAAGCTTCACGTTCATTACCATTTTAACAATGTCAAATTCAATCTTTGAAATCTAAATAAGCGACCTTAGTCAGTGACGCGAAAAAAGAGATTATCAACTCTTTATTAAAAAAGAGATACTTTAAGTCAAATGAAGAACACTTCATAAATTTTATGGAGAGTTTGATCCTGGCTCAGAGTGAACGCTGGCGGCGTGCTTAACACATGCAAGTCGAACGGACTTAATGAGCTTGCTTATTAAGTTAGTGGCGCACGGGTGAGTAATATATAGCTAACCTGCCCTTTAGTGGGGGACAACAGTTGGAAACGGCTGCTAATACCCCATACTCCAACTTATCCTAAGATAAGTTGGGAAAGATTTATTGCTAAAGGATGGGGCTTTATTGTATCAGCTAGTTGGTGGGGTAATGGCCTACCAAGGCAATGACGCATACCTGGTCTGAGAGGATGATCAGGCACACTGGAACTGAGACACGGTCCAGACTCCTACGGGAGGCAGCAGTGGGGAATATTGCACAATGGAGGAAACTCTGATGCAGCAACGCCGCGTGGAGGATGACGCATTTCGGTGTGTAAACTCCTTTTATAAGGGAAGATAATGACGGTACCTTATGAATAAGCACCGGCTAACTCCGTGCCAGCAGCCGCGGTAATACGGAGGGTGCAAGCGTTACTCGGAATCACTGGGCGTAAAGGATGCGTAGGCTGGAAATCAAGTCGAGAGTGAAATCCAACGGCTCAACCGTTGAACTGCTCTCGAAACTGGTTACCTAGAATATGGGAGAGGTAGATGGAATTAGTGGTGTAGGGGTAAAATCCGTAGATATCACTAGGAATACCGATTGCGAAGGCGATCTACTGGAACATTATTGACGCTGAGGCATGAAAGCGTGGGGAGCAAACAGGATTAGATACCCTGGTAGTCCACGCCCTAAACGATGCACACTAGTTGTTGCGATGCTAGTCATTGCAGTAATGCACTTAACAGATTAAGTGTGCCGCCTGGGGAGTACGGTCGCAAGATTAAAACTCAAAGGAATAGACGGGGACCCGCACAAGCGGTGGAGCATGTGGTTTAATTCGAAGATACACGAAGAACCTTACCTGGCCTTGATATCCTAAGAATCCTGTAGAGATACGGGAGTGCTAGTTTACTAGAACTTAGAGACAGGTGCTGCACGGCTGTCGTCAGCTCGTGTCGTGAGATGTTGGGTTAAGTCCCGCAACGAGCGCAACCCTCGTGATTAGTTGCTAACAGTTCGGCTGAGCACTCTAATCAGACTGCCTTCGTAAGGAGGAGGAAGGTGAGGACGACGTCAAGTCATCATGGCCCTTATGGCCAGGGCTACACACGTGCTACAATGGCTAGGACAAAGAGACGCGATACTGCGAAGTGGAGCAAATCTTAAAACCTAGTCTCAGTTCGGATTGAAGTCTGCAACTCGACTTCATGAAGCTGGAATCGCTAGTAATCGTAGATCAGATATGCTACGGTGAATACGTTCCCGGGTCTTGTACTCACCGCCCGTCACACCATGGGAGTTGAATTCACCCGAAGCCGGAATACTAAACTAGTTACCGACCACGGTGGGTTCAGCGACTGGGGTGAAGTCGTAACAAGGTAACCGTAGGAGAACCTGCGGTTGGATCACCTCCTTTCTAGAGTATAGGGACACTATCTCACAATGGTGCTCCGGCGAGAACTGCTAAGGAAGCTTATTTAGTTTTGAGAGATTGAATGAAAGAGGGGCTTATAGCTCAGGTGGTTAGAGCGTACCCCTGATAAGGGTAAGGTCAGAGGTTCGAGTCCTCTTAAGCCCACCATGGGGAATTAGCTCAGCTGGGAGAGCGCCTGCTTTGCACGCAGGAGGTCAGCGGTTCGATCCCGCTATTCTCCACCATTTTTTAAAAAGTGGTAAAAGAATTGTATCAAGACATTGTTAGTGAAGATGAGGACACAAGGTCTAATATAAGAACAATTGCGGTTGTTTTTATATTAGACTTTTTAGTCTAAGTTTATGTTCTATAATTTAGAATACGACGCTTTGCGTTGTACTTTAGGTTTGGTTCTTTAAGATAGCTTTGCTATCTGATGAAAGAACATAGAGATGTTATTTAATTTATTATTGTCAAAGTCAACAAAACGCAAAAAAAACAATTTACAACTTGTTAGATGGTTTACATTTAATAAGGGAGTGAAATGTGCATTAGAATACAAATAGGTAAGCTATTAAGAGCGAATGGTGGATGCCTAGGCTGTAAGAGGCGATGAAGGACGTACTAGACTGCGATAAGTTGCGGGGAGCTGTCAAGAAGCTTTGATCCGCAAATTTCCGAATGGGGCAACCCAACTGACAGGAATGTCAGTTACCCTGCGGGGAGCGAACCTGGTGAAGTGAAACATCTCAGTAGCCAGAGGAAGAGAAATCAAATAGAGATTCCGATAGTAGCGGCGAGCGAACTTGGAAGAGGGCAAACCAGATGCTTGCATCTGGGGTTGTAGGACTGCGTTATAGAATGATGATAGGTAGTAGAGTAACCTGGAAAGGTTAACCATAGCGGGTGATAGTCCCATATACGAAATCTAGATTCATCTTAGCAGTATCCTGAGTAGGGCGGAACACGTGGTATTCTGTCTGAAGCCGGGAGGACCACCTCCCAACCCTAAATACTACTTACAGACCGATAGTGAACCAGTACCGTGAGGGAAAGGTGAAAAGAACCCCAGTGAGGGGAGTGAAATAGAACCTGAAACCATTTGCTTACAATCATTCAGAGCCCTATGATTTATCAGGGTGATGGACTGCCTTTTGCATAATGAGCCTGCGAGTTGTGGTATCTGGCGAGGTTAAGAAAACTCGGAGCCGTAGCGAAAGCGAGTCTTAATAGGGCGAATTAGTCAGATGCTGCAGACCCGAAGCGAAGTGATCTATCCATGAGCAGGTTGAAGCTGGTGTAAGAGCTAGTGGAGGACCGAACTCATTGACGTTGAAAAGTCTCGGGATGACTTGTGGATAGGGGTGAAAGGCCAATCAAACTTCGTGATAGCTGGTTCTCTCCGAAATATATTTAGGTATAGCGTCATGTTGTAATATACGGGGGTAGAGCACTGATTGGGCTAGGGCCTATACCAAGGTACCAAACCCTATCAAACTCCGAATACCGTATATGTAATCATGGCAGTCAGGCGGCGGGTGATAAAATGCGTCGTCAAGAGGGGAACAACCCAGACTACCAGCTAAGGTCCCAAAGTGATAACTCAGTGGAAAACGATGTGGAGTTGCTCAAACAACCAGGAGGTTGGCTTAGAAGCAGCCATCCTTTAAAGAAAGCGTAACAGCTCACTGGTCTAGCGATTCTGCGCGGAAAATATAACGGGGCTAAAGTTATCCACCGAAGCTGTAGATTCTATTTTTAATAGAGTGGTAGGAGAGCGTTCTAGTCAGCATTGAAGGTGTACCGGTAAGGAGCGCTGGAGCGGCTAGAAGTGAGTATGCAGGCATGAGTAGCGATAAAACGGGTGAGAATCCCGTTCGCCGAAAACCCAAGGTTTCCTACGCGATGTTCGTCATCGTAGGGTTAGTCGGGACCTAAGTCGAGTCCGAAAGGGGTAGAACGATGGAAAGTTGGTTAATATTCCAACACCAATTATAGAGCGCGATGGAAGGACGCTTAGGGCTAAACGAGGCAACTGATGGAATAGTTGTTCGAAGGGTGTAGATTAGATTACAGGCAAATCCGTAATCTTTTATTCGAGACCTGACAGGCACTTGATGCTCTTCGGAGTGGATGGTGAATCGTTGATGCCGTCGAGCCAAGAAAAGTTTCTAAGTATATCTGTAATTGCTCGTACCGTAAACCGACACAGGTGGGTGAGATGAGTATTCTAAGGCGCGTGGAAGAAACCTGGTTAAGGAACTCTGCAAAATAGCACCGTATCTTCGGTATAAGGTGTGCCTCCTTCTGTATAGAGACTTGCTCTCGAAAGCGGAAAAGGTTGCAACAAAGAGTCCCTCCCGACTGTTTACCAAAAACACAGCACTCTGCTAACTCGTAAGAGGATGTATAGGGTGTGACGCCTGCCCGGTGCTGGAAGGTTAATTGATGTGGTTAGCGCAAGCGAAGCCATTGATCGAAGCCCCAGTAAACGGCGGCCGTAACTATAACGGTCCTAAGGTAGCGAAATTCCTTGTCGATTAAATATCGACCTGCATGAATGGCGTAACGAGATGGGAGCTGTCTCGACCAGGAATCCAGTGAAATTGTAGTGGAGGTGAAAATTCCTCCTACCCGCGGCAAGACGGAAAGACCCCGTGGACCTTTACTATAGCTTGACACTGCTGTTGGGATAAAGATGTGCAGGATAGGTGGGAGGCTTTGAGAGTATGACGCCAGTTGTACTTGAGCCATTGTTGAGATACCACTCTTCTTTATTCTGATAGCTAACTGGGACATATTATCTATGTTCAGGACAATGTCTGGTGGGTAGTTTGACTGGGGCGGTCGCCTCCTAAAAAGTAACGGAGGCTTACAAAGGTTGGCTCAGAACGGTTGGAAATCGTTCGCAGAGTATAATGGTACAAGCCAGCTTGACTGTGAGACATACACGTCGAGCAGAGACGAAAGTCGGTCATAGTGATCCGGTGGTTCTGTGTGGAAGGGCCATCGCTCAAAGGATAAAAGGTACCCCGGGGATAACAGGCTGATCTCCCCCAAGAGCTCACATCGACGGGGAGGTTTGGCACCTCGATGTCGGCTCATCGCATCCTGGGGCTGGAGCAGGTCCCAAGGGTATGGCTGTTCGCCATTTAAAGCGGTACGCGAGCTGGGTTCAGAACGTCGTGAGACAGTTCGGTCCCTATCTGCCGTGGGCGTAGGAAAGTTGAGGAGAGTTAACCCTAGTACGAGAGGACCGGGTTGAACGAACCACTGGTGTACGGGTTGTTCTGCCAAGAGCATCGCCCGGTAGCTATGTTCGGATGTGATAACCGCTGAAAGCATCTAAGCGGGAAGCCAACTCCAAGATTAACTTTCCCTGAAGACCTCATGAAGACTACATGTTTGATAGGCTGGGTGTGTAATGGGTGAAAGCCCTTTAGCTGACCAGTACTAATAGGTCGTTTGGCTTACATATTATTACGTATGATAATGCTATTTCACTTCCTTATTAAGTGTAAAGCGCTTTGTTGACTAGACAATACTAAAATCACCCAAGAATGGTGAATTAAGCCTATTTCGCTATAATACGACATAGATTTAATTCACGATTCTGGTGGCTATAGAGAAGAGGAAACGCCCTGTCCCATTTCGAACCAGGAAGCTAAGCTCTTCATCGCCGATAATACTTTCCCTTACTGGGATGGAAACGTAGGTCGCTGCCAGTTCCGTGATTCTTTTTTACAATGATTCCTTCATCTCGTCTTATTCAAAGGCGGTATCCCCCTTGTCTCTTAATCAACATATAGCTTCTCTATTCATCCAATAAATACTAATCTATATCCTTAAATATATCCTCTCTTTTACATTATTCATTGATTTACTCCTCGTAAAAGTATTTTTTTATTATGACCATAATATTTACATTTTTAACTCAAATCTTTTCTTCTTGTTTTCGGTTTTTTTTATAATTATGAGTTATCAGTATGCAAAAATAATATTGATATTTGAGTTATATAGGATATGAAGAATATTTTACAATCTATTATTGTTTTTTTGATCGAGTTTAATGTCTTTGTAAGGTGCAAGGATATATAATTTCGTCCTCGTTTGAGAAAGCGGGGTTAAAGAGAAGTACCCAAAGTAGGGGACAAGCTTCACGTTCATTACCATTTTAACAATGTCAAATTCAATCTTTGAAATCTAAATAAGCGACCTTAGTCAGTGACGCGAAAAAAGAGATTATCAACTCTTTATTAAAAAAGAGATACTTTAAGTCAAATGAAGAACACTTCATAAATTTTATGGAGAGTTTGATCCTGGCTCAGAGTGAACGCTGGCGGCGTGCTTAACACATGCAAGTCGAACGGACTTAATGAGCTTGCTTATTAAGTTAGTGGCGCACGGGTGAGTAATATATAGCTAACCTGCCCTTTAGTGGGGGACAACAGTTGGAAACGGCTGCTAATACCCCATACTCCAACTTATCCTAAGATAAGTTGGGAAAGATTTATTGCTAAAGGATGGGGCTTTATTGTATCAGCTAGTTGGTGGGGTAATGGCCTACCAAGGCAATGACGCATACCTGGTCTGAGAGGATGATCAGGCACACTGGAACTGAGACACGGTCCAGACTCCTACGGGAGGCAGCAGTGGGGAATATTGCACAATGGAGGAAACTCTGATGCAGCAACGCCGCGTGGAGGATGACGCATTTCGGTGTGTAAACTCCTTTTATAAGGGAAGATAATGACGGTACCTTATGAATAAGCACCGGCTAACTCCGTGCCAGCAGCC
The DNA here is from genome assembly GCF_002162315.1 of Sulfurospirillum diekertiae. Lineage (NCBI taxonomy): Bacteria > Pseudomonadati > Campylobacterota > Epsilonproteobacteria > Campylobacterales > Sulfurospirillaceae > Sulfurospirillum > Sulfurospirillum diekertiae. Next base: position 2,830,703 of record NZ_CP021416.1, on the reverse strand, counting down.
GCGGTAATACGGAGGGTGCAAGCGTTACTCGGAATCACTGGGCGTAAAGGATGCGTAGGCTGGAAATCAAGTCGAGAGTGAAATCCAACGGCTCAACCGTTGAACTGCTCTCGAAACTGGTTACCTAGAATATGGGAGAGGTAGATGGAATTAGTGGTGTAGGGGTAAAATCCGTAGATATCACTAGGAATACCGATTGCGAAGGCGATCTACTGGAACATTATTGACGCTGAGGCATGAAAGCGTGGGGAGCAAACAGGATTAGATACCCTGGTAGTCCACGCCCTAAACGATGCACACTAGTTGTTGCGATGCTAGTCATTGCAGTAATGCACTTAACAGATTAAGTGTGCCGCCTGGGGAGTACGGTCGCAAGATTAAAACTCAAAGGAATAGACGGGGACCCGCACAAGCGGTGGAGCATGTGGTTTAATTCGAAGATACACGAAGAACCTTACCTGGCCTTGATATCCTAAGAATCCTGTAGAGATACGGGAGTGCTAGTTTACTAGAACTTAGAGACAGGTGCTGCACGGCTGTCGTCAGCTCGTGTCGTGAGATGTTGGGTTAAGTCCCGCAACGAGCGCAACCCTCGTGATTAGTTGCTAACAGTTCGGCTGAGCACTCTAATCAGACTGCCTTCGTAAGGAGGAGGAAGGTGAGGACGACGTCAAGTCATCATGGCCCTTATGGCCAGGGCTACACACGTGCTACAATGGCTAGGACAAAGAGACGCGATACTGCGAAGTGGAGCAAATCTTAAAACCTAGTCTCAGTTCGGATTGGAGTCTGCAACTCGACTCCATGAAGCTGGAATCGCTAGTAATCGTAGATCAGATATGCTACGGTGAATACGTTCCCGGGTCTTGTACTCACCGCCCGTCACACCATGGGAGTTGAATTCACCCGAAGCCGGAATACTAAACTAGTTACCGACCACGGTGGGTTCAGCGACTGGGGTGAAGTCGTAACAAGGTAACCGTAGGAGAACCTGCGGTTGGATCACCTCCTTTCTAGAGTATAGGGACACTATCTCACAATGGTGCTCCGGCGAGAACTGCTAAGGAAGCTTATTTAGTTTTGAGAGATTGAATGAAAGAGGGGCTTATAGCTCAGGTGGTTAGAGCGTACCCCTGATAAGGGTAAGGTCAGAGGTTCGAGTCCTCTTAAGCCCACCATGGGGAATTAGCTCAGCTGGGAGAGCGCCTGCTTTGCACGCAGGAGGTCAGCGGTTCGATCCCGCTATTCTCCACCATTTTATCAAAAGTGGTAAAAGATTGTATCACGACATTGTTAGTGAAGATGAGGACACAACGTCTAATATAAGAACAAGAGAGATTGTTTTTATATTAGACTTTTTAGTCTAAATGTTATTTAATTTATTATTGTCAAAGTCAACAAAACGCAAAAAAAACAATTTACAACTTGTTAGATGGTTTACATTTAATAAGGGAGTGAAATGTGCATTAGAATACAAATAGGTAAGCTATTAAGAGCGAATGGTGGATGCCTAGGCTGTAAGAGGCGATGAAGGACGTACTAGACTGCGATAAGTTGCGGGGAGCTGTCAAGAAGCTTTGATCCGCAAATTTCCGAATGGGGCAACCCAACTGACAGGAATGTCAGTTACCCTGCGGGGAGCGAACCTGGTGAAGTGAAACATCTCAGTAGCCAGAGGAAGAGAAATCAAATAGAGATTCCGATAGTAGCGGCGAGCGAACTTGGAAGAGGGCAAACCAGAATGCTTGCATCTGGGGTTGTAGGACTGCGTTATAGAATGATGATAGGTAGTAGAGTAACCTGGAAAGGTTAACCATAGCGGGTGATAGTCCCATATACGAAATCTAGATTCATCTTAGCAGTATCCTGAGTAGGGCGGAACACGTGGTATTCTGTCTGAAGCCGGGAGGACCACCTCCCAACCCTAAATACTACTTACAGACCGATAGTGAACCAGTACCGTGAGGGAAAGGTGAAAAGAACCCCAGTGAGGGGAGTGAAATAGAACCTGAAACCATTTGCTTACAATCATTCAGAGCCCTATGATTTATCAGGGTGATGGACTGCCTTTTGCATAATGAGCCTGCGAGTTGTGGTATCTGGCGAGGTTAAGAAAACTCGGAGCCGTAGCGAAAGCGAGTCTTAATAGGGCGAATTAGTCAGATGCTGCAGACCCGAAGCGAAGTGATCTATCCATGAGCAGGTTGAAGCTGGTGTAAGAGCTAGTGGAGGACCGAACTCATTGACGTTGAAAAGTCTCGGGATGACTTGTGGATAGGGGTGAAAGGCCAATCAAACTTCGTGATAGCTGGTTCTCTCCGAAATATATTTAGGTATAGCGTCATGTTGTAGTATACGGGGGTAGAGCACTGATTGGGCTAGGGCCTATACCAAGGTACCAAACCCTGTCAAACTCCGAATACCGTATATGTAATCATGGCAGTCAGGCGGCGGGTGATAAAATGCGTCGTCAAGAGGGGAACAACCCAGACTACCAGCTAAGGTCCCAAAGTGATAACTCAGTGGAAAACGATGTGGAGTTGCTCAAACAACCAGGAGGTTGGCTTAGAAGCAGCCATCCTTTAAAGAAAGCGTAACAGCTCACTGGTCTAGCGATTCTGCGCGGAAAATATAACGGGGCTAAAGTTATCCACCGAAGCTGTAGATTCTATTTTTAATAGAGTGGTAGGAGAGCGTTCTAGTCAGCATTGAAGGTGTACCGGTAAGGAGCGCTGGAGCGGCTAGAAGTGAGTATGCAGGCATGAGTAGCGATAAAACGGGTGAGAATCCCGTTCGCCGAAAACCCAAGGTTTCCTACGCGATGTTCGTCATCGTAGGGTTAGTCGGGACCTAAGTCGAGTCCGAAAGGGGTAGACGATGGAAAGTTGGTTAATATTCCAACACCAATTATAGAGCGCGATGGAAGGACGCTTAGGGCTAAACGAGGCAACTGATGGAATAGTTGTTCGAAGGGTGTAGATTAGATTACAGGCAAATCCGTAATTTTTTATTCGAGACCTGACAGGCACTTGATGCTCTTCGGAGTGGATGGTGAATCGTTGATGCCGTCGAGCCAAGAAAAGTTTCTAAGTATATCTGTAATTGCTCGTACCGTAAACCGACACAGGTGGGTGAGATGAGTATTCTAAGGCGCGTGGAAGAAACCTGGTTAAGGAACTCTGCAAAATAGCACCGTATCTTCGGTATAAGGTGTGCCTCCTTCTGTATATGGACTTGCTCCAAAAAGCGGAAAAGGTTGCAACAAAGAGTCCCTCCCGACTGTTTACCAAAAACACAGCACTCTGCTAACTCGTAAGAGGATGTATAGGGTGTGACGCCTGCCCGGTGCTGGAAGGTTAATTGATGTGGTTAGCGCAAGCGAAGCCATTGATCGAAGCCCCAGTAAACGGCGGCCGTAACTATAACGGTCCTAAGGTAGCGAAATTCCTTGTCGATTAAATATCGACCTGCATGAATGGCGTAACGAGATGGGAGCTGTCTCGACCAGGAATCCAGTGAAATTGTAGTGGAGGTGAAAATTCCTCCTACCCGCGGCAAGACGGAAAGACCCCGTGGACCTTTACTATAGCTTGACACTGCTGTTGGGATAAAGATGTGCAGGATAGGTGGGAGGCTTTGAGAGTATGACGCCAGTTGTACTTGAGCCATTGTTGAGATACCACTCTTCTTTATTCTGATAGCTAACTGGGACATATTATCTATGTTCAGGACAATGTCTGGTGGGTAGTTTGACTGGGGCGGTCGCCTCCTAAAAAGTAACGGAGGCTTACAAAGGTTGGCTCAGAACGGTTGGAAATCGTTCGCAGAGTATAATGGTACAAGCCAGCTTGACTGTGAGACATACACGTCGAGCAGAGACGAAAGTCGGTCATAGTGATCCGGTGGTTCTGTGTGGAAGGGCCATCGCTCAAAGGATAAAAGGTACCCCGGGGATAACAGGCTGATCTCCCCCAAGAGCTCACATCGACGGGGAGGTTTGGCACCTCGATGTCGGCTCATCGCATCCTGGGGCTGGAGCAGGTCCCAAGGGTATGGCTGTTCGCCATTTAAAGCGGTACGCGAGCTGGGTTCAGAACGTCGTGAGACAGTTCGGTCCCTATCTGCCGTGGGCGTAGGAAAGTTGAGGAGAGTTAACCCTAGTACGAGAGGACCGGGTTGAACGAACCACTGGTGTACGGGTTGTTCTGCCAAGAGCATCGCCCGGTAGCTATGTTCGGATGTGATAACCGCTGAAAGCATCTAAGCGGGAAGCCAACTCCAAGATTAACTTTCCCTGAAGACCTCATGAAGACTACATGTTTGATAGGCTGGGTGTGTAATGGGTGAGAGCCCTTTAGCTGACCAGTACTAATAGGTCGTTTGGCTTACATATTATTACGTATGATAATGCTATTTCACTTCCTTATTAAGTGTAAAGCGCTTTGTTGACTAGACAATACTAAAATCACCTGAAGAATGGTGAATTAAGCCTATTTCGTTATAATACGACATAGATTTAATTCACGATTCTGGTGGCTATAGAGAAGAGGAAACGCCCTGTCCCATTTCGAACCAGGAAGCTAAGCTCTTCATCGCCGATAATACTTTCCCTTACTGGGATGGAAACGTAGGTCGCTGCCAGTTCGTGATTCTTTCTTTTACAACATACCTTTTATCTCGTCTTATTCAAAGGCGCTTTCCTCTGATTATTCTCAATACAAAGCTTCATCATTATTTGATAATAAATCATCATATGATCTCTTCTTCACTTTATACACCTCTTTATCTCTCTTGGTATTCTGCTGCCCTTGTTAAATAAAATTTTGTAAGCTCATTATTTAAATATCATTTATTTTTATTATAATTATTATTAAATATATACAGTTTTATTTTTTTCAATTATCTTTTAGACTCTTTGCGTTACTATGAGCGTTCAACTTAAATTATAAGGATATAACATGAAAAAAAGTCTTCGGTTTACTTGTTTCAGCATTCTTGGTATTGGGGTTAATGAGTACATCTGCATTTGCAGATGCAGCAAAAGGACAAAAGTACTATCTTAAGTATATGAAAGATGGTTCAGGAATGAATGGTGCGAAATTCGCAACACAACACACTCAAGCAGAGTGGAAAGCACTTTTTGATGGTAAAGCAGAGAAATTTGTTGCTGAGTATTCAAAAAAATATCCAGGGTTAGATGGCTTTCTAAAAGGCGATAAATTTGAGAAATTTATGCTAGATATTAGAGATTTCTGTGTTGAGTTTGCAAGCGATAGCGGCAACGTTCCGTCTTGTTAATTCTCTCTACAATATTTTTATGCTTTTCAGATAAATAATAAAATTATCTGAAAAGCAATTATTAAAGTTAAATAATATTTACTTAAATAGTGCTACTTTTCAGTTTTAAACCTCGTTTTTTAAGAAAAGTAAAAATAATATTTACTTATTTCTTCTAATAATTAACTTTTTAAATTAAAATTTATTTTACTTTTGTTATGATGACTCCATATTTAAATTTTGGAAAGGAGAAATGATGAAAAAAGTCTTCGGTTTACTTGTTTCAGCATTCTTGGTATTGGGGTTAATGAGTACATCTGCATTTGCAGATGCAGCAAAAGGACAAAAGTACTATCTTAAGTATATGAAAGATGGTTCAGGAATGAATGGTGCGAAATTCGCAACACAACACACTCAAGCAGAGTGGAAAGCACTTTTTGATGGTAAAGCAGAGAAATTTGTTGCTGAGTATTCAAAAAAATATCCAGGGTTAGATGGCTTTCTAAAAGGCGATAAATTTGAGAAATTTATGCCAGACATTAGAGATTTCTGTGTTGAGTTTGCAAGCGATAGCGGCAACGTTCCGTCTTGCTAGTTGTGTAAAATAATTCTTACTTAAAAAGGTAAAAAAAAGATGAAGAAATTTATTGCTCCATTGCTCATAGGAGCTGCATTATCATCTTCAGCATTTGCTGCTGATGATTCACTCAAGCAAGAAGTTGAAGCGCTTAAAGCGCAAATGGCCGAGCTACAAAGTGCTCAATCAAAAATCAATATAGATGCACTAAAAGCTCAAGTTAATGAGATTAAGGCACATGATGCAGGCGATAATATTAAGTTTAATGTTGACTTCAGAACAGCATATGATGCGGTTAGTTATAAACTTAATAATGCACCAGATAAAGATAATGGTATTTGGACCAATAAATTAATTCTAGGTATGGCATCTCAACCTGCTGATAATCTAGTTTTTCAAGGCAAGCTTGGTGTATATAAAGCATTTGGTCAAAATAATATAGATCAAACCAGCATGTTTCAAGCGTTTGACTGGTATGGCACTAATAAGCCAGGCGATGATAGTATTAAGTTAAGAGAAGCCTATTTTATATATTCTAATGACATAAGTGATGTCCATTATGCTGTTTCATTTGGTCGTCGTCCATCACTTGATGGTTTTATGACTGACCTTAGAGCAGATAATGAAAATCCAGCCTCTCCTGTAGGTCACAATATCAGTATGGAATTTGATGGCGCAAGTTTTAAATTTGATTTTGATAAAGTCACGGGTATTTCAGGACTTTACTTTAAAATCTGTCTAGGTAGAGGTTATTCTAATACAACAGGTTCATACTCAATGAATTCATCAGGTGGATTTAATCCAGCATATATTGAAGATAGTGCTAATCCTAATATGGATCTAGCGGGACTCTTAGTACAACTCTATGATAATGGTCAGTATAAAGTAATGGCTAATTACTTTAAAGCTTGGAATATGATGGATATTAATCCAATGACTTCGAATTTTAATACTGGGCAAATATTTTTTGGGGATGTAGGTGATATGACTGGTGGATCGTTATCCGTTCAAGTGAATGGTATAGGTGATGGTATCAGTGATTTCTTGGATGATAGTATTTTCTTCCTCTCTTATGCCTTTAACCAAACAGACCCAAAAGGTGTACATTTCATTCCTGATGGAATGGGTGGCGGCACAATGGGTACTGAAATGTTAGGATCTTCAAGTAAAGAGACAGGGTCTTCTGTTTATACTGGTCTTCAATTGCCAGGTATTGCTAAAGGCCAAAGACTTGGTTTAGAGTATAATCATGGTAGTAAATACTGGAGAAGCTATACTTATGGTGAAGATACACTTGCAGGTTCTAAGTTAGCTACACGTGGTGATGCCTATGAAATTTATTATAAGCTCCCAATTGTAAACAAAAATTTGACTGCACAGTTGAGTTATGTTTATATGAATTATGACTATACTGGTAGTAATACCTTCTTTGGTTGGACGGGAACGCCTATGGATCCATCAACAGTACCAGGCGCTGTTAAATCTGCTTCAGACGTTCGTGTATCTTTAAGATACAAATATTAATATCTATTTTATCTGCTTTTGAGAGGTCTTATGGCCTCTCTTTTCTTCCTTATTCGTTCAATCACTATAGTTTACCGCGTATCAAAAAGTCAAAAAACAGTAAAAATATGCTAGTCTATTACAAGATAGAATCAAGGAGTGAGCATGCGATATATCATGATGGCTTTAGTGTTGCTTGTCTTTATAGGGTGCTCAAAACTGAGCAAAGAGAATTATGACAAGATTCAAGTGGGCATGAGTTACACTCAAGTAACTGATATTTTAGGAAAAGCAACGAAATGTGATTCACTTGCGGGTATGAGTGACTGTACTTGGGGTGATGAAAAACAGTATATCAAAGTGAAAATGGTTGCGGATAAAGTAATGTTTATGCACTCACAAGGCATTGAGTGATTAACAAAGGATTAACATAGATCATCTATACTTCCAAGCGAAAATAAGGAGTTATAGATGAACGTTATTCCTCGAAATATATTAAGTGCGTTATTAACGGTTATGTTTGTAGTTGTTTCCATTACGGGTATCATGATGTATTTCAAAATTCGTATGCTCTCCAGTGAGGCACTACATATTTGGTTAGGTTTTGCTTTTGTGGCCATTTCTTGTGTGCATTTGCTCAAAAATTGGAATGGATTTATCACTTACTTTAAAAAACGCTCTACGCTAGTCTCTATCTTTTTTGGATTCTTCGTTATTACTGCAATTATCATTGCACCGTTATTGAACCCACAAGAAAAAGGCATTAATCCAAAAAGTAAAATTATTGGGACGATGATGAATGCACCACTTTCCAAAGTGGCGGCTTTTGTAGATTTAGATGAAGCGATGATGGTCAAAGTATTGGCAGATAAGCAAATCATTGCTTCTAGTAAGCAATCTGTTTCTGAAATTGCAAAAGCCAATGATAAAACAAACGATGATATTCTCAATATCGTTTTTACAGCGCCTAACGTGCCAGAATAGATCTTTACATGTAAAGATTTTTCCTTACATGTAAAGCTAAAATAAGGGCTATTTGTCCTCTTTTTTCATGGCTTCTTTAGCCCCTTTTACGGCACCATCCATCATATTCTTTGCTACTTCCCAAGCACGAAATCCTAATTTTTTCGCTTCTTGTGCAACTTGTTTAGCCGTGTCATTTTCAAATTCAAATTGTTTAAATGATTCTACTTTCGCAGAGGCTTTTTTCTCAAATTCATTGACATCTTTTTTGAGTGATTCGAGTTTTTTCTCAGCTCTATCTTTAAAGGTTTTTTCAAAGACTGAAGCTTCAGCTTTCAGTTGCTCTATACGTTCGCCAATAACCTCTTTTGCATCATTGGCAGCTCGTTTAATTTTGACGGTTGAACTAGTCATCTCTTTAATCATCTCTTTAACAAGACTAGCAGAGATTCCTTCACTTTGAGAAGCAAGAACCTCCAAGAGGGTAATAAACTGCTCATCAATGCGTACAAGGTCTTTACGAAGCTCTGAAAGGTCTGTTTCAAGGAGTCCTTCCATTGCATCTGTTGGTGCGTATTTAAGATCATTTTTAAACTTTTCAATTGCTTTCGTGATACCTTCTCTTACACCGTTGATAGAGCCGTCTAAAATATCTTTGGCGTGTCCTAGGTCTTCATCTGCAATTTCAATACTCGCGCCAATAATGGTACTTGAGATATTGATTATGCGCTGTTTTGTAAAATCACCTTCATGAATGGTTTGAAATGTAAGATTTTTAGTGATTTCATGAATCGTATCTGCAACATCACTGCCATTTTCAAGAGTTGTTAACAGTGCCTCTGCGGTTGTCTCTTTTAAAATACCGAGCATTTCAATTCCACGAAGTTTCGTGTCATGTATTGCTGTCAAAGCATTTTGTTGTGTTTCAGGTTGCATAGATACGATATGTGCTTCTATGGTGTTAAAGGTATCTGCAAGTACTGTGCGAATTTGCTGCTTTTGTGTATAAATACTTTTTTCTAGCTGCTCTTTTTCATAGATGCTTTTATATAAAAATGCCTCTTTCTCGTGAGTTGTTGCTTTTAAAAGACCATCGATGACACTACTAATAGCACGAGATGTTTTAAGTCCCTCATCGTGTAGTGCTTTGCAATAGAGCTCAAATAACTCTCCTATACGATTGTTGATATTGACTTCGTCCTTCAGACGTTGAATTTTTTTACGTGAAAGTTCAAAAGTAAGCTCACTAATGAGTTTATAAAGATCGGCATGCTCTTTATTCTCTTTGAGCGTGGCTAAAAAAATAGTGTAAGTTGATTCCATGGTAACCTCTCTTTTATAGTACGAATTTTATATGTTGATGTGCTTTGAGCATTTGAAAAAGCATTTTACGATCGTCAGCATTATGGACAAGTATGCGTAGGGTATAACTGGCGTAATTGCCTTTGTTACTATTTTGTGATTTTCGAATTTCATGTATACGATCTTCGAGTATCTCCTGCACTAAGGTTGTGACATTGTGTTCAGAACTTAGAACCAATTTATATTCCCAATGACAAGGATAATCAAGCTGAAGTTCGGGTGTAGTTTCCACTTTTTCCTCCACTTTTGGATTCAAGACGAATATCATTCAGCACCATTGATTTATCAATGGCTTTAGACATATCATAAATAGTTAGAAGACCAATACTGACCCCCGTAAGGGCTTCCATTTCAACGCCTGTTTGTCCTTTGAGTTTTGCTGTGACTGTTAGTTTAAATCCTGGAAGTTTTGGAAGCTCTTCAACATCACAGTTCACAGAAGTAAGCATCAATGGATGGCACATAGGAATAAGATCACTGGTTTTTTTCGTTCCCATAATGGCAGCAATAACAGCCGTTTGAAGAACAGGTCCCTTCTTCGTTTGTTGCGAAATAATCATATCAAATGCGATTTGACTCATTGTAATTGTACCACTGGCAACAGCAACTCTAAAACTCTCTATTTTGTCGCTAACATCGACCATTTTCGGTCGATCTTTTTCATCTAAATGGGTTAGTTTCATCCGCCCCTCTTTATTTTTGATAGAGCTTTGTAAAAACTCTTGAAAACGTGCATTTAAATTTCTTGCTTTCGCAAGAAGTTTGATCTATTATAACACCATTTCTCTTAAGAGAGTGTGTGATAAGAGTGTGTCATTTCTTCTCATTGTTTGCAAAAACAATCGCCTCTCTGCTTAGAAATCTTGATTTTATGCTACAATGATTTTGCAAAGTCGTTCAGTGTTATCTTAAGGTTAACGAAAGTTACGGGCACAAGGTAACGTGAATGATCCAAAAATGAGGAGTACGGTAAATGAATATTTACGTGGGCAATGTAAAGTATGAGATGACGGGAGAACAACTTCAAGAGATGTTTTCAGCGTATGGTGAAGTATCAAGTGCAAGAATCATCAGTGATAGAGAGACTGGACGATCAAAAGGTTTCGGTTTTGTTGAAATGCCAAATGATTCAGAAGCAAAAGCTGCTATCGAAGCAACAAATGAAAAAGAGATCGGCGGAAGAACTTTAAAAGTTAATGAAGCTAGACCTAGAGAAGAGCGTCCAAGAAGATCTCCTAGAGACTTTAACTAACGCTTACATGTAAAGAAACCCCACATCGCTTTGTGGAGTTTCTTTTACGTTTAATTATCGGGAAAGTGCAAAACCCAGACCGATACGATTACTTCGTTTATCATAGTCAATAAGACTTTCTGCATAACCACTATACAGTTGTACATATCCAAATAAATCTTTTTCCCAAAGTGGGAATGTCCAATCAAACTGAGCAGCACCTCTGTTGTTTTCTGATTGTAGATTATTTCTTAAGAGCATTTTAAATGTCTGTTGTTTCCACGGATAAATAAGCTCAAGATCTGCAGAGCCAAGATAGTCATCTATATTTGGATTGTCATCTGTGGCACTATTTTCTGGAATACGATACCAAATACGTGGCGCAATGACTAAACCACCTGCTTGTAAAAATGTTTTAGCATATAAACGGTTCCAAGAGCGTGATTTTTCTCCGCCTTGTCCATTGGATTCATGCAAAATACCAAATTGGTAGGCTTTCATAAAACTGTCTTTATCAAAGTGAGGCATAATCATGAAGAGCTCAGGTTGATAGTTTGTTTCACGAAATGGTGCTGATTCTGCGGCTGTTTGCCACCATGATGTTTGGGTATAGGCAACAACAAAACTTTCATGTAAGCCTAAGAGGTTATCGGTCAAACCTTTTTGGAAACTTACTTGGAATTTTGTCTCTTGATGATCTCTGTTGTCATGGCTAACAGCATCATAGGTAATTGGTAAAAGATAGTTCATCTTATACGGAGCAATGTCGAAGGATTGTGTTACCATTTGTTGCACTGAACTTTTGGTTTCCGCATCATCATTGTACGGAGTTAAAAATGAGCTATACACAGTTTCTTTACGCTCTATTTTTTGAAGTTGCTCTGTTAAACCACTTTCAAGTGCCTTATTTTGTGTCGTTTTCGTTTCCAAGCTTAAAATAGCAGCCTGCTTATACCATAAGAATGAACGATCAGATTCATGTTGTGCTTCATAGAATTTAGCCAATTCATAAGCAGCGTGTGCGTCACCATGCGTTGCTTTTTCCTCCAGAACACTGGTGTCGCTCGCCAAAAGTGCCCAAGGGATTTGTGCTACAATAGCACAGAGAAGTATTTTTTTCACATATTACCTTTCAAAAGATCAAATTATAACGCAATAATGATGGATATGAAAATGAATCGTGCACAAAAAGGAAACATTGCAGGCATTATTGCCATATTACTTTGGGCAACCTTAGCTTTATTTACAGTTTTTACCAACCGGATTCCTCCTTTTGAATTAACGTTTATTGCTTTTAGCATTGCCTTTACACTGGGACTTTTTTTGTGGATTAAAGAGGGAAAAGGTATTGGCATTCATCTCAAATTACCATGGAAAGTTTGGTTACTTGGTATTTACGGTCTCTTTGGTTACCACTTCTTCTATTTTTTAGCTCTCAAAAGTGCTCCTGCTTTGGAAGCCAATCTTATTAATTACCTTTGGCCTTTACTCATTGTACTCCTCAGTAGCTTCTTGCCACGTGAAAAATTGAAGTGGTTTCACTTTATGGGAGCATTCTTAGGCTTTTTGGGAGTCTTTATGCTCTTAGGTTTTGACAAAGAGATTGCTTTTTCTTCTCAACATGCACAAGGTTACATGTATGCTCTTTTCTGTGCGTTGATTTGGAGTAGCTACTCTGTACTCTCCCGCTACTTTGGTGCTATTCCCACACTTTCCGTTGGCGGTTTTTGTGGCGCAAGTGCACTGCTCTCCCTTGTGGCACATCTCGTGTTTGAGCAGACCTATATTCCAAATACACAAGAGTTGTTAGCGGCAATTGGATTGGGGCTTGGACCTGTTGGTATCGCTTTTTTCGTATGGGATTATGGAATGAAGCAAGGTGATATCAAATTGATAGGCTCTCTATCGTATGCGACACCACTGCTTTCAACGCTGATGCTCGTTCTCTTTGGACGATCCGCTCCAAATAGTGCAATTTGGATTGCATGCTTTTTGATCGTCCTGGGCTCTGTCGTTTCGTCATTCTCTTTATTGGCGGGGATGTGGCAAAAAATTAGTACTCGTAATCGACCACTTTAGAGACAGCATCGAGTGATTTGATAAAGTGAATGACTTCTAGATGAATAGGGTGTGTTGCATAGGTTTGCAAGTCTTCTTTCGTTTCAAAATCACTAATCAAGGCAATATCAAACGCACGCTCTTCGGGTGAAAAATTGATACCCACTTCAAGATGTTTGACAAAAGCGAGCTTACCTTGCATACTCATGATGCGATCTTTCACCGCTTGTTTATTGGCTTCAGAATTATCAGGTAGTTTGAAAAATACAATATGTTTAACCATTTTTTCTCCTTAATTTTAAAATAATTATAGCGCATTCGTATGCCAAAAAGATGATGGTATTATGTGTGACATTTAACACTAATTTAACACTTTGGGAATAAACTCAACGATATTATTTAAAAGGAGAAAGGTATGCAAAAAAGCATATGGGCACTGTTTTTCACAATCATGTTAGCATTGGGATTGCATGCGGAAGAGTTCAATAAGATGGCAACGGGTGAACCTGAGTTAGTACAAAAAGGTGATGAAAAAGCGTATTGTCCCGTTTGTGGCATGAGCTTGAAAATGTTTTACAAAACATCACATAGTGCTATCTTAAAAGATGGTACGGCAAAACAATACTGTTCAATGCGTTGCCTTGCGGCAGATTGGAAGTCCATTGAGTCTCAAGTCAAGCAAATTGTTGTTACGGATGTCAAAAGTGAAAAACTGATCGATGTCAAAAGTGCATTTTATGTTGTAGGCTCCAAAGTTCCTGGAACGATGAGTATGGTCAGTAAGCTTGCTTTTGCCCATGAAGCCGATGCAAAAGCCTTTGCAGCTGAAAATGGTGGCGATGTGATGGGCTTTGATGCGGCGTTTGCAAAAGCGAAAGCTTCTTTGAATGATGATGTGGACGAATTTGTTAAGAAAAAGCAAAAAGGTGCATATCCAATGGGGGAGAAGATTTACAATGCAAAATGCCAAAAAGATCAAATCCATTTGCACGATTTTAATACCATTGCTGAACTCAAAGTTGGCTTGAAAAAAACACAGCTTTGTGGAGCGGTAAATGAACAAGAATTGCAAGCTGTTTCACTTTATCTATGGGAAGTTGTACGCCTTGAAGTGCATGATCATACAACAACCATCCATGTGGAAAAAGATGAAAAGTGCCCCGTATGTGGCATGTTTGCCTATAAATATCCTAAATGGGCAGCTCGAATGAATTATGTTGAGAACGGTAAACAAATCAGCCATGCGTTTGATGGTGTAAAAGATATGTTGAAGTTCTATAAAGATCCCACAAAATGGGGAAATTATACAAAACATAAAGATACGGAGCTTAAGATCTTAGTGAGTGATTACTACACGGGGGAAGCCATTGATGGGCAGAAAGCATTTTATGTAGTTGGAAGCGATGCCATGGGTCCTATGGGCAAAGAATTTATTCCTTTTAAAACGTTCAAGAGTGCCCAAACCTTTATGAAAGACCATAAAGGGTTACAAGTAATCGAATTTTCTAAAATCGATGAAGCTTTAATTGAGGCACAAGAGAAATAGGTATTTATGTTAGTGTGTGAGGTTGCTCGAAGATATAGCCTTGAAAAAAGTCAAAATCAAGTTCTCGGGCAGCTTCTACGACGGCTTTAGCGTTAAGCTGTGTCGCTACAATTTGGATATTTTTGCTTTTACAGAATGCAACCATCGCTTTACATGTAAACTGAGCAGAAGCATCAAGAGCGAGATGTCGGATCAGCTCACCGTATACCTTGACGATATCAATCATTTCCGTTTCAAATGTATGAATGAGTTCTTCGTTATCCACATTATCCAAAGCAATGCTTAACCCCATCTCTTTGAGTTCACGTATCGCATTTTGTAAAACATCAAGAGAGGTTCTTTGATCGTATTGAATCTCTAAGACAATATCTTTGCCCGAAAAACACGTTTTTAGGAAGCTCAAATATTCAGGATTTACAATGTCTTCGGAAGAAAGGTTTAGCGCAAGGCGTAGATGTGTTTGATCACTTAGTTGTGCTACTTTGTTGGCAATGCTTTTAAAGAGAGCATCATAGAGGTTGCGCTCTTTTGCAATTTTTAAAAAGAGTTTGGGTGATTGTACGGTTTGATGATAAGCTAGGCGAAGAAGCGCTTCATAGTAAGAAGGTTGCTCATTGTGATCAACGATGGCTTGAAAATGAAGGACTATTTGCCCATTATCAATCGCACCTTTTATCATGGATTCGATAGCTTCTTCATTTTCATTCATGAGCATATTAGCAAATTCTGAATAGGTCACAAACGGTTGATTTTCAGCTTTGGCAACCAGAAGTGCTTTGTGTGCTTTTTCCAAAGGTTCATAGTGGTCAAAACTAATCCCTATATGCACTGCTAGATCAATATTCTGATTTTGGTAGGCATAGCTTAGGCGTTGTATCGTATCTCGGAGAGATAACGTAATGCACTCCATTTTTGAGAGTTCAAAGGGTGTGTCTAGCAGTAATATAAATTTATCATCTTTGATACGAAAAAGCTCCATTTCATGAGCTTTTGCAAAGCTTTGTAGTGTTAAAGAAAAGGCACACAAGACAAAATTTCCACCTTCGTCGCCAAAAGCAAGATTGATATTTTTAAACTGTTTAATATCGACCAAAAAGAGTTTGGGACTTTTACATGTAAGCAATTTGTCTTCAAAGGCGCTATGAGAAGAGACTTTGGTGAGGGCATCAATCATAAAAGCTCCTGTGCTTTGTTGTATTCTTCGGGATAGTTAAGATTTAGAAACAACGTATCATCTTCGAAAGGCACATAGTGGGTATTGCTTTGCTGCAATACAAGGCGTATTTTGTGCTCATTGTGTGAGAGTAATTCGCGAATCTTTTCTGTTATGGAAGGTGCATAGATCGCACAGAGTTGGTGTGACGAACACGGTGAAGTAGCAATAACGGCATCATGATGATCTAGTTGCTTATAAAGTTTTTCAAAGACTTCCGGTGTTACAAAAGGGGTATCAACACTGAGGATACATACTGGTGTTTGGAAGTGTTCTAAAATAGAGAGGAGCGCAATAAGTGGCGAATGCTCACTATAACTGCTAATGTCTTCAATAAAAGAGGCTTCAAACTGAAATTTTGCACTGTTCTTTGCGCTGATATGTAAACTGGGGAAATAGGGTTTGAGCCTATTTAGTTGGTACTCAGTCAGTGTTTTAAAATCACCAAAGGGAAGCAAGGCTTTATCGCTTCCCATACGTGAACTTTTCCCCCCAGCGACAATGACTAAAGGCAGTGGGATAAAAAGCATTAAAGAGTTCTTGGATCGGTAATTTTGCCCATAATCGCACTTGCAGCTGCTACAGCAGAGTTAGCAAGATAAATCTCACTGGTACGAGCGCCCATACGTCCTACAAAGTTACGGTTGGTGGTGGAAACACAACGCTCGCCTTCGCCCAAAATTCCCATGTAGCCCCCTAAACACGCACCACAGGTTGGGTTACTAAAGACCGCTCCTGCTTCAATAAAAATCTCAACCAAACCCTCTTTTTGCGCTTGCAAGGAGATTTTCTGTGTTGCTGGTGTGATGATAAGGCGTGTTTTACGTGCGACTTTGCGACCTTTAAGAATCTTTGCAGCGATGCGTAAATCTTCCAAACGACCGTTGGTACAACTGCCGATAAAGACTTGATCGATGCTTAGATCATCTTTGACGGCTTCATTGATGGATTTGCCGTTTGATGGTAAAAATGGATACGCAATCACAGGATCAAGATTTGCCACGTCGATGTGAAGCTCTTGTATATAGGTAGCATCATTGTCTGAGTAAAAGAATTTTGGCTCACGTGCAAGATTTTTGTCTTTCAAAAATGCTTTGGTAATGTCATCAACTGCGACGATACCACTTTTGGCACCCGCTTCGATTGCCATATTGCACAGTGAAAAACGATCATCCATGCTCAAATAACCAATCGTGTCACCTGTAAATTCAAGGGTACGGTACAATGCACCATCGACACCTAAAATACGAATGACTTCAAGGATAAGGTCTTTCCCATAGACATAAGGTTTGGGTTTTCCGCTAAAGACCACTTTGATGGATTCGGGTACTTTAAACCAGTTTTCACCAGTGATCATCGCAAACGCAAGGTCAGTAGAGCCCATACCCGTTGCAAAAGCGCCAAGTGCTCCATGCGTACAGGTGTGTGAATCTGCACCAATGATGACATCGCCTGGAACCACCAGCCCTTTTTCGGGTAAAAGCGCATGTTCAATACCCATATCTTTTTCATCAAAATAGTGTTTAAGGTCATGTTTGTACGCAAATTCACGGCTGATTTTGGCTTGATTGGCACTGGCAATATCTTTGGCAGGAATGTAGTGATCCATGACGATGCTAAAACCATCTGGGTTTGCAAGCTTGGTCGCACCACTTTGCTCAAATGCACGAATCGAAATAGGTGTGGTAATGTCGTTGCCGATAACCATATCGATCTTACTTTTAATAATCTCGCCTGCTTTGACCGCATGACCCACGTGGTCGCTAAAAATCTTTTCAGTGATAGTTTGTCCCATGATACGCCTTTTGTTTACATGTAAAATAGGAATATTTTAGCAAAAAAAGGTTTAAGAAAAAAAAAGAGGAGAAGAGTTACCTTGGTGGTAGCCCTTCTATGAAAGAAATATGTGTCTATAAAGTGCTAGAAATGATTATCTACCGCAACCACAACCACCGCTACCGCATGAGCTTGAATCATCATTTTTTGAGGTATCGATAGAAAATGGAAGGTACGCTGGGCAAAAGCGAATCAGTGCTGTTCCTAATAAAACGACACCAATTAACCCAAACCAACTGCTATAGATCACTCCTACAATAATGACAGCAATACCTGCAATCGCGCGAATCATCTTGTCTGTTTTTCCTACATTGCATTTCATGTTAAATCCTTTATTTTGATTTTGGTTATTATAAAACAAAAAAGCTTTATTTGTCAGTAACATACGTTACAAATCTATGACAAAATTTCTATTTCTTTACGATGGAGGCGAATGAGATTTTGTTTTTCGAGGTCTTTAAGTACGCGACTTACCACAACACGTGACGTCCCTAATGCCTCTGCAATCTCTTCATGGGTCGCTTGTACAAGGTTTGAATGATGTGTTCTGAGCCATTCAAGAATGCGGCTATCGAGTTTTTTAAATTTTATGTCTTGAATAAGTGTCGCAAGCGCATCAAGTTTGATCGTAAAGAGTGAAAAAACATAGTTGAGGTACGTAGGGGATTGGTGCATTAGATGCTTAACGACCTCTTCACTGACCATCCACCCTTCAACATCGCTCAAGCTTTGTGCTGTGCCAATGGCGGGTGTTTGAGAGATCGTGCTTGAAGTGTTAATGACGCATTGTTCTCCCTCTTTGAGTGCATACAAAGGGATTTTTTTATCGTTTTCGCCATACATATAAAGTTCTATTTCGCCTTTGCCTAAAAGCAAAATATCTTTACAAATATCTTCTTGATAAAAAAGTATGGTATTTTTAGGGATGGAAACGCGTTTTGCATGGCGCATAAGATATTCAAATTCTTCGTGGCTTAAGGCTTTGGCAAATTCAAACTCGTTCAAACTCAGCATTATTTACCTTTACATGTAAGAATGCTTTATTGTACAAAAATTTTACCCAAAATGCTCAAAATCGTAATCTCATGGAATGGACTATGCGAACCCTTTGTAGTGTGCTAAAAAGCGTTTAATACCCTCGGTTGCAAAAAGTGCTTCGCTCCAAGGTTTGGGGTCGATAATATCAAAATGCTTCTCTTTTAAAACATACACACAGGCTTGAATGGGCTCATTTTTGACTAGGAGTTCTACTTCCGTGCGTTCATAATACTCACCCTCAAATGCATCTAAAATAGCCATGTCTTCTTCATTGATATCGTAATAAACGACTCCTTCCACAAGTTCATTGGCTTTAAAAATAACGGGGTATTCATCTCCTTTGACAGAACGTCTTGCATAGCCTGCCAAGCTTGCTTGTTGTGAGAGATAATTTCCTTTGATGAGTCTATTCCAGACGTCTTCAAACATTAATGATCCATACGTGAAAAGATGTGCCATACGCTACTCCTTGATTGAAAATGATACCACTTTTTGTCACCGCTTGGTTGCTCAAAAATTATGCAAAGAGGGTATAATAATAAGAAATCATCCAAGGTTTCTTAATGTTTACATGTAAAACAACCAACATGCATGAAGATTTTTGCGCCCTGACGCATGCATTGGATTTAGAGCTGAATGCACGTTATGGCAAAGAGCAAGCGCTGTATGACAAACACAATGTGATTGACCCAATAGAGACAGCATTAATCGGTTATGAAGAGGATATTCCCGTTGCCTGCGGATGTTTTAAAAAGATTGATGAGACAACGGTTGAGATCAAACGCATGTTTGTACAGCCTGCACATCGCAGACGTGGATTTTCTTCGCGTATCTTAGGTGAATTAGAAGCGTGGGCAAGCGAACTTGGGTTTTGTGAAGCGCGTTTGGAAACAGGAAAGGGGCAGCCCGAAGCGATAGCGCTTTATGCCAAAATGGGGTATGCGGTCATTCCCAATTATGGACCTTATGTGGGGATGGAAAATAGCGTCTGTATGCGCAAAGCACTAAGGAGCTAGCATGGTACACTGCACTTTTTCTTCACCGGTGGGATTGTTGTTGATCAGCGCAGATGCGAAAGGCATTTGCGGGCTTGATTTTGATGACAATGGCGAGATTATGAAAGACTCAAACCCTCACATTGAGCTTTTAAAACATGAGTTGGAAGCGTACTTTTCAGGTAAACTCAAAACATTTAGCGTGCCTTTGCATCCTAAAGGGACACCGTTTCAAGAGAGTGTTTGGAAAACACTTCAAAACATTCCTTACGGCGAGACCATTTCGTACAGCCGTGAAGCCGAACTGCTCAAGCATCCCAAAGCCACACGCGCAGTTGCAAATGCCAATGGCAAAAACAGAATTGCCATTGTGATTCCCTGCCACCGTGTGATCGCCAAAGATGGCGGCATTGGAGGGTATGGTGGAGGATTGTGGCGTAAAGAATATTTATTAGCATTGGAGCAGAAATATCGATGAAAGTGGTTTTAGCAATTGATTCATTTAAAGGATGTGCGAGTTCTCAGGAGCTCTCCGCGTGGATAGAAGAGGGTATTAAAGAAGTTTATACCGAGGCGGATGTGCATTCGTGTTATATTGCCGATGGCGGCGAGGGAATGCTCTCAGCGCTGATGCAAAATGTGAAAGGCAAGATCGTTACATGTAAGGTGCATGACCCATTGATGAATCCGATCAGCGCGCAGTATGGCATTTTGGAAGATGGCACCACCGCTGTCATTGAGATGGCACAAGCAGGTGGGCTTCCGCTCGTTCCCAAAGAAAAACGCAATCCACTTCTTACGACAACGTTTGGCGTAGGTGAGCAGATCAAAGATGCGATTGAAAAAGGGTGTCGAAAGTTTATTGTCGGCATTGGCGGTAGTGCGACCAATGATGCCGCCCTTGGAATGCTTCAAGCACTGGGGTATCGCTTTTTGGATGCATCTGGTAAAGAGCTTGGTTTGGGTGGCGCGATTTTGGAGAGTGTGCATCATATCGATGAAAGCCATGTTTTACCCGAGCTTAAAACCTGTGAATTTATTGTCGCGTGCGATGTCGATAACGTGATGTATGGACCAAGCGGTTCAGCGCATGTGTATGCCGCGCAAAAAGGGGCAGATGAGGCGATGATCGAACGCCTTGATGCAGGAATGAAACATTTTACACAGGTTTTGAAAAATACACTAGACAAAGATGTCGCAATGAATGCAGGCTCAGGCGCGGCGGGCGGCATGGGTGGCGGTATGCAAGCCTTTTTAAATGCGACCCTTCGCTCTGGCATTGAGATTATTTTAGATCAGATCGGCTTTGATGCCCATCTTAACAATGCAACGCTTGTGTTGACAGGAGAAGGACGCATCGATAGACAATCGTTGATGGGCAAAGTGCTCAGTGGCGTCTCCAAGCGCTGTAAAAAAGCAGGTGTGCCCCTCATCGCCTTAGGTGGTGGCATTGCCGATGAGCTTGAAGAGCATGAGGGTGTGGATGCCATTTTTTCAGTGATGCGCTACCCCATGAGTTTGGAAGAGGCGATGGAAAAATCAAGGGCTGAAAAACTAGTAAAACAGAGTGTAAAAGAGATATTTAGACTGATCAAATTAATAAAAAATTCTGCCTCATAAGAGGCAAAAGCACCAAAGGTGCGTTGGCATTCTGCCAAAGAAAACCTAGTGTTAACGTAGTTTTTAGAGTTTTGCTTTAAAAACGTGTCAAGAGTTCTGCTAAGAACTCCAATTAAAAATGAAAAAAGAGATGTATGAAACACAGTGAACTGGTTTGTATCAATGACTATTTAAAGCAATACCGTAAAATTTCCTCGATTTACCGTGTGGATGATAGTGTTTTGCGCATTATTTTTGAAGCGGGAGAGCCACTGTTTATTGACCTTGGGCGCGGGGACTCTTTTATGTTCTTTAAAGAAGATTTCAAACAAGCCAAGCGTTATACCGCACCTTTTGATGTTCTGCTTGCCAAACGGTTTTCCAATGCGAAGATCGAGTCGATGGACGTGGAAGAGGGGAACCGCATCTGGCGCATTGGGGTGTTGGCGAGTTCGAGTTACAAAGCGATGCGTACAACGTTGCAATTGGAATTTACGGGGCGCAATACCAATGTGATTATTTTGGATGAAAACGAAGTGGTTTTAGAGGCAATGCGCCATATTGACGCGAGTGTTTCGTTTCGCAGTGTTAAAGTGGGTGAAGTCCTGGAGAAATTGCCGCCCAAAGAGCTCAAAGAGAAGCCATTTGACCTAAACGTAACCTTGGAGGAGTATCTTAAAGATGCGTACGAAAAACGCTTACATGTAAAGCTTGAAGAGATCAAAAAACAGAAGATTGCACAGGTGGTGAAAAAGATCACGAAGCTCTCCCAAGCAATTGATGCACTCGAAAATGAAGAAGAGTTGATGGTGAAAAGTGACGAGGTGCAAAAAGAGGCAACCTTGGTTTTGGCCTATTTGCACACCAATGCGATCAAAGGGTATCAAGAGAGCGTGACGTTGCAAGATTTTGAAGGGCATGATGTGACGATCAATCTGCCACAAGCACAAACGCCGCAAATGGCAGCGAATATGCTCTTTAAAAAAGTCGAAGAAACTACGTCAAAAGCACTCTCTGTGCATCGTCAGAAAGAAAACTTGGAAGAGAAACGACTCTTTTTGGAGCGAATGGTGGGGGTTATTAACGCGGCACATGATCCTGAAGAGATACATATTTTAGTGCCAAAACAGCGCAAATCAAAGCAAAAAGGCGATGAAAGCAATTTGTATGAGACCTTTTTGTTAGAGGGGTATCGCATTTTGCTCGGTAAAAATGAAAAAGGGAACATCGCGCTCTTGCAAGAGGCGAAAAAGAACGATATATGGTTACATGTAAAAGATATACCTTCCTCTCATGTCATCATTTGCACCGAAAAACAGAGCGTTCCCGAATCGGTGCTTATATTTGCTGCAAAATTGTGTGTGGAGTTTAGCCTCTCTCAAAAAGGCGGCTATTTGGTCGATTATACGAAACGTAAAAACGTGAAGCCTTTTGATGGAGCGAATGTTGCTTATGAAGAGTATCAAACGCTTAAAATATACAAAGAGTAGAATTCTGGTTCTGGCTCGAAAGAGCCAAGCTTTAGTGCATAGCGCAGCGTAGCTTTTTAGGCTTTGCTTAAGAAGCGTGTAAAAAATAAAAGTGAACCAAGCTTCAGTGCCCTCGTGGCTAACGTAGTTTTACGAGCTTTTGCTTGTGAAATGTATGCAAACAGGAGGCTTTTATGGCAAGTGTTGGTCCTATTGGAAATGTTGTTTATGCTAACCAAATGGTAACCGTGCAAGCGGCAAAACAGATGGACTATCAAAATAGTGTTCAGATGCAAAGTATGATAGCTGAAGCAATGCAGAATGAAAAAGAAGAGGTTGTTGAGGATGTAAGACCTGCTGAAGAGACCTATAAAATTGATCCTGAAAATGAGCATGAGCGCCAAAGAGGTGAAGAAGAAAATGGTGCGACGGAAGAGCAAATGAAGCAACAAGAGGAGATGAAAAAGCATCCTGAAGCCGAAGAAGAGGAAGTCCCTGCCGTACATGATGGTCATTTAGACGTTAAAGCTTAGCCTCACCTTGACTTTGCTATGATTGCCTCTTTAGACAACATCCTTAAAAGAGTCCCTATGAACTTTAAAGCACTCTACGAATCAAATAAGCAGCGCGTTTTCACGGGCTTTGTGATGCTCGCATTTGCTATAGTGGTCGCATTTTTAAACAACACACTCCTCACATGGCTCATTCTTGGTGCTATGTATTTACTCGCTTTTTATGAGGCGATGAACCTTTTTGATGTCAAAGACAATAAACTGTATGTGTATGCGGTACTTTTATGGTTGGCAGCATTTGTCTACCCCAATCCTGATGATCTGATCTATTTAGCGCTGATTGGATTTTTGGCAGTTATGGCTTACACTAAAAATGTGAATTATAAACTTCTTGCACCTTTTTTATACCCTTCGGTTTCGATGCTATTTCTTTACGCTCTTTACCATGATTTTGGCATGTCCGTTTTGGTATGGCTTGTGATCGTCGTAGCCCTTACCGATACAGGTGCATATTGCGTAGGTAAAAGCATTGGTAAAACACCTTTTTCCCCAACTTCTCCCAATAAAACACTTGAAGGTGTTGTTGGTGGTGTGGTGATTGCTACCGTCGTGGGTGCGCTCTATGGCACGTTTTTGATTCCATTGTGGCTTTCGGCGCTCATTGCCTTTGTGACCTCTGTGTCATCTGTATTTGGTGATCTTTTTGAGAGTTATCTCAAACGAGAAGCGGGGCTAAAAGACAGTGGTACGCTCTTCCCTGGGCATGGTGGAATGTTAGACAGACTCGATGGTTACCTTTTTGGTGGCGTGGTCATGGTCATCTTGCTTCGGGGGCTCGCGTAAGTGGTACTTTTAGGCTCAACAGGCTCCATTGGCGTCAATGCGCTGATCATTGCAAAACGTTTTGGTATTATGGTAGAAGCCCTAGTTGCGGGTAAAAATATTGCACTTCTTAATGAACAAATTAAAGAGCACCACCCCAAATACGTTGCCATTAGTGACGCAAATGATCGTAAATTGGTCAATCATACCAATGTATTTGTCGGTAAAGAGGGTATTTTAGAGCTCTTACAAAAAACACAGAGCTATTTGGTTGTCAATGCTTTGGTTGGATTTGTTGGGCTAGCTCCTAGCATTGAAGCATTGCGACTTGGAAAACGCTTAGCACTTGCCAATAAAGAATCTCTTGTCGTGGCAGGGCATCTGTTGGATACCTCTCATATTACCCCTATTGATAGTGAACATTTTGGGCTGTGGTATCTTTTAGGAAAACGCCCAGTTCGTGGCATGACGATTACTGCGAGTGGTGGCGCTTTTCGTGACACCCCCCTTGAAGAACTTGGAAAGATGTCTTTTCAGGATGCTCTCAAACATCCTAATTGGAGTATGGGCGCGAAGATAACCATTGATAGTGCGACCATGACCAATAAACTCTTTGAACTTTTAGAGGCTAAATGGCTTTTTGGTGTTGATAGACTTGATGCCATCATCGAACCAAAATCCCTAATACATGCCTTTATTAATTTTAAAGATGGTAGTACAACAGCTCATTTAGCGGTTGCAGATATGAAACTACCCATTGCGTTTGCTCTGGTAGGCGAAGTGGAAGAGCCTATTTTACCTTCCCTTGATCTTGCTTCTATTGGCTCCTTTTCGTTTCAAAAAATTGAAGCAGCACGTTATCCGATTTGGGAGATCAAAGAGGACGTATTAGCCCATCCAACACGCGGCGTTGTGATCAATGCAGCCAATGAAGTGGGCATCGCAAAGTTTTTTAATCAAGAGATTAATATTTTAGAGCTCGCAGAACGAACGATTAAAGCGTATCGACACTTTGAAGATGCCATTCCCAAAAGCTTGGATGAGGTCTTTGAAATTGATCGCGAAGTGAGACGTTACTGCTTATCCTTTTAACGGTACATGTAAAGATTTCCAAACAGAAAAATTCTCCATCAAGAGGTATTGATGTTACACAAAACAGATTACAATTTTAGGTTTAAGGACAGTATTATTGGGTTGCAGTTTTTATTTGTTGCTTTTGGTGCATTAGTTTTAGTGCCAATCTTGACAGGATTAGACCCCAATGTTGCGCTCTTCACCGCAGGTCTCGGAACGCTTTTGTTTCAACTCACCACACGCGAGCAGATCCCTCCTATTTTTTTAGCGTCATCTTTTTCGTTTATAGCGCCGATTATTTACGGGCTTAAAACATGGGGATTAGCGGGTACGCTGTGCGGGCTTGCGGCGGCAGGGTTATTCTATTTTTTCTTAAGTATTCTTGTTCGTATTAAAGGCTCAGACTTTTTGCATAAGATTTTTCCCGCAGTGGTCGTAGGCCCTGTTATTATGACGATTGGTTTGATTCTCTCTCCTGTAGCGGTGAATATGGCAATGGGAAAAACGGGTGATGGTGCGATTGTTTTAGTCCCGCTTCATCAAGCGATGATGGTTTCAATGTCAGCGCTGATCGTAACCCTTTTGGTAGCGCTTTTAGGCAAAGGTGTGCTGAAGTTACTGCCTATTTTATGTGGAATTATCGCTGGGTATACTGTTTCGCTTATTTTGGGCATTGTGAGTTTTGACTCGGTAGCCAAAGCGGCATGGTTTGCCATACCAAATTTTGTAACCCCTGAGTGGAATCTTGAAGCGATTCTTTACATTTTACCGATTGCTATTGCCCCAGCAGTTGAGCATGTGGGTGGTATTTTAACCATCAGCAATGTCACTAAAACCGATTATTTGAAAAAACCCGGGTTAAAAACGACTCTTTTAGGCGATGCGATTGCTACAACGGCGGCATCGATGCTAGGCGGCCCTCCAAATACAACCTATTCTGAAGTTACCGGTGCGGTTACGATTACTAAAGCATTCAATCCTGCCATTATGACCTGGGCAGCACTTTTTGCGATTATTTTAGCGTTTGTGGGAAAATTGGGCGGTCTTTTAGCCACGATTCCTGTTCCTGTTATGGGCGGGATTTTGCTACTTCTTTTTGGTATTATCGCTTCCATTGGTTTGGGAACGATGGTGAGAGAGCAAGTCGATATGAATGACCCTCGCAATATGATTATTGTCTCCATGATTTTGGTTTTAGCCATTGGTGGTATGGTGGTTGATATGGGGGGAGTTGCATTTAGCGGTATTGGTTTAGGTGCGATTGTGGGTATTGTACTCAATTTGGTGTTGCCTAAAGGGCATCATATTAGCGAACAATAAATAAGGAAAATAGATGGAGATGATTGAAAAATTGGTAGCGACGCTTTCAGGTATTGTTTGGGGTGCCCCAATGCTTGTATTGCTAGTAGGTACAGGTCTTTATTTGACAGTTATTTTACGGGGTATGCAGTTTTGGGCGTTGCCCCATGCGTTAAAACTTATTTTTCACAAAGAGAGTGATGGTGAAGGTGAAATCAGTCACTTTGCCGCCCTTATGACAGCCCTTGCCGCAACGGTAGGTATTGGTAACATTGTAGGTGTTGCTACAGCAATTACTCTGGGTGGCCCTGGAGCTGTTTTTTGGATGTGGATGACGGGACTTGTAGGAATGGCAACGAAATACTCTGAGGCAGTTCTCGCAGTGAAATACCGCCAAAAAGGACATCATCATGGCTTTAAAGGTGGTCCGATGTACTACCTTACGTATGGTCTTAATATGCCGAAACTGGGTATGGCTTTTGCTATTTTTACTGCCATTGCAGCATTTGGTATTGGTAATATGACACAAGCCAATGCCGTCGCTCAGATTTTAAGCAGTGAAATGGCCATTCCAACATGGGTAACAGGCGTGGTTCTTTTGACCCTAACAGCCGTGGTTATTTTGGGGGGGATTAAATCGATTGGTAACTTTACCTCATTTCTTGTCCCATTCATGATTTTGGCGTATGTCTCTGTTTCTTTGGTTATTTTAGCAATGAACCTTGATAAATTAGGCGATGCCTTTGGTCTTATTTTCCATTATGCCTTTAGCCCTATTGCTGCGGGTGGTGGATTTGTAGGGGCTACAATGGCAGCAGCTATTCGCTACGGTGTCGCACGTGGTGTTTTTTCCAACGAATCAGGTCTTGGCTCAGCGCCTATTGCGGCAGCGGCAGCCAAAACAAACGATCCCGTGCGTCAAGCCTTAGTCAGCATGACTCAAACATTTATTGATACTTTAGTGGTTTGTACGATGACAGCACTCATTATCTTGATCTCGCCATTTTGGCAACAAGGGGTCAGTCCAAGTGCACTGACAATGCAGAGCTTTCAGCTTCATTTAGGAACATTTGGCGGAATTGTAGTTGTGATTTCAACTGTTTTATTTGCCTATTCGACGATTTTGGGGTGGAGTTACTACGGTGAAAAGGCATTTGAGTACATCTTCGGTGAGCGATTTATTCGTTTATACCGTGTTTTGTTTATTGGAGGTGTGATGGTTGGCTCGATGCTGAAACTTGAGTTTGTCTGGAATTTTTCAGATCTTATGAATGGTATGATGGCAATTCCGAACCTTATAGCACTGCTGCTACTCTCTCGTGTCATTTCGGCTGAGAGTAAGCGTTATTTTGAGAGTCTCAAGTAAGGAAAAACAGGGTATGTTTCGCCTTTCGTTCGCATTTGCTGCTATTGCGGTTTTATCGCTTATTAATTTCTACAGTTACAAGCGTTTTCTCAAACGCTTGGATCTGTTTTTTAAGATTCAAGATGTAATCAAATGGGCGATGATCGTCATTACCCTATGTGAAATATGTTACTTCTTAGTCCTTCGTTTGGACAACCTTGATCCCATTTTATACACACTCTTTTCGGCGATGATTGGTGTCTCCTTTATGTTATTTTGTGTGGCACTCCTTTACGATCTCTTTCATATTCCTTATGCCAAAATCCCTCATGATTACTCCAGACGATTGTTTATCAAAATGGTATTTGATGTCACGATGCTTATTCTCGCACTCTCGTACATCACCAAAGGCTTTCTCAATGGTATGAAAGCACCACGTATTAAAGAGGTGGATATTTTCATCGATGGTTTGGAATCGGAGCTTAGCATTGTTCAGATTACGGATGTGCACATCGGTAAAACCCTTGGAAAGTCCTTTATGGATGATGTTGTGAAGCAAGTGAATGCTTTAGATGCGGACATGGTTGTCATTACTGGCGACTTGATCGATATGCCGGTCAATCAAATTGGTGACAAACTTGACTCTTTGCGTGCCATTCAGAGTCGTTTGGGGGTTTACTATGTGCCAGGAAATCATGAGTATTTTTATGGGGTTCACAAAATTATGGAGCATGTGCACACTTTGGGCGTTCATGTTCTCTCCAATCGTTCTATGGTCATTAATCATACGATTAATCTTGCGGGTGTGATGGATATGTCAGGCAAACGTTTCGATTTTGAGCCACCTGATCTAAAGCGTGCACTTTTACATGTAAAGCCAGAATTACCAACAATTTTACTCTCTCATCAACCTAAAATTGTCAAAGAAATGAGCGGTGAAAAGATTGATCTGATTCTCAGCGGTCACACACATGGAGGGCAGATTTTTCCTTTTGGTCTTTTGGTTCTCCTTGATCAACCTTATTTAAGCGGTCTGTATCAACATTCAAAGCACACACAAGTCTTTGTCAGTAATGGTGCTGGTTTTTGGGGGCCAGCAGTGCGTATTATGGCGCCTAGTGAAATCGTCAAAATTAATCTTAAAGTCAAAAAAGCATGAAACAGTTTCTTTTTCTTCTCTTGGTTTCTATTATTTTAGGTGGCTGTAGTGCCAAACAAGACGCTTTACATGTAATGCCTGACCAAGTCTCTGCTCTCACCTCCGAACTGACACAGTTAAGCCCCGATGTTGACTACCAAGAAGCACGTATGTTTGCCTATGAATCGTTGCTGTACCCTCAAATTTTAGCGGAACGTTATGGGCTTGTCTATCCACCAACGTTTCATAATTTTTTGATTAATACAGGGCTTAAAGATCGAGGGCTTTGTTATCAGTGGAGTGAAGATATGATCACGCATCTTAAAAGTTTGAAGTACCAAAGCTTTGACTTGCGCTGGGGTGTGGCGAATAAGGGTGAATTTAATGAGCACAATTCCGTCGTCGTTGTTGCGAAAGGTGCACCGTTCCGTACGGGTATTTTGATCGACCCGTGGCGCAACTCTGGTGTGCTTTATTGGGCAAAAATAGGGGACGATCCAGATTATAAATGGGTTGAAAATTTAGAGCGAAGTCGTTATTATGGGACGGTTGAACGCTAAGCTGTCTTTTGTAAGATGATGCGAATAACACTCGCCCTTCCGATATGTTTATCCCCTTCATTCAGGGTAACAACTTCTTGCGCCAGTTTCAAAATTTTGCAAGAGAGGTTTGTTACCGTATCTAGAATATCATTGACATCGTAGAGAAAAGTAAGATCTTTTGGTCCTCCACTCTCGAAATGGATTTGGCTTTCACTAAAAAATTCGGCAATAAAATAACCTTGAGGGGCAAGCGCTTCGACCGATTTTTCAAAAAGCATTTTTTGATAGGGCTTGGCGAGATGTAGATAGGTGCAGATAACGGAATCATAGAGCGTGTCAGGTTGCCAATACTCCAAAAGTGTATGACGAATTTTGATAAAGACATAATGCTCTTTTGCACGTTTGCGTAGTTTGAAAAGTGCTACATCTGAAGCATCCAAAGCTTCGACTTCAAGGCCTTTATCGGCTAAGAAAATGGCATTACGCCCTTCTCCTTCACCCAAGCAAAGCACTTTTTTTGCTTGAAGCAAAAGGTCACTGTTCTCTTTAATAAAATTATTGGGTGCTTCACCGTAGATAAAATGGTTTGTTTGAAATTTTTCATTCCAAAATGCTTGCATCTGCACCCTTGTTTTTATCGTTATTATCAGTTTATTGTAACACAATTTAAATCAATGACATTCTTTTTTATTTTCGTTAAAATCTTTTCATCATACGAAGGAGTCACAATGAAATACCCTACTTTTTTTGATACGATAGAAACCATCACACTGTATGACCCTCTCTCGGAAGTGTTAGGTGCTTTTGAAAAGGGAGAAATTATTTTTAGTTATTTGGATGTTGTCAAAAGTGCAGGGCATAGTTGTCCAACGATTGCAGGCGCTTACTTGATGGTAAGAGAAGGGCTTAAAGTGCTTTATCCTAACGCGATACCCGAGCGAGGCGGTATCAAAGTTTTCTTTAAAGAGGCGCAAAAGGAAGGAACAACAAGTGTCGTTGCTAATGTCTTTTCACTGATAACAGGAGCAACTGATTCTTGGGGATTTAAAGGTTTAGGGGCTCATTACAAACGCACAGATTTGATGTTTTTTAATGCTCAAATACCTTTACATGTAAGAATGCAGCGCATGGATACGGGTAAATTTGTGGATGTCGCTTATAATCCTAGTGGTATTGAGGTTGACCCTCTGATGCAACCCTTAATGCAAAAGTTACTTACTGAAACACTCAATGCGGAAGAAAAAAATGCTTTTTTCACGTTTGTGGCAGGCGAGGGTAGGCAAAATTTTAGAATATTTTGATAAAGTAATAACTATAAAATAACCCAACTGGAGTATGAATTGTTAAGCTTAAAAAAACAAAATATTACCAAATGGATTGTTTTTTTACCTGCCTTCGCAATTCTACTTACTTTTTCGATTACCTTGGCGATTATTATCTCCGCTGAGCGTGCTGAGTATTACAAATCACTTGAAAATACACGTGTTGCTTATGTGAAACGCTCTAAAGCTCAAGCACAAGAGCGCATTGATAAATTGATCGATTATATCAATGAAAATGAAAAATTTTTGATGAATGAAGCGAAAGACGAAGTTAAAAACATTGTCAATTTTGCCTATAAAAGCATTAATGATATTTATATTGAAAACCCCAACCTTCCACGAGATCAAATTTTAGAAAAAATTAAAAAAAAAGTTAAGAGATACGCGCTTTTTAACGATCTTAGCGGGTATTATGTCATTTTTGGTTTGGATGGAACGTGTATCATGCATGGTGCCAATAAAGAGTTAGAAGGAAAAAATTTTCTTGATGCACAAGATGCGGCAGGCCAATATTATATTAAAGAGGGAATTGAACGGCTTAAAAAAGAGGAAGCTTTTTCGCTGATTTATCCTTGGAAAAATCCTCAAGATGAAAAAGTTCGTAATAAAATAGGCTATACTAAACAATTTGCTCCTTTAAATATCTATGTTGCCAGTGGGCGTTATGAAGATGAGCTGAGAGAGCGGATTAAAAAAGAGACTCAAAAACTGCTTCTCAATACGAAGTATGGCGAGTATGGCTATATTTTCGCTTACGATTATGATGGCAATACCATTTCACATGGCGACCATTCGCTGGTTGGCAAAAATAGACTGGACGTTGTCACCAACCATCAATTTATTATCAAAGATATTGTCGAAGGGGGTAAGCGCAATCCTGAGGGCTTCTTTATGAGCTATATTGCCTCTTATCATCCTACGGCGCAAGATCGTAGCAAGGTCTCTTTTATTCGCGCAATTCCACAGTTTAGGTGGGTGATTGGCACAGGTGCATACTTGTATGAAGAAAATAATGCGATGTTAGAACAAGAACAGATCCTTAAAGACAAAATGCAATCAACAATTATTAACATGTTGGCAGTCTCGTTGATTATTATGCTTTTGGTCATGGGAATTATGTTTTTTATCTCAACAAAACTTCGTTCAGTTCTCGCACGTTATGAAAACCACTTACTTTTAAGTAACAAGCAAATTAGAGAACAAAAAATGGTTTTTGAAACGCTGTATCAAAAATCTGCCGATGGAATTTGGTTGTTGAAAGAGGGTGTTTTTGTAGACTGTAACGAAGCAATTATGAAGATGTTCAAAGCCAAAGACAAAAAAGAACTTATCAATGTGACTTTAGCAGATCTCTCACCAGAATTTCAGCCAGATGAACAGAGTTCTTATGAAAAAGCTCTTTGGATGAATGCATTGGCATCACAACAAAGTGTCCATAAATTTGAGTGGCAAGCGCGAGCATGTGATGGGAAGCTTTTTTGGATTAGTGTCATGATGACAACCATTCATATGGATAAAGGCATCATTCAACACTGCTCTGTGCGCGATATTACCATTCGTAAAGCACTTGAAGACGAGAATAAAAACCAGAAAAAACTTTTAATTCATCAAGTGGAACACGATACTCTCACAGGACTTCCCAATCGTAATCTTTTACAAGATAGGCTCACTCAAGCGATCAAAAAAGCGAGTCGCGATGGTAAAGTTTTAGGTGTTATGTTTGTGGATATTGATAAATTTAAAAGTGTTAATGACTCTTTAGGCCACGATGCAGGTGATATCCTTTTAACAACGATTGCCACACGTATGAAAAGTAGTGTACGCGAGACAGATACGGTAGCACGATTAAGTGGTGATGAGTTTATTGTATTGCTTGATGGGTGTAAAGATGTGAGTGATATCTTTATTGCGATTAAGAAATTGGTTTCTGCCTTTCAAGAACCTTTCCTTTTGGGAAATGAGAGTTTTAAAATCACCATGAGTATTGGTGTGAGCGTTTATCCAAATGATGGTGAAGTCGCGAGTAAACTCCTCAAAAATGCTGATATTGCGATGTATAAAGCTAAATCAAAAGGGCGCAATCGTTATGTCTTTTTTGATCAAGAGATGAACCAAGAGACAAATGAACATCTGGAAATTGAAAAGAGCTTGCGTAAAGCACTGGATAAAAATGAGTTTGTGATTTTCTATCAGCCACAAATTAATCTTCAAAGTGAAAAAATTGTGGGTTTTGAAGCACTTATTCGTTGGAATCATCCAACACGAGGTTTGACGGCACCGGGATATTTTATCAATATTGCAGAAGAGAGCGAGCTCATCATTGAGATTGGAAATTGGGTGATTAAAGAGGTGATGCGTCAGATCAAAGTTTGGTATGACATGGGGCTTGATCCTGGAAAAACTGCGATTAATATTGCGGGAAAACAGCTGGAAGAGGCTGGATTAGTCGCTTTTATGATTCAAAGTTTACGCGAGAGTGGGTGTAAGCCTGAATGGATAGAAATGGAAATTGTTGAACGATTTATTATGAAAGATACTACTAAATCCATAGCACTGTTAAAACGGTTTCGAGAATTAGGGGTTGATATTTCGATTGATGATTTTGGAACGGGACACTCTTCGCTAGCGTATCTTAAACAACTCCCGATTACAAAGCTAAAAATCGATCAAAGTTTTGTTCAGAATTTAGAAGAGAGCGGGGAAGATCGTGCAATCGCTCGAACGATCATTGAGCTTGGGCGTGGTTTGGGGCTCAAAGTCTTAGCAGAGGGTGTTGAGACACAAGGTCAAAAAGAGTTTATCTATAGCAGTGGGTGTGAGTTAATGCAAGGTTATCTCTTTAGTAAGCCTATCGCCGCCGCAGATGCAGAGCTTTTATTAAAAAATCAAATGCACATGTTATAATCATAGCAGGAAACAATGAAACAGGGCAGAGTATGAAACGAAGATATTTTTTAGGATTAATGGGTGCAACGTTAGTAGGAAGTTTGGCACAGGCTGATGAGTTAAAACATCCCGATATTTGGCTTAAAGATGAGCAAAAGGTTATTTTTGACGCTGTGATGAAAAAGCTTGATATGGTTGAGCGAACAGTTGGTTACGCTAACTTTAATCTCATCTCTTTTGATGAAACACTTAAGATTGCTAAAAATTATCCTAAAATAGGCGCCTTTACACCTGCTGAAATTGCTTACATTGAAGAAATTTTTTATACCGATCCTGTAATTTATGGTTTTTATGGGAAACGAACGGTTGAAGATTTGAGTCATAGTATTCCTGAAAAAGATGTCACTAAAATTGATGGTACAGGGCATTATGTCTACCGAGAGACTTCACAAGAGCTTTTAACGCGCTTAATGAAAGATATTGGGCCAACACTGATTTTAACATCGGGTGTTCGCAGTGTCATGAAGCAACTCAGCCTTCATATGGAAAAAATTAAAAATGAAAATGGCAATATTACCATTGCGACACGTTCTTTAGTCCCTCCCGGATTTTCTTACCATTCAGTAGGTGATTTTGATGTGGGAAAACGTGGCTGGGGACGTCAAAATTTTACAGCTAATTTTGCACGTACGGAAGAGTTTTGGAATTTGCAAAAGCTCTCTTACGTTTCGACACGCTATACCATTGGTAATGGAGATGGTGTTCGGTATGAGCCATGGCATGTGAAGATTGTATAGATGATCTTAAGCATTGAAAGTAGCTGTGATGATAGCTCGATTGCGATCACACGTTTAAGCGATAAAAAACTTCTTTTTCACAAAAAAATTTCACAAGACGCGGAACATGCTAAATACGGTGGTGTTGTACCCGAACTTGCGGCACGTCTTCACGCGGTAACGCTTCCCAAAATACTTGAAGAAGCACAGCCTTATTTTAGTGAACTAAAAGCCATTGCCGTAACCAATGAGCCAGGACTTTCCGTTAGCTTGGTCGAAGGTGTCAGCATGGCAAAGGCACTCAGCGTTGCTCTTCATCTTCCACTACTGGGGATTAATCATCTCAAAGGGCATATCTGCTCCCTCTTTATCGAAGATGAAATACGTTTTCCGATGGATGTTTTATTGGTCTCAGGAGGACACACACAGCTTTTACATGTAAAGAGCTTAGAAGAAATAACATTGCTTGCAACAACGATGGATGACAGCTTTGGCGAGAGTTTTGACAAGGTAGGAAAAATGTTAGGACTTCCATATCCTGCTGGACCTCTTATCGAGGCGTATGCTTTAAAAGGCAATGCCAAACGATTTGATTTTACGATTCCTTTACAAGGCACTTCTACTTCGCTACTGGCCTTTAGTTATTCGGGTCTTAAAAACCAAGTGAGACTTTGCGTTGAAGCGCAAGAAAAGTTGGATGAACAGACCATCTGCGATATCTGTGCATCGTTTCAGCGTGTGGCCGTTGCGCATCTGATGCAAAAGATCAAAAAAGCGTATAAAGAGCGTTCTGTGGAGCATTTTGGAGTAGTGGGAGGAGCGAGTGCAAATCTCTATTTACGAGGCGAACTCGAAGCGTTTTGTGCTTCCAAAAAAGCGACACTGCATACTGCAAAAATGGAATTTTGCTCTGATAATGCCGCAATGATAGGTCGCTGTGCCGTGGAAGCCTATGCTAAAGGCACTTTTGTAAGCATAGTTGATTTAAAAGTACGCAGCACATACGAAAGATTATTTTCTTTTAATTTATTACGTTTTAAGTGTAAATTGGTTAGCAAGGGTATAAGGAAAATAGATGGTAGCCCGTCAGCATATTTTTTCTAAAAGCGTTGTTCTTTTAATCTCTTTTGTGATTATCCTCTCTTGTGGACTCGATTATTTTCTTAATATAAAAACTCCTCGAGCTCTTTATGAGAATGCTCTGTTGGTTCTCTCTTTTGTATCTATTATGTTATTTGTATTGATGAGCTATGGGCTTTATTTTGGGCTAAAGGTTAAAGATAATATTGGCAAACTAACTGATCACATTGATATAAAAAAACTACCAGATTTTTCAGGAGGAACGCCTGATATATCTGCATTAATAGAAGGCGTAGGTAGTATTTTTGAGGGGTTGGGAGGTTTTATTTTTGCAATTCTTGCTGCTCTTATTTTAATATTGTTTGGTTGGGCTATTGTTTTAGTATCATGGTATTTGATTATTTTTCTAGCGGCGATGCTTTATTGGATTTTTTTTTTCGTGCCACACGCTTAGTTCTCAAGTATGCTATGCGATGTAAAGGAAACTTGGCATTGAGTTTGCAATACAGCTTATTTTATACATTCCTTTATTCATCGTGGATGTATGGGATTATTTTAACACTTCATTATATTGAGCATTAACGTGGAAACGATCCGTTGTTGATGTCAATAACGGTGCCATTGATGTACTCAGGTGACTCCGTAGAAAGCCAAACAATGGTTTTAGCAATCTCTTCAGGCTGTGCGAATCGTTTTGAAATGACGGATTTTAAAAAAGCTTCCTGGCGTGCTTGGGGGATGGTGTTAAGCATATCCGTTGCAACGGGACTCGGTGCTACGGCGTTGATGATGATTTTACCTTCAAATATTTTTGAAAAGCTCTTCGTGGCATTAATAAGTCCTGCTTTAGTGATACCATACCAAATATCAGGATGCCCAATTTGCCCAGCAATAGAGGTATTGTTGACAATGCGACCACCTTTTTCAAGCATGGTTTTTGCCACCTCTTCAATGAGCTTCACGGGTGCTTCAAGATTGATTTTAAGCATGGTATTAATGTGATCATTTTTGTAGTTTTGGTAAGGAATCGCGTACATAATGCCGGCATTGTTGATGAGAATATCAATCGCTGGAAGTGAGGCAATGAGTGCAGGAATCGCATCGACTTGTATTAAATCGAACACGATAGTTTTGACGTTAGGGTGTGTTGATAGCTCAAAATTTTTAAAGTCGCGTGCAAGGATAATGACATCATAGTTTAAGGCTAAAAAAGCTTTTGTGACTTCAAGACCTATACCTTTGTTTCCCCCCGTGACTAAAGCTGTTTTTTGCATCTATTTTCCTTTTTGGTCGTTACAAAATAATGATCTCTTCTTCAAGTTTTACGCCAAAGCGTTTTAATACTTCTTCTTTGACGGCCGTTATAAGTGTGATGGCTTCTTCATACGTGCCACCTCCAAGATTGACTAAGAAGTTGGCATGGACATTGCTAAACATCATATTGCCAACACGTTTTCCTTTAAATCCCACCTCTTCAATAAGCTTTCCCGCAAAGTGCCCAACAGGATTTTTAAAACAGCTTCCTGCACTCGGTTCTTTGGGTTGATTGTCACGCATTTTTTTGAACATCGCCAGCAGATTTTCATCAAAACCTTTTTTACATGTAAAGGTCGCTTCATAGACAATACCCTCTATTTTTGCGAAGCGGTAGCCATGTTCTATCTGTGCTTTTTCGCTCCAGCCGTTTTCGGTTCGAATGGCGATGAGGTCATTGAAAATTTCCCACTCTTTTAGCCCCGCGTTCATAGCCACCATGCCACCTAGCGTTCCGGGGAGTTTTTGCATCAGCTCAAAACCCGCAAGATCATGCTTCTTGGCAAACGAGAGGATTTTGCCACTGGGTGTGGCACCTCCTATATGCAAAACATTTTCTTCTAAGCGTATAAAGTCAAAACACTTATCGAGCATGGCAAGTGGTTGAGGGGTGGAGCTGACAAGAAGGTTATTTGCGCCACCAATCAGGCGATAGTCTGAAGGCAACGGAATGATGGAATCAAGTAACAAAACATCCAATGTTGGACCAATCTTAATACTTGAATAAGTCGAAAAGTTAATCGATTTTGTCATTTAAAAAACAAAGGAAGGGATCATATCAATCATTCGCGTTGTAAACTCAATCATCATGTTCATCATCCATGGCATCGTAAAGATAGCGACAACGATGGTGACAAGGATCTTTGGAACAAAGCTCAGTGTGGATTCGTTGATTTGGGTAACCGCTTGAAAAATACTAATTGCAAGACCTGCTATGAGTCCTGAGAGGAGCATCGGCATGGAGAGATAAAGCGCTATTTTAAACGTTTCAACGCCGAGTCCGATGAGTTTAGCTTCCATAAAATACCTCTCTAGCTATTTCGCAATGCTTCGTATTCTTTGGGAATAAGATAGTCACGCGCTTTGATTTGTTGGTCATAAAAACCGTGATTGTATCCAAGTTCAAAAAGTTTGTCGATTGCTTGGTATTGAATGTCGCTCATATCGATCGAATTTTCATTGGCATAGAGTCCCAAGTATTTTTTAAGTGTGGCTTGATCGACTCGTACGAGGTTTCGTTCCAATAGCATTTTGGAAAGAATTCCTTGATGGGTATGCGCAACATCCACGGCCTGAATGAGGGCATCTTCGCATGCAATCGCACGTAAAATTGGCATAGAACGACGCAAAGCCATGCCTCCTAGTGGTAAAGGAAGTTCTTCTTTGCAAAGCTCTCTCCAGATATCCCACAATTCTCGTTCAACCACAAGGGTATCACTAAAATTTAAAATGCTTTCGTGAATCAAAACACCCGCGTCCACTTCTCCATCAATAACGGCTTGTTCAATCTCTAAAAAATTTTTATAGATAATGCGCGCTTCAGGGTAGGCGATTTTAAATAAAAGAGCATTCGTTGTATGTGTGCCACTGAGAGCTACTTTAAAATTACGTTTGAGTTTGGTCTCTTTACGTTTTACAAGTTTGGGACCATATCCTTCACCAAAACTTACTGCTGTACGTAAAAGGGCATATTCATTGCGGATTTTAGGGTAGAGAGCAAAGCTAATAGCGGTGATATCATAGCTATTTTTGAGGGCTTCAAGATTGAGAGTTTCAATGTCGAGGGCGATGTTTTCAAAACTCAAACCTTGTGTGCTAACCCAGCCAAATTTGATGGCAAAATACATAAAAATATCATCAGCATCCGGTGAATGTGCTACAGTAATCGTTTTCAAAAGTATCCTTGGAAAATTTTAAATCATTTTAACATATTCCATATTGAAATATTTTGAACTGCTTTCAAAGAAATCGTATAGAATTGCTTCAAAGGGCTTTTTCAAGCTCGAAATGATAAAATATTAACACTATAAAAGAGGTAGTACAATGCAAATCGATGAAAATAAGAAAAAAGCACTTGATCTTGCGATCAAACAGATTGACAAAGCCTTTGGTAAAGGGGCACTGGTAAGACTAGGGGATAAAGTAGTTGAGCCCATGGCTTCAATTAGCACAGGCTCTATTGGACTTGATCTTGCACTGGGAATCGGTGGTATTCCACAAGGGCGTATTATTGAAATTTATGGACCTGAGAGTTCAGGAAAAACGACATTATCACTTCAAATCATTGCAGAATCGCAAGCTAATGGTGGCGTCTGTGCCTTTGTTGATGCAGAACATGCGCTTGATGTGAAA
The DNA here is from genome assembly GCF_002162315.1 of Sulfurospirillum diekertiae. Lineage (NCBI taxonomy): Bacteria > Pseudomonadati > Campylobacterota > Epsilonproteobacteria > Campylobacterales > Sulfurospirillaceae > Sulfurospirillum > Sulfurospirillum diekertiae. The sequence continues at coordinate 2,791,574 of NZ_CP021416.1, read as the reverse complement.
TATGCTGGTAATCTAGGCGTTGACATTGAAAATCTTTTGGTTTCTCAACCTGATTTTGGTGAGCAGGCTCTTGATATTGTGGAGACATTGGCGCGTAGTGGTGCGGTAGATGTCATCGTTATTGACTCCGTAGCGGCATTGACACCAAAAAGCGAGATTGAAGGTGATATGGGCGATTCGCACATGGGCGTTCAAGCAAGACTCATGAGTCAAGCACTTCGTAAGTTAACGGCAGTCGTACATAAAATGAACACGACGGTTATTTTTATTAACCAAATCCGTATGAAAATTGGTACGATGGGGTATGGCTCTCCTGAAACGACTACCGGTGGTAATGCTTTGAAGTTTTATGCTTCAGTGCGTATTGATGTGCGAAAAATCGCGACACTGAAACAAGGCGAAGAGCAGATTGGTAACAGAGTTAAAGCAAAAGTCATTAAAAATAAAGTGGCACCTCCGTTTCGTCAAGCAGAGTTTGATATTATGTTCGGCGAAGGTATTTCGAAAGAGGGCGAGATCGTTGATTATGGTGTAAAACTAGATATCATCGATAAGAGCGGCGCTTGGTTTAGCTATAATGAGACAAAATTAGGGCAAGGTCGCGAGAATGTGAAAGCATTTTTAAAAGAGAACAAAGAAACATCGTTGGAAATTGAGGAAAAAATAAAACAAGCCATCAGTGGCAATGCAATGGTAATGGCATGTGGCGTTGATGATATAAAGGAAGATGAATGATCTATATTGAAGATATTGCGGCAGACGAAGTTTTAGATAGTAGAGGAAATCCAACCGTTCGGGCAAAAGTAACCTTAAGTGATGGCACTGTTGCAAGTGCAATTGTACCAAGTGGGGCAAGCACAGGTAAGCGTGAGGCATTAGAACTCAGAGATAGCGATAGTCGTTATATGGGCAAAGGCGTACTCAAAGCATGTGAAAACGTCAATACTGAAATTTCGGATGAGTTGATTGGGCTGAGTCCTTTCAATCAAGCATTTATTGATGAAACGATGTTAAAATTGGATGGTACCGAGAACTATGGTCGACTAGGAGCAAATGCGGTGCTTGGTGTTTCTATGGCTGTTGCACGTGCGGCTGCACTAAGTCTTGGCATTCCTCTTTATCGCTATCTTGGCGGTGCAAATGCAATGACGCTTCCAACACCGATGTTTAATATTATCAACGGTGGTAGCCATGCCAATAATAGCGTTGATTTTCAAGAATATATGATTATGCCTCTCAACTTTGAGAATTTTGGAGAAGCATTAAGATCTTGTGTGGAAGTGTATCATCAGTTGAAAAAAATCATTGCAGCTATGGGTGAAAGCACCGCACTTGGCGATGAGGGCGGTTTTGCGCCGAATTTGAAAGATAATGAAGAACCTATCAAAGTGATTATGCAAGCAATCGAAAAAGCGGGTTATAAACCGGGTGTTGATATTGGCATTGCATTAGATGTTGCCAGTAGCGAGCTTGTAGCTGATGGTGGTGGCTATAGACTTGAGTCTGAAAAAAGAACATTGAGTAGTGCAGAGCTTGTTTCTTATTATGAAAATCTTTGCGCAAAATACCCAATTGTTTCTATTGAAGATGGGTTAAGCGAAGATGACTGGGATGGGTGGAAACTTTTGACTGAAAAATTGGGCTCAAAAGTTCAATTGGTTGGCGATGATCTCTTTGTAACCAATAAAAAAATCTTAAGTGAAGGTATTGCAAAAGGTATTGGTAATGCTATTTTGATTAAACCAAATCAAATTGGTACTGTGACAGAGACAATGCAGACAGTACGCTTAGCTCAACGCAATAATTATAAATGTGTTATGAGCCATCGAAGTGGTGAAAGTGAAGATGCCTTTATTGCTGATTTTGCGGTAGCTCTGAATACAGGTGAAATCAAAACAGGTGCAACTGCCAGAGGTGAGCGAACCGCCAAGTACAACCGTTTATTAGAAATTGATAAAGAGTTAGAATTTGGCGATTACATAGGAAAACAGCTCTTTATTAAATGAGTGAAGTTTTAGACGAATTTGAAGAAGAAACCGAAGAGAGTGGAAGCTCTGCTCTCTTTTATCTTAAGGTTTTATCTTTAGTTGTTCTTGTTGTAGGATTTGGTCTGTATATTGGTGATGTTCTCTTTGGTAAAAGTTCACTCGACGTGCTTTTAAATCTTCAAGCTGATAAAGACACCTTAACTGTAAAAATAAAAAATCTCAAAGAAGAGAATGCTGTATTACAAAAAGAGTATTTTGAGTTACGACAGTTGGACCCTGATAGATAAATTAAGGAGAACATATGCAGAAGATTCTTTGGCTTTTTCTATCTCTTGCAGTGATACTAGAGGCGAGAGAAAATCCTTTTGAGACAAATATGTCTCCTCAAGACGTTGGACAAACAACACAGATTAAAGAGGAGCGAACAGATTTTGTCAATGCTAGTTTAACCCTTCCAAGCAGTGCGCGGATTTTAAAAAGTGCTTCTGTTACTTTCCAAAATTTAGATGGCTCTATTAGTGAAGAAGTTGTTGGGATTGAAAAAAATATTGATTGGCATCTCCCCCTTATCTTAAGCAATGCAAAAGCTGATGCCAATGCCTCCTCACCCATTGTGCTTCCTGTGAATGTTTCTGACTCTAAAAAAAGTGCTGAAAAAAAAGTACCTGCCCTTAAAGAGGAAAAAAATTGCAAGTCTCATTACCCCGAATACAAATGTGGAGGGGAATACATTTAAATTGATAGATGACCTCTCTTTTTATATCAATCAGAATGAGATTACTATTTTTACTAAAGATACTAAAGTGCGCGATTTTTTGATAGCAGATCCCTATAAAGTGGTTGTTGATTTCAAAAAGGTCAATTCTTATGCCACGAGAACATTGGATTTTAAAAAAGCTCCTTTTGTTTCAGCAACCCTTGGCGATCATGATGATTTTTATCGGATTGCTATTTTGTTGGATGGTCATTATCGTTATGATATAGAAGCTTTTAAGGGTGGATATATTATTAAGTTAAAGTAAAAAGAGGCTTTACATGTAAGGAAAAATCCTTACATGTAAAGAGTGTTATATCTCGTATTTAGGTGTACGCTCAAGTGGTCCAAGGTAATGTTGACGAGGACGTGCAATTTTCATATCAGGCTGCTCTTTAAGCTCAAGCCATTGTGAAATCCAACCAGGTGTTCTACCAATAACAAAGATAACCGCAAACATCTCTTTTGGAATTTTAAGTGCTTGCAAGATAAGTCCTGAGTAAAAGTCAATATTTGGGTAGAGTTTACGTTTAATAAAGTATTCATCATTCAAAGCAATCTCTTCAATACGATGGGCAACTTCCATCAATTCACTATCAATCGAAAGCTCATTGACCAACTGTTTTTGGAGATTTTTCAAAATAGTTGCACGTGGATCGAAGTTTTTATACACTCTGTGACCAAAGCCCATCAATCTAAATGGATCATTAGGATCTTTTGCTTTTGCAATATATTTATCCACATTATCCACATTTCCAATAAGTTCAAGTTGACGAATAACCGACTCATTGGCTCCACCATGTGCTCGTCCCCATAAAGCACCAATACCTGCTGAAATAGCCGCATAAGGGTGTGCATGTGTAGATGCAACAACGCGAACGGCAGTGGTAGAGGCATTTTGTTCGTGGTCTGCATGGAGGGTAAAGATGGTGTCAAGCGCCTTGACTTCGATTGGTTTAAGGTCAATGTGATGATGAGGATACCCTCTAATCATATAGAGAAAGTTTTCTGTGAACCCTTTATCTAAATCAGGGTAGATGATGGGTAGGCCTTGAGAATAACGATATGAAAAGGCAGCAATTGTTGGAATTTTAGCAACAATGCGGTGCGCCATCTCTTTTGCTTCTTCCGGTGAATCCATATCTAGGTGATCAAAGTAAAAGGTTGAGAGTGCTGAAACAGCTGCTGATAGAATTGCCATTGGGTGTGCATTATCAGGAAAGGCATCAAAAAGTTTACGCATACTTTCATGAATAAAGGAACGCTTTTTGAGCTCCATTAAAAAGTTTTTATATTCATCTTTTGTAGGAAGCTCTTTGTGTAAGAGTAAAAAAGCAGTATCTAAGAATGATTTTTTGGTTGCAAGATACGCAATATCATAACCACGATACATCAACTTTCCAAGATCACCATCAATATATGTAATACGTGACCTACAGCTTGCTGTGGAGGTAAAACCACGATCTAAGGTAAACATACCTGTGCTACCATAGAATGTTGAAATATCAACAACATCAGGTCCTAGTGTTGACTTAAGGATCGGAAATTCATACTCTGTGCCCGTACGATTGTCGATAAGGGTAACTGACTCTTTACTCATACGCATCCTTTATTAAATAATAAAATATTATATCAAATTTTGTTTTGCCTGCTTAATAAATTGTAAGCATTATTATATTAGAGAGAAGAATAGTATAAAAGTTAGTTTGAAAGTTTTAGGTAGAGCGTAGCAGTAAATCTGCTACGCATGACAGGTTGTGGCAATCTCATAGCCCAAGCGTTCGATCATCTCACGATCACTTGCTGGGAGCTCCCCCTTGGTGGTTAGATAGTCCCCGATGACGATAGCATCAGCACCTGCTGCAAATATATCGCATTCTTTGCTTTTAAATGTTGTTTCACGTCCCCCAGCTACCATCAGTCGTGTATTTGGGAGAGCCGTTCTTACTTCAGTAATAATTTTTAATGCTTCCTTTTCACTTAAAGGTGCAGCTTTCAGTGGCAGTGCAGGGTTTTGAATGTAAAAATTAAGAGGCATTGTATCTGGACTCAATGACTTAACATTTTGTATAAATGCAGTTCGCTCTTCTTGGCTCTCACCAAGTCCAAAAATACCACCACTACATAAAGAGAGGCCTACTTCTTTAACATTCATGCAGGTTTGGTAACGACTCTCCCAAGAATGAGTGGTACAAATCTTAGTATAAAAGGTTTCAGAACTTTCTAGGTTGTGATTGTATGAGTTGATACCCGCATCTTTGAGCATCTTGAGTTGCTCAACAGTCGCAATTCCATTGCAAGCGATCAAATTCAAATCAGGAAGTTCTGCTTTAACAGCACGTGCTGCTTCGCAAACGAAAGCGAGTTTTTTATCATCAAGTCCAAGCCCAGATGTAACAAGACAAAATCCAATAGCACCATTGTTTGCAGCATTTTTTGCCTCAAAAACAATTTGTTCGACTGGTTTATATTTGTAACGCGCTATATCGACATGGTGACGAGCACTTTGTGTGCAAAATCCACAATCTTCCGCACAGCTTCCACTAGAGATATTTGATATAGCACATAAAAAAATTGATTTTTTCATGAGTGAGTATTCCTTATGATCGGTATAATTTAGAAGAGAGAAATCAAGAGGAGCTTCTTAAGCTTCCTCTTTGTGTTTACATTTGATGCATTCAAAAATCTCTTTTTTACGAAGTTCTCTTTTTGACATAATGTAACCACACTCTGGGCATTTTTTATCGGTTGGTTCATGATTAGAAATAAATTTACATTTTGGGTAGTTCCCGCAACCAAAGAATTTTCCTCTGCGTGAACTTCGCTCAATAATAGAACCACCACATTCAGGACATGGAACCGTTAAGGTAATCTGCTCTTTTGGCGCTACATCGCTCGTTTTTTTGATATTTTGAGTGTATTTACAGGTAGGATAGGTACTACATGCAATAAATTCACCAAAGCGACCTTTGCGTCTAACAAGTTCTTTCCCGCAGTCTGGACACATTTCACCTGTGAAAACGACGACTTTTTGACTTTCAATATTCGTCTTACCTGCAACTACTTGTTGTTCAAATGGTTCGTAAAAATTCCATAAGGTTGTTTGCCAATCTTCTTTATCTTCAGCAATTAAGTCTAAAGTTTCTTCCATAGTGGAGGTAAAAGATGAATCGACAATTTGAGGAAAGTGTTTTTCTAAAAGTTCAGTGACGCTAAACGCTATTTCACTTGGAATAAGTTGCTTTTTCTCAATCGTGATGTAATCACGCGCTGTTAATACCGAAATCGTTGGTGCATACGTTGATGGACGACCAATACCTAAACTTTCCAGTTTTTTAATGAGGCTAGCTTCTGAATAGCGTGATGGCGGTTCTGTAAAGTGTTGGTTTGCATCAATTTTGGTTAGTTTTACCTCTTGACCTAATGTTAGATCTGGTAAGAGTTTATCTTTGTCATTGTCGCCATAGACTTTATAAAAACCATCAAAAAGGAGTTTGCGACCGCTTGCTTTAAACTTACCGCTATTGCTTTCAAACATAAGCGTTTGCGATTCAAAACGCGCATTGTTCATTTGAGACGCTAAAAAGCGGTTATAAATCAATGTATAGAGTTTAAGTTCATCCGGTTTGAGGAACTCTTTAGCAATATGGGGTGTAAATTCTAATATTGTAGGGCGAATCGCTTCGTGTGCTTCTTGGGCACTTTTAGATTTATTCGCATAAAAACGTGGTTTTTCAGGTAAATAAGCGTTGCCATAATGTTTTTTGATTTGATCGCGAGCTGCTTCGATGGCTTCTTTGGAAATATTTAAGGAGTCCGTTCTCATGTACGTAATAACACCCATAACCCCTTGATGCGTTTTAACACCTTCATAGAGGGTTTGTGCAACCATCATTGTTTTTTTAGGCGAATAACCCAAAGCACTTGAAGCACTTTGCTGAAGCGTTGACGTCATAAAAGCGGGGCTTGGAGAGCTTTCACGTTCTTTCTTCTCCAAAAGAGCCACTTTAAACGTTTCCTTCAAAAGCTTATCTTTAATAGTATGGGCACGTTCACTATTAGAAATTGTCATTTTTTCGATTTTGCCCCCTTCAAACTCTACCAAAGAGGATTCAATCGTTTTATTAAACAGTGCGTCGATGCTCCAGAACTCTTCTTCTTTAAATGCTCTTATCTCTTTTTCACGATCTACAACGATTTTAAGTGTGGAGGATTGAACGCGTCCCGCACTGAGCCCTTTTTGGATCTTGGAAGAGAGCAGAGGAGAGAGCTTATAGCCCACAATGCGGTCAAGCAAGCGTCTGGCTTGTTGTGCATTAATACTACTCGCATCTAAAACTCTTGGATTTTCTAAAGCATGCGTAATGGCATTTTTCGTAATTTCATGAAACACAATACGTGGGAGCGATTGTGGGTCTTTTCCAATAGCTGTGGCAATATGAAAACCAATGGCTTCCCCCTCACGGTCCTCATCGGTCGCGATATAGACTTGATCCGCAACTTTGGCAAGATCTTTGATCTCTTTAACCACCGCAGCATGATCTTTGGGGATACGGTACTCTGGAACAAAAGTTTGGTTGTCGATCTTAATACCAAAACTGCTTTTGGGAAGATCGCGGATATGTCCTTTAGAAGCGACAACTGTATAGTCTTTACCTAAAAAATTCTTAATCGTTTTTTGCTTTAGTCGGGGATTCGACAATAATGAGATTTTTTCACTTATTTTCCATCTTTACATGTAAACATTTTTTGTGTATTCTATCTAAAAAAGAATCTTTTTAAAAAATAGTCTCTTGGATTAAAGTTTTTTTTTTGAGGAGACGATCTTGTTTCTATCAAAGGCAAGGATGCCTGCGAAATACAAAAGATAAAAGGATTTATCATGGGTTTCCGTATTAACACAAACGTTGCATCACTTACTGCACAAACAAGTGCTGCAGTCAACAACAGAAATTTGGACAGTTCACTTGCCAAATTGTCTTCAGGTCTTCGTATCAATAAAGCAGCAGATGATGCTTCTGGTCTTGCAATTGCAAACTCACTTCGTGCACAAGCAAGTTCACTTGGTCAAGCTGTCTCTAATGGTAACGATGCAATCGGTTTGATTCAGACTGCCGATGGTGCGCTTAGCGAGTACTCAAACGTTCTTGATACTATCAAGACTAAATCTGTACAAGCAGCATCTGATGGTCAAAACTCTACTTCTCGTCTAGCCATTCAAAAAGACATCAGCCGTCTACTTGAGAACTTGAACACTATTGCTAAAACAACATCGTTCAACGGTCAAAAACTTCTTTCTGGTACCTTTACCAATAAAGAGTTCCAAGTTGGTGCAAATGCGAATGAGACGATTAAAGCTTCAATCTCTTCTGCAGAGACAAGTCAAATTGGTCAAACGAGTCGTGCAACACTTACCGTTGCTGCTGGTGAAAATCAATTAACGTTGAAAAGTGCGATTAGTGGTAAATCAATTACGCTTGAGTCAGTAAATGTATTGTCAAACAATGATCCTGAAAATGGTCTTGGTAATCTTGCCGGCATTATTAATAAACACAGTGCTGAAACAGGTATTACAGCAAAAGCAGTTGTTAGTACAACAACAGATACAGCAGTTGCTGCAGGTACTACAGGCAATGATTTTTCAATCAATGGCATCAATATTGGTGCTATCAATGTATCTGCTAACGACAGTGATGGTGCATTATTAACAGCGATCAACAGCAAAACAACTCAAACAGGTGTTTCTGCAACCACATCTGCAGGTAAACTCACATTGACAGCAAGTGATGGTCGTGCCATTAGTGTTACGGGTGATGCTTCTGCTGTTTTGGGAACTACATCTGACAAAATGAGTACAATTGGTCATCTTGAAGTCGTTCAAGCAGGTTCTGCTACATTCCAAATTACAGGTTCTGATCTTGGTAAAGCTGCTGGTGCAGATATCACAACGACTGGTTCAACGAATATGGTTCAAGATTCTCAGTTGGCAATTGGTAGTACACTTGGTATCGGTAGTACTCTTGCTGCAGGAACAAAAACAGGTGTAATTATTACAGCAACGGCAGGTATGAGTTTAGTTACAGACTCCTCAACAGCTGATATGACTCTAGCGGTTGGCTCTACTCTTGCTTCTGGTAGTGTAGTTAACAAAGATACTGTTCTTGCATCAAAAATTGGTGTTAGTGCTGATACAGTATTAAGCAGTGATATGTTTGTTAAAGCCGGTTCAACATTAGCGGCTAATACAAAGCTCGATGCTGGCACTGTGCTTCAACAAGACATGACAGTTGCGGGTGTTTCTTACAAATCAGGGATGACCTTAACCGCAGCCTTAACATTAAGCTCTAGCGTCATTCTTTCAAAAGATATGACAATCAATGTAGCTTCAACGAGTAATGTTGCGCAAATAGGTGATGGTAGTACTTTATTGGCAGGAACTATTACGGGAGCTGATATAACGCTATCTTCTACTTCAACACTTGCAACAGATATGACTCTTAAAACAGGTAGTGTTCTTAGTGCTGGTTCTACAATGGCGGCTGGAAGTGTTCTTGGTCAAAGTATTGTTATTACATCTGCTGCTCATGTTACAACACAAGCAACGGATCTTAAAGTAGGTTCAATCCTTACATCGGCTTCTATCATTAAAGAAGGCTCTTCTTTAGGTGGAGAGGTTACTATGGTGAGTGCTACATCACTAAATAGTGATATGCTTGTTAAAGCAGGTTCATTGTTGATTTCAGGTACAGTGTTAAAAGCGGGTACAGTTATAACACAAGATCTTACTGCTGCACAAGCGGGTAATGCTGGTGTTGGTATCAAAGCGGGTACAGTTCTAGGAACCGATCTTACAACAACAGCTGATATTTATACACAGAATGACATGACGTTGCTTAAAGGCACTGGCACTGCTGGTAGTATTCAAGCAGGTTCAAAACTTGCAGCCAATGGTGGAAACCAAAATAGTGCTTCTTTAACAGATACAACGTTTAGCAACCTTTCAAAAATTGATGTTACAACACTTGAAGGTGCGATGAAAGCTATTGATACAGTTAGTGCAGCGATGACAAACCTTGATACTATTCGTTCAGATTTAGGTTCTGTTCAAAATCAAATCACTTCAACTATCAATAATATTTCTGTAACACAAGTAAATGTTAAGAGTGCTGAGTCTAATATTCGTGATGTTGACTTTGCTTCAGAATCAGCTAACTTCTCAAAATATAACATTCTTGCTCAATCAGGAAGTTATGCAATGAGTCAAGCGAATTCTGTACAACAAAACGTATTAAAATTGTTACAATAGTGACAATGCCTAAGGTCGCATAGCAGTCTTAGATACGTTTCCTTAAATGACCGAGCCTTTTGGCTCGGTTTCCTTCTTTATTCTCTTAGCATTATTTTACATAACCCTCAAGTTTAGAAATATACAGTGTTGATATTTTAAGCAGTTGTTTGACCAATATAGCATTAATTTGCACCATGTGCTTATGAGGATTGGCAAGGTCTTTTGTGTTGAAAAGGTCAAAGATATAGCTTAGTATAATAGGAAAATATTCGTAATATACTTGGGCTAAATCAGAGTTACGCTTATAATCCATATCACTAAGATCCCAAGAGAGCTGGCTTAGTGTATTTAAGAATGCTTCAACATGTGCAAATTTCTTTTTTTGGAACTGTTTGATGATTTTTTCGAGCTTCTTGGCTTCTGAAACTTGGTATTTAATTTGTCTTTTATCTGCTTCATTAAACTCTGCTTCGCCAATACTATTAAAAAACTGACCCAAATTATGATGTATCTCACTTTGATCAAGTATTGCAAATTGTTCCCAGTTATAGTTTTCAACATGAAGTGGTTCCGCACCTTTAAGGTATGCTCCATTACTAAGGTTATAAACAGATGTAGTCGCATCTTTTAATATATCAGTAAAAGCTTCAAATTGCATATGAGATATTTTATAAGGAGAGAGAACAGGTACTTGATCTAAAAAATTTCCACGCACATACTCAACTGAAGCTGAAGGATCAAGAGAAGCATTTTTTTCATCGATTTTACCTTGTGTTTGGTCAACGTGAAAGCCTCCATGGGTTTGAAGTGTTTCACTATCTAGGGCTAAATCTATACCTAATAAAAATATTTTTTTTGCTCCAAAGACTAGAAAAAGTCCATAACTGTACTCACCAACACTGGGTGCTGAAAGTCTTCCAAAACCTTTTTTATAGAGTGTCCCTTGCTCTATAAAATGTATTTTTGAGCGTTCAAATTCTTGAACAGTCGTCTCATCTACATTGGAGGCTAAAAGCACGATAGAGTTTTTAAAGTACTCTTTTACATCAATGCCCTCGAAAAGAGATGCTGTAGCGTCTGCTCCTGGATCAATATGCACAACAACATCAGGGGAGATGTTATTGTGTTGCAGAAGTCTACATGTAGAAAGTGCTGAAACTACGATAAAATGATGGCGATTTGCTTTAACCCACTCAATATTTTTCAAGGTGGAAGGTCCAGAAAAAAGAAGTAAAATAGGTTTTTCTGATAAGAGATTGTTTGAATGCATTTTATTGACATTTAAAAAAGAGTAGTTTTGCGATAAATAATGAGGTGAATCAATAAATCGAAGAAGCATAGCGCTATATCCATAGCTAATATAGCTTTGGGAAAGAACATACCCTTGAAGTCGTCTGAGGGATGGTTCATAATTGAGATTAAAAGGAATATGTTTCATCGTAAGATTATAATTATTCCCTTTATCCAAAAACTGAAGAAAGGTTGTTTTTTCTGAGAGTTCATCATCTGCAATCGAAAAATAAACAAAACGATTTTGTGCTAAATTTTTATAATTGGTCACAAACAATGAAAGTCTAAAGAGTTCAAGATTTTTCTCTTGAATAAAAGCCACTTGAGGATTCAATTTTGTAAGAACACCATCTAGATGAAGCCCTAATCCAAGATCTAAAAAAATAACTTTATGAACTCTAGACATGTACGTTTCTGAACCATTATAGGCTTGTGCGTAATTAATGATTTTAATTGTCGCCCACAGTGAGTTATGAAATGAAAGTTCACTTTTATCGATGTAGTCAGCTTGCTCTTCGGTTGCATAAATATATTTATGTGCTTTGAAAACTCCACCTGTACGTTTTAGATTGAGATTGTCAACTATTCTTTTTGAATATTCTATGCTGTTTTCTCCATAGAGCCATTCATTACTGTTTATCTCTAAGATATCAAAATATCCCTCTTCTTTATATTCAAGAGCATAATGTTCTTTATAAAGCCCCCCATCGATGAGTTGGTTTAAAATGAGAAGTTTTTCATAAAGGGGCTTATGGTTTTTTTCAAAGTATGTGAGGTTTTCTTGAAATGTTTTTAATGCTACTGCTTCTATACTATGCATAAAGAGCCTTTTTTTCCATCAAAAACCATGTCAAATCATCTTGAAGAAACACAGGGTCGCGGTGGTAGCAAAAACCATAATCGATCAGCGTTAAATCAGGGTATTTGTCCATCAATTCTCCTGCGAAATCTCGTTTAAATAATTTCCCTTCAAATCCTCGATATGAGAGTTCAATTGGTGTTGGATTATAATATTCAACAACACAAATATAGCGTTTTGAGCTTTCATACAATTTTTCATAAACCATTGGTAACCATTCTGGGTTAAGATGAATGAAAACCCCTTTGATAAAGGTTAAATCTCTTTGTGTATCGGGCATAAAGTCTAAAATAGATTGATGATACACATGGATATCTCCCATAGCTTTTAATTGTTCAACGGCAAGCTGGTTGATTTCAATCGCTGAAAGGCTAACTGATGGAAGGAGCTGCTTGATCGCTTTAAGGTTGAGCCCTATATTGGAGCCAAATTCTATGATAGAATTGACATGTGGCGCTTTGGCAATGATTTTTGAAAAAAGAGCGATATTCGTAGCGATAATTTCTTGGTCTTTGTTACGTTGTACATAGTCATTTCCAAACTCACCTGCCCAAAAATGTTCTTGTTCGGTTTTATAATGTTTCATTGTTTTCCTTTTGAATTTTTTCTACACATTCTAAAAGCAAGTAGTCGTCATATTTTTTAGCAATAGCAAGTACTCCTATAGGAAGGCCATGCTTGCCTTTTAGTGCCGGTATGGAAACCGTAGGCATCCCCAAAAATGTCCAAATAAGATTTGAATCTGGTATATCAGGTGTGGTTAATCCAATAGGTGCTTCATCGGCTGTTGTAAGAGTTAGTAAGACATCATACGATGCAAAATAGTTATGAAAATCAAGTGTCAAGCACGCTTGTTTTTGTAGCGATTGTTTGTAAGCATCTAGGGTTGTTTTTTGCCCTTGAGTGATAATCTCATGAAAAATAGGACTAATGAGTGTGCCTTGTTTAAACTCTTCTCTAAAATAGTAGGAGAGTGTTTTATCGTAAATGAGACCATGAATCTCATAAATTTTTTCCATTTCAGCAGGATATTTTAGTTCTTCAACCTCAAAAAAAGTAGGATTAAGCTTGTCTACAAAGTGTTGAAATGCTTCTTTGGCAACGTGGTCAGCAAGATGCCATTTTGGATGTTTGATAATACCTATTTTAAAGCTTTTCTTTGGGGTAGAGCTATAATTGTCCAGATGTTCATAGACATATTCGTAGTTTTTCCCATGTACTCTAGAAGCATCCAAAATCAGCTTTAAATCTCTGGCACTTTTGGTTAAAAATCCAAGTGTATCGAGTGTATCGGTTGTTTTAAGCACACCAACACGAGGAAGGATGCCAAAGGTGGGTTTGTATCCATATACACCGCAGTAACTTGCAGGTCTGCCAATTGAACCTGCTGTTTGGCTTCCAAATGCCACGGGAATCATATCAGCAGCGACTGCAACGGCTGAACCGCTGGAACTTGTCCCTGGAGAGCGTTCAAGGTCGTGAGGGTTACGCGTTTTATCTTGGTAGTGTACAGCAAACTCCGCGGTTGTTGTTTTGCCAAGAATTAATGCACCGCTACGTCTTAGGTAGTGTACAACTCTTGCATCATTTCCAGGCGTAAAGTCTTTCCAAAGCGGTGAACCCATCTGTGTTGGCATATCAAATGTGTTATAGTTGTCTTTAATTCCAATAGGTAGACCCCAAAGAGGATGGCTTTTAGGATCAAGCGTTTCAATTTTACGTAATTGTCTATCAATAGCCTCTTGATTGATGTATTCCCAGGCATGAAGTACAGGGTCTTTTTGGGCGATAGCATTTAAAAACGCTTCGGAAACTTCTCTGGGGCTAACTTTTTTAGCCTTTAATAAACCGATGAGTTCTGTGGCATCACAGTGTGTTAAATGTGTTTTCATTTTGCTTCTTTGAACTTACCCTCGCGCATGGCTTTGAGGACAGTGGTGTATTCTTCTTCACTGATATGTGCCATATCGAGAAAATCGTCTAAATAAGCAGGGCGTTGTTGGTCGTATTTTTTAGCGACTTCAAATCCCTCTTCTCTGGTTAAAAGTCCATAGCGAACATCGGAACTTGCCTGATCGGTTCCTCTACCAAAGCCACGTTTGACAAATTTCATATGGTCATGTAATGTTTCAAATTTGCATTCATTGCCTTTGAATCCTTTGTAATGCCCAGCTCTAAACTCTTCTTTCCATTCATACTCTTTTTTAATGAATTCCATTTGACGCTCATCATCCCAGAAAAGATAATCGCCTAGATGAATGCCTACGACACCAACACGTTCAATATCTTCGTAACTTGGGAGTTCAAAAGGTTTGAGATCTTTTGCGGTAATTTCATCATCAATCATTTGCTCAGGATAGAGTTTTGCCGAAACCTTTGTAAAATAGTCTCTGTCAAATTTAACCGCTTTATCGGTAAAGTTTGCTCTACCGCTTACCTCACAGACTGATTCACCCCAAATAAGTAAGGGAATATTGAATTTAACGGCAATTTGTAATGGAAATGCACCAACACCTGCGTGGCAGTGCCAACAAGAGTCTCCGATTTTATAAAACGACTTAACAAAAAGTTTTTTAATAAGAGGTTTGTTGGGTGTAAACATGATATGATCAACCCCCAGTTTTTCAAGACAATTTTCAAGATTAAATTTTCCAACTTCGCTATACCAGTTGTGATTAAACGTTACCGCGAGTGGTTTCATGCCATAGACTTTTGTTAGAACATGTAGTTGAAAAACGCTATCTTTACCGCCACTAATAGGGATAATACAGTCATAGTTATTGCCAGCTTTTACTTTGTACTCTTCTAAAATGGAACGAAGTGTACTCTCACGTTCTTTCCAGTTAATGTGCATTTTCTGCTCTTGCGCTTGACACGCAAGACAAACGCCCATTTCATCAAACTGCATTCCTTCATTAGAACTTGGCATACAACAGCGTACACAATAAATTAAATGTTCAGGGTATAAAGGTTGTCCGTAATTATATTTAGATTCATTTGATTGTGACATGTATACTCCTTGTGACACTATGACTCTATATCGGATGTTGAGCGGTTTTGTATAGGCTTCTGAACGATGCCGTATTCTAAAACGTCGTAAAAGTTTTCATGTTTCAACAGCGCTTCTTTGCGCCTGCCTTCAAGTTCCATGCCTAAGGAACGTGCTAAATGTTGCATTGGAACATTGGCTTCACTGGTTCCACAATAAATACGGTGTAGCTTTAAAAAGTCAAAACCATAGTCTAGCAAAAGTTTCCCTGCTTCTTTAGAGAGACCTTTCCCCCAATAGGCTTTATCGCCCAATAAAATGGCAAATTCTGCACTCTTATTTTTAGGAGAAATCGCTTGCAATGCAATGTTTCCAATATGTTTATCGCTTGTTTTATCGCACATGGCAAAAACTTTACATGTAAGATTGTTTTGCATGCTTTGAATGTAGGAAAGTGCCATCTCTTGGGTATAGAGCGTATCTCCATGAGAGTTATACTGGCAGACCACGCGATCGTTTAGCCATGAGGGATAATCACCCAAAGCATCGTTTACATGTAAAGGGCGAAGATAGAGATGTTCACCAATTAATTTCACACCAATTCCTCTCTATTTTCCCAGACTTTAACAAACGCTTTTACCACATCGTCCATATCATTTCTACTCATACCGGGGCGCATCAGCTCATGGGTAAAAAGACGCTCAAAGTGCAGGTTTTCGCATACGGGACAGTCGCCTTTTTGATAGGTTATGGAAGAGAAATTAAACGGATAGCCTTTACTTCCAAAGGCAATTTTATGTGCAAACATAGGTTGCAGATAGATGGGTTTCACATAACCACATCCGATTAAAACATCAGAATCATCACGCATGATGGTGCGAGGAAGCTCTGCTTTGACTGCTTTGATGAAAATATCACGGTGAACACCACCTGCAAGGCTTGCGTCAAACTCTAAAGGATGCACGTAAAAAGCGTGTTTTGCATGTTCTCTGGTCTTTGTTGTTTTAAGGCAGGGAATGCTTTTCAGTGCCTCGTTGATGTAGGCGACATTTCCTTGGCGTGTTTGAAGTAAAGAGGGAAGTTTCTTAAGCTGTTCACGTGCTACGGCACACTCCATCTCTGTCATACGAAAGTTAAAGCCAACCATGTTGACAAGCTCAGCTGAAGAGCTAAAGCCTTTATTAGCGATGACGGATTCGGCGTGGTTACGGATAAGTTGCAGTTTATTGGCGAGTGCGTCATCATTGGTGACGATGACACCACCTTCACCTGAATGGATATGTTTGTGGTAATTGAGCGAGAAAACACCCATATCGCCCAGTGTGCCAGCATAGCTTTCTTTGTACATAGCACCTGGAGCTTGCGCCGCATCTTCGATGACGATGAGGTTGTGCTTTTTAGCAATCGCATTGATGGCTTCTACATCATAAGGTTGACCAAAGATGTCCACCACGATGATGGCTTTCGTTTTGTGAGTAATTTTTCGCTCAACGCTTTTGGGGTCTAGGCAGTAAGTATCTTTTTCGATATCGGCAAACACGGGAATACCACCGTAAAAAAGCGGTGCAACGGCTGAGGCTGACATAGTGTAGGGGCTCACGATGACTTCATCGCCCGCTTCGATCCCAGCTGCTCCTACAGCGCAAATAAGCCCTGAGGTTGCGGAGTTGACACTGATGGCATGTTTGACACCAAAAAACGTTGCCCACGCTTTCTCAAAAGCGCGCACTTCACTTCCACCGTAAAAATCTTCATGCCAAGCACCAAGATAGGTAGAGAGTTTTCCACTACGAAGCACACGGAGAACCGCTTCCTCTTCTTCTGTCCCTATGGTGTTATAAGCTGGAAAAGGGTTAGTTCTGAGTTTCTCTCCGCCGTTGATGGCTAATTTTTTCATTTTTATTTCTCTTTTGCAATGGTTTCAAAAATTTTTGTATGAACATTGATGTGTTCTTGCAAGATCTGTTTGCAGGTTATATCGTCATTTTGGAGTAAAAATTCAAGGGAATGCAGAGCATAGTCTTTTAATGTGTTGGGCAAAGTCTCTTCATGTTCCAAACTAAAATAGCCTTCATACAAAGGTGAGGGTATTTTGATGAACGACTCAATGCGAGAGCCTCCCTCTTTGATTTCTACCTTACCATTGTCAAACCAGAGGGTAAGCTCAAATGCCGAATAAGGAAGTTCTTCCATGCAACTCAGCACACCTCTATCCTCTTTACAGGTAACCTCAAAATCGCCACTGATGTCTTCGTGTAAACGTTTTACATGTAAAGATTTTATATTCTCTATCTCACCAAAAAAGTGACTCAAAACGGCTAGCATATGTACACCATTGTGAAGCAAGCCTTTGGTGAAAACGCCTTGAAAGCGCACGGCTTTGCCCCATTTTTGTGCGGCAATGTCATTGGCAAGTTTGATAAAAGAGGGGTCATACCGTCTCATAAGATGAATCAGAATTTTTTTCTCGCTAGAAAGAAGCATTGGTGCGATATGCGCCAACTCTTTAGCCGTTGCAACCAAAGGTTTTTCACACAAAATGGCTTGCACACTTTTTACATGTAAAGCCTCTTCCAACGCTTTTGCATGAAATTGCGTCGGCGAAGCAATAGCAAGTAGATCGATAGTTTCATACTGCAAAAGAGCATCCAGCGAATGGTAAACGCCCATTTGTCCCCAACGCCCAATAAACGCATTTTGGTTTGCACTGTTGGGTTCGCAAATAGCGACAAGTTTACAGCTGGGATGTTTTAAAAATGCATGGGCATGTGATGCAATGTTCGCACTATTAGGCGAGTCGATAAGACCGCCAATACTGCCTGCTCCAACAATGGCACATGAGAGAGTTCTTTGCATAAAAAGTGCCTTTTTACAACTGTTTTTCTAAGAATAAAGCAAAATCCATACCGAAATTTTCAGGGTTCTCTTTGATAGTTTTGAGTTGCAAGATTTTGAAATGTTCCAATCTTTTGAGTTGGTTTTCTTTAGGAAGGGGTACGCAACATTCTCTTGTGTTGGACGGGATGTAAGAGAGGACATATTTGCCGAGCAAATAAGCGGTATAAAGTGCTACAGTATCGATACCGATGACCACTTTGGCATGTGCGATGTCCTCTAAAAGCGTGGAGTGGCTAAACGTAGCACTTGGGTCAATCGCTTGATACACTTCATGCGTATCGGAGGGGTGAAGGCGAATTAGGATGTTTTTGCACCCAAATTTTTTTTTAAATGTAAGAATATCTGTAAAAACCTCTTTTTCGGTAAAACCCCAGCCGTAGGCATCTCCAAAAGATCGCGTCGCCACTTTGGCGGTAGGTTCGCTTAAAAAGAGCAGAGTGTCATTTTCGGGTATGTTTGCTAAAACACTTTGAGCTTCTTTGTGTTGAGCCGCCAAGGCATAGTTTTTTATGGCGATGATGTTAGGAAGCCCCAAGGTTTTGGCTTTATCGAAGCTTGTTTGATCGTGTGCCGCGATGAAGGGGGGGAGGTTGTTCTCCCAGTTTTTTTCAGGGTATCCGAAGCGTTCGCGGTAATTTGTCCAGTGGTCTAAAAAGGCGACGCTAGGAATATTATGTGCTTTAGTATAGTCTAAAAAGTAGTACTCAAAGTGGTTTTGCCAGCCTGTACCATAAAGGACAATAGAAGGTTTAAATAAAGCAAGTTTTGCTTCTATATCGTTTTTTTCTGGGGTTATTTTATGCCAAAAATGTTTTAGTTTTTTAGTTTTGATGAGAGTGTAGCATGGTGAATCTACTAAAGAGAAGATACGAAATTCTCCTACTTGCAAAGAGGCTTTGAGGAGTTCTAAAAGAATTTCAGCTCCTCCGGCATCGTGGGCAAAGAGAGCAATTTTTCTCACTCAGCATCCTCAATGTTGAGTCTGTCTCCAAAGCTTAAATCTCTTTTGGCACATTTACCCAAAATCTCATTCAAATACTTGGGGTGAAGACCATACCCTGGGCGGACGGAGCGGATATTTTCTTCGCTAAAAATGTCACCTTTTGTAATATCTTTTGCCACATAAAGGCTCCTTGAAAACTGTCTGCCTTTGATGGTTTTTTCATTGGTGTTATAAGTAGGCTTACCCAGTAATTTTTCAGCCTCACGTACGGCTTGAACCATTTGCGTAAAGGCTTCCTCATCCAAAGAGAAACTTGCATCTGCTCCACCAATGGCTCTGTCTAAAATAAAATGCTTTTCGATGACTTTAGCACCCAGTGCGACTGCGGCAATCGGTGCAGTGATGCCAAGAGTGTGGTCTGAAAAGCCTGCAATGACACCAAAACGTTTGCTGAGGTCTGGTATGGTGAGAAGGTTTGCACTCTCAAGTGGGGCAGGGTAAGAGGAGGTGCATTGCAGTAAAACAATGTCGTTGTTTCCCTCTTTTTTGCAGAGAGCAACTACATCTTCGATCTCTTGAAGTGTTGCAATTCCTGTGGAGATGATGATGGGTTTTTGTTTGGAAGCGATGTAGCGCACGAGCTCATAATCAGTCACCTCAAAGCTTGCCACTTTATACGCAGGAGGGTTCAGCGTCTCTAAAAAATCCACAGCACTTTTGTCAAACGGTGTTGAAAAACAGAGGAGTCCTTCTTCTTTGGCAACCTCAAAAAGCTCTTTATGCCACTCCCATGGGGTATACGCTTCCTTGTAGAGTTCATAATATGTTTTGTTATCCCACAGAGTGCCACCTTTGACAACAAAATCTTCTTTATCGCAGTTAAGCGTTAAGGTGTCAGCGGTGTAGGTTTGAAGTTTAATAGCATCAGCGCCTGCTTTTTTAGCCGCTTTTATAGTTTGTTTTGCAATGTCTAGGCTGTGCCCATGATTGGCAGAGAGTTCGGCAATAATGAGTGTTTTCATTCCTGTTAAATCAAAGTTTCCTATTTTCATCGGCTCTCTCTATTTTTAATGTATAACGATTCCCTTCAATCTCAAAAAAGGCGGGGTATGATTCATTATCTACGATGCGCAGGAGATTGAATTGGTCGTGAATAGTTTTGTGAATATCCAACTTACTATCTTTGGCACTTCGTTTCGCGTACACTGTTGATTCCCCTTTTTGCTGGTGTGGGGTTTTGTAGAGCTCATAATGTTCTAAAAATTCTAAACACATTTGCATAATAAATTCAGCTTGCTTATTTCGTAATTCAGCATTGAGCTCATAACCATTTAGGTGAAGGATTTTTTGCATATAAATATCCCCATCATCTATACCTTCGGAAGCTTCGAACATCGAAAAAGGAATCTCATTTTTACCTTCAAGTATTTGCCAAAACATGGGTGCCCATCCTTTGCCTTGAGGTAAGGCAGAAGCGTGAATAACGATGTTGTGTTGGTGTTGTTGTAAGTATTTTTTTTCGATAATACGGTGGTAACTTAGAATAAAAACAAGCGTATAGGTTTCGTCTATTGCTTGATGATCAAAAAAAAGTTTAGAATTTTGGATTGTTGTTTCAAGCTTTTGTGCATAAGCGATAAACCATTGATTTGGTGAGGTAAGAATGGCAATTTTCATTGGAAAAGCCTTTGAATTTCATTTTTTAATAAAGCGTCATTAAATGCTTCTAACACCGTATATTCTTGTGCTTGAAGGTATGCAAATATATCGTCTTGATTGCTTGCCACTTTAATCGCGATGAAGGGTATTTCCATAAAGAGTACTTCATGCACCATAACGCTCGGTGTCACGATGGCAAGACGGCTTTGGTGTAGCAGTTTGGCTACTTCGTTCGAGTTTACATGTAAAGCGATATTGGGCTTATCTTGGGTGTAGTTTTGAAGCTCATGAAGATGTGCATTGGCGCTCGTTGTCAGAACGCTTACATGTAAAGATTTTGGGAGGGTTTTTAAGATGGAAAGGGTGATGTTCGATGCGTCTGTACCACCCATGGCGACCAGCACATCGTAGATTTTTTCACAGGATTTTTCTTTTTCGAGTTTAAACTCTTCGCGGATAAGTGTGTAGACACTTCCGCAACGTAATTCACATGTTTTGGGTACAAGATTTGTGTACCGCGCTGCATTTGCGGAGAGATTGTGGTTGAGTAAAATATCACAGTGATGCGCTTGGTAGGTGTCATCAAAGCTTAGGATTTTCACTCCTGTAGCCTCTTTGACGCTTCGCTCAAAATGTGCATCAATGCCGTAATGATCAATCACTAAAAGTTTTACATGTAAAGCTTTAATGAGGGCTATTAGCTCTTCTGCGTCGTTTGATTTTAATATTTTGACTTCGTAGGGAATGGAGGCGATGATATTGCCCTCCAAATTTTGACACGCAAAAAAGACTTCACCCTCAAAACTTTTGGCAAGCACTAAATCTCGCATGATATGCCCAAGCCCGATGGTGCTTGAACTATCCGCTCTTATGAGTGTTTTCATGAAGTCCAAGTGCTTTAAACATAAACTCAGCCCTCATCCAATCTTCGGGCGTATCAATGTCTTGCACCAAATGGCGAGGTAAAAGAACAGCGGTAGAGTGGGGTGCAAAAATGATTTTGCCTTCCAACCATGCCTCGGGCGTTCCCCAGTAAAATTGTCCCGCATCGTGGTAAGCATCTTCCAAATCTTGACTTCGTGTATTAAAATTTTCAGGTGAAAACATCTCGACACGATCCTCTTTGGTCAGGCGAATCGCACGTTGAATAGGAAACGGAAAACTCGTGGCGCTAAACGCATACGATGCTTTGGTAAGTTTGAGTTTTTCGTATGCCTCTTTGATAAACATCGCTTGCACAAAAGGAGCCGTCGCATAAATACAACAGATAGCATCTAGTTGTGATAACTCTTTATGGCATGTTTCTCTTATCGCATGGGCGATGACAGGAATGGTTGCCGTGTGGTCATCACTGAGTTCCTTGGGACGCATAAAGGGAACTTCAGCACCTAATGTTCGTGCCAATGCGGCAATCTCTTCATCGTCAGTGCTCACAATAATTTTGTCAAAACAGCCACTTTTTTTGGCGGCTTCAATGCTGTAAGCGATCATGGGTTTGCCACAAAATTCTTTAATATTTTTACGAGGAATGCGTTTGCTTCCTCCTCGCGCAGGAATAATAGCCAGTCTCATCGTTTACATCCTTTAATTGAAGCGAGTGTTTCAAGCAGGGTGTCTGCAACCATACGTGCATCTTCCATGCTCATGCCTTGATGGCAGGGGATGGAGAGTTCTGCTTTGTAAAAATCTTCCGTTGTTTCCAAACGTTGTTCGCCAAAAAGCTTTTTGTAGTAGCTAAATTGATAGACAGGTTTATAGTGAACTTGCACCCCTAAACCTTTTACATGTAACGCTTGGAAGATCTCTTCTTTGGAGCACCAAAGGGAACGATCGAGCAAAAGAGGGTAGAGATGGTAGGTGCTTCGCTTGGTTTGATCAATCGCAATCGTGGTGAAGTAGGGATTGTTTGCAAATCGTTTATCATAATAGTGCGCGATTTCGTTGCGTTTATCAATAAAATGCTCCAATCGTTTGAGTTGTGAAAGTCCCAAGGCGCATGCTACATCACTAAGGCGATAGTTTTCGCCCAATGTAACCATGTCAGAATTCCATAATTCTTTTTTAATAATGCCATGTGAGCGTAACAGTTTGGCTTGTTCATAAAAAGCAGTATTATTCGTGGCAATAGCGCCACCTTCAAAGGTCGTAATAGGCTTAATCGCATGAAAACTAAAGATGGTCATATCTGCCGTTACGCCTACTTTTTTACCATTGATTTGGCTTCCCAGTGCATGGCTAGCATCTTCGATTAAAAAGAGTTTATGCTTGTCGCACAGTGCTTTAAGGGTATCAATAGGCAGTGGATTTCCGCCAAAATCCACAGGCGCTATTGCTTTCGTTTGAGGAGTGATTAACGCCTCTATTTTGCGTTCGTCAATATTGCCATCATAACGAATATCGCAAAATATAGGGGTTGCTCCGCATTGGATGGCAGTGTTAGAGGTTGCAGCAAATGTGAGAGGTGTTGTGATGACTTCATCACCCTTTTGAAGTCCAATAATCTGATAAGCGACATGCAGAGCAGAAGTGGCGGAGTTCATGACACACACATGTTTAACGCCAAGGTAGTGTGCCAAGGCCTCTTCAAAGTCGCTGACTTTTTTCCCACCGGTGAGAAAATCGCCTTTCAGTGTCTCTACAACCGCATCGATATCGCTTTGATCGATACTTTGTCTGCTATACGGAATCATGCGTTTATCATCTCCATTAAGCCTTTGGCATCAAGCCATTGTGTATTCGTCTCTGAACTATACTCAAAGCCGTATTTAACAGGCGTTCCCTTCTCTCCAATTGCGTTACATGTAAAGTCATTGCGTTGGGTAAACAGGATGCTTGGTTGAATGACATAGTGGTCATGAAATTCAAGTGTTAAGTGGCTGTCATCTTTGGGAACCATCACTTCATGCATCTTTTCACCGGGACGAATACCGATGATTTTAACGCCCAAATGCGGTGCCATACTTTTGGCTAAATCGACCATTTTCATCGAAGCAATTTTAGGAATGAAGATTTCGCCACCTTGCATTCGTTGGAAATTTTTAAGCACAAAATTGACCCCTTGCTCCAACGTAATCCAAAAACGTGTCATCTCAGCTTCCGTAATAGGAAGCTCCTTAGCTCCCTCTGCCATCAGCTTTTTAAAGAAAGGAACAACCGAGCCACGGGAGCCTACAACATTGCCATAACGAACAACGGCAAATTCTGTTCTACGCGCACCTCTGATGTTATTGGCCGCAACAAAAAGTTTATCGCTCGCCAGTTTGGTTGCACCATAAAGATTGATAGGATTGGCCGCTTTGTCAGTGGAGAGAGCGATGACTTTTTCAACACCGCATTCAAGAGCAGCGTCAATCACGTTTCCAGCACCATTGATGTTGGTTTTAATGCATTCCATTGGATTGTACTCGGCAATAGGAACATGCTTGAGTGCCGCAGCATGAATGACATAATTGACGCCATACATCGCATTTTTAAGCCGATCAACATCACGTACATCGCCTATAAAAAAACGCATGCAAGGGTCGGTGAATTGCTGTGCCATTTCATACTGTTTGAGTTCATCGCGAGAATAAATGATGATTTTATTGGGTTTATAATTTTTTAAAAGAATCTCGGTATATTTTTTGCCAAAACTGCCTGTTCCGCCCGTGATAAGAATATTTTTGCCATTAAACACGATAAACCTTTTTGATTGAAGTCGTTAATACGTCAAATTGACGATGCTTGCCACTGGGGCATGCTTTGCTTCTCAAAAGCAATTTTAGTACCGTTTCTTAATTTGACATTCGTATAATAGGAGTAGTATAATGAATGTATCTTTAAACGAGGAGCATCTGATGAACGTTTCCAGTAGTTCCAATACGCAAGTACTCAATTTAATCACTCAAAATAAATCCCAAACCGATATGATGTTAGAAAAAATCAATGCGACTAAAGAAATCAATGGCACCGATGGCGCTACTTTGGTTGTTTCTAATACATTGGCTTCTCAGATGGCAGCCTTAAGCCAAGGGGTGCAAAATTCGAATGAAACGGTCAGTATGTACCAAATTGCCGATGCTTCTGTGCAGGCAATTCAAGCAGGAACCGATAAATTAAATGACCTCTCCGTTCGTTACAATAATGCTACGCTTGGAAGTGAACAAAAAACAAGTTTACAAAAAGAGTTTACGGACGTTAGCACTGCCATGCAAGATATTGCAAACCAAACAACGTATAATGGTCAAAATCTTCTCAGTAGCAACTATGGACTCGATGTTTCAGGCTTAAGTGATCTCAAAATTAGTGATCAAGCAGGCATCGCAAGTTTTAGAGACAATATGAGCGCTCTTTCGTCTACTATCAGTTCTCAGATCAACAGCGCTAGTAGCAGCATCAGCAGTTCTTTAACGACGATGACGAACTTAAGCAGTGCCAATTCTCAAATGTCTGAAACGCCCCTCGATCAAAAGATTGCCGCAATCAACAACGATCAAATCAAGCTGACCAGTTCGGTTTTAACTCAAATTCATCAAAATAGTATGATGCAACAAAATATTTCGGCACTTTTAGTTTAAGTGTCGCTCTTTTTTTAGCCTTCTTTCATGCCACGTATCAATAATCAAACTTTTTATGAAAATGCTATCAAACGGTATGGTTGTACGGCCAGAGGGTTGAATTGGAATTCAAAACAGTCGCAACACACGCGTTTTGAAGTGATTCATACACTTTTGGAAGCACACTTACCTTCGAGTAAGATTGTCGATGCAGGATGTGGTTTTGGCGATCTTTATCTTTTTCTACAGCAAAAAGGCTCTTTACCTCGCAAATATATTGGGTATGATACGCTCCAAGAGGCCATTTTTGTGGCGCATAAACGGACTAAACAGCATTTTGTTCATAAAGATATTTTAAACGACGAGCTTGAATTGGCGGACTTTTATATCGCCAGTGGGTCGATGAATATTTTAAACCGTTTTGAGACGTTCTTATTTATTCGCCGTTGTTATGAAGCTTCTAAAAAAGGTTTCGTGTTCAATCTGCTTAAGGGTGAAGAGAAGCAAGGGCATTTTAACTATTTTTTACCTCATGAGATTGAAGCGTATACGAGTGAGTTTGCTTACGATGTTGAAATGTACGAGGACTATATGGAAGGTGATTTCACCGTATTTTTGAAGAAGGAAGATGTATGAAAAAGCTCTTACTTGGAATTGTTGGGCTCTATTTGGTGGCGATGGGGTATCTCTATTTTACCCAAGATGCGCAAGTGTTCAATATTAAGGCGATTGCAAAGCAAGCCAAAGTGAGTGGGGAAACGATTGAGGCTCTTTCTTTACATGTCAAAGAGGGCGTTGACTTAGAAGGAGTATTGCGACACGATGCACAGAGTGATGCAGGGGTGATTCTTTACTTTGGGGGTAATGCGGATGATGCTACCCAATTTCTTTTACATGTAAAGGATATTCAAGGTTACGACATCATCGCTTTTAATTATCGAGGCTATGGCGAAAGTACAGGAACACCAAGTGAGCAAGCCTTGTTTGAAGATGCGCTCAAGATTTACGATACGTACGCAAAAGGGCGTAAAGTGGTGTTGATTGGGCGAAGTTTAGGAACGGGCGTTGCAACCTATCTTGCTTCGCAAAGGGTTGTAGATGGGTTGGTGCTGATTAGTCCTTATGATTCGATTCTCTCTATCGCCAAAATAAA
Organism: Sulfurospirillum diekertiae; assembly: GCF_002162315.1. Lineage (NCBI taxonomy): Bacteria > Pseudomonadati > Campylobacterota > Epsilonproteobacteria > Campylobacterales > Sulfurospirillaceae > Sulfurospirillum > Sulfurospirillum diekertiae. Next base: position 2,765,218 of record NZ_CP021416.1, on the reverse strand, counting down.
GTATCCTTTCTTCCCGGTTGATCTGATGCTAAAAAATAAATTTGAAACCATTGAGTACCTTCCTTTAGTCAAGTCAAAAATAGCGGTAATGGAAGTCGAAAATGACACAGTCATTCCTCATTATCATCTCGAAAAACTCTTAGAAGTAATGCCGAGTCGTCCTTTACATGTAATCTTGAGCCATACAACACATAATAACGTATTTGAACACCCTGCCTTTGCGAAAGAGCTACAAACTATATTAGGAAAAATCATTGAATAAAGTCTATATTAAACACTCCGTTGTTCCCAAACTAAGACGCTTTACCCCATGGGTTTATGCCAACGAAATCGACTCTAGTCTAGAGGAGTTTCAAAGCGGTGAAGTCGTCGCACTCTTTTCCAAAAAAGATGGTTTTTTAGGAACAGCCTATGTCAATCCAAAATGCGCTATTTTTGCACGCGTTCTTAGCTTTGGCAAAGAGGAGATCGGCAAAAAGTTTTTCCACAACCGCATCAAAAGAGCCATTGCAAAACGTGAAGCACTTCTATCTCAAACGAATGCCGTACGTCTCATCCACTCCGAAGCAGACTTCTTGCCAGGGCTTATTGTGGATAAATACGGCGACACACTCTCCATTCAGATCAACACCGCTGGCATGGAAACGTTTCGTGAGCTTATTTTGAGCACGCTTAAACAGCTCGTAAATCCTTCGTGGATCGTTGAAAAATCTGATGAACACTCACGTGAAATCGAAGGCTTAGAGAGTAAAAATGGCACACTTTTTGGCACACCAACCAAGCAATTTGAGCTAAGTGAAAATGGTTTGACTTTTTTAGTGGACATTGAAGATGCCCAAAAGACAGGCTTTTACCTTGACCAACGTAAAAATAGAGCGATTTGTGCGAGTTACATTAAAGAAGGCGATACCGTACTTGACATCTGCTGTAACGCAGGTGGATTTGGTATCTATGCGCTTGCCAAGGGTGCTAAAAATGCCGTCTTTGTAGACATCTCCGAATCAGCCATAGAGCAAACCAAAGCCAATTTAGCCGCCAATGCAATAGAAACGTATGAAACCTACACGGCCGATGCATTTACGTTTATGAAAGAGAAAAAGTATAAAAATAGTTTTGATCTCATCGTGCTTGACCCACCATCCTTCGCCAAAACCAAAGAGCAAGCCAGTGGCGCCAAACGAGGTTTCAAACATCTCTTGATGGAATCCACGAAAGCGGTGAAAGACGGCGGTTTAATTGCACTCTTCTCCTGTTCCTTTCACGTCGGCAAAAAAGAGCTTTTAGAGATCGCGATGGAAGTCTCACATGACCTTAAAGTGCAATACATCCTCTTAGAGCAAATGCAACAAGACTCAGATCACCCGTGTTTGATTAACGCTTCCGCATCGTTTTATCTGAATGGGTTGTTGTTGAGGGTGGAGAAGTAAGAAATATAGAGCATAAAATGGGAACTACTTTTTACATGTAAAACAGTGTTACAACGAAAATTTGTAACGGAAAAATATGTGGAGAATAACCAATGAGATTTAATCCAATAAGAGGAAGAGAGGTATATCTGGAAGAGGATATGTATATGCTAAAATCATTTCTAGCAAGACAATATGAACCTGGAGATCCTATGGGGAATATGGCTGCAAGCCATATTGGGAGCATTATTAAATGCTATCTTTGCGGACTTTCTAAAGAGATACAACCCGTTATTGCCCGTTCCCTTGAATGGCTCAATCTTGCCATTGAACAGGATGAATGGGGAGATCACGTGCGTCCAGATTTTCATCGTTGGGAATTGCATGAGGCAAAAGCATTGGCACTGTGGCTTCAAAGTGCTGATCCTGCGATAGAAATATGGAATAAAGCAAGACAATTTAACTTATCTATTGTGAATGGCGGTGCATATCAAAAAAAGTGCTAAAACGCTAGGACTAGATGATTACATGAGTTGTTGTATTCACGCAGAGCAGTATGAAGCAGGTGTAATGGAGTATGAAAAATACTACGGCGTCTCTAAAGTTTCGTTTGGAGGTTCTATGGCTCCAAGAAAATGGGCGTATGCTTTCTGCCTTAATCATATCAAACCACAATTTGATCCTGAAAAACTGTTTCAAGCAGGGCGCAAGATGCTTCAAACTCATCTGGATAACAATTGGCTGGGCGTAGGACAAAACATTCGTGCGGCGATGTGGCTTAAAAATGTCTATTGGCATGACAATCGTACGTTAAGTCCTTTAGAGACCATTTTAAAAGCATATGAAAATATGCCTGATGTTCCAAAACCAGATTTTATTGAAAATTGAAAAAGCTATCACTAAAATCTACACTACCTCAAACGTCCCTTTCTCAATAAAACTCAAAAATTCTGCTTTAAATTTAGCTCTATTTTCATCTTCTTGTATCCAAAGTAGGTGGATTTTACGCTCGGCTTCGATGATGGGAAACCATGTTCTTTGCAAAGCGTGATCTAACATGCAACGATCGTAAATGGACTCTAAAAAGTTCCAGACAATGAAAGCGTAGGTGTTGTATTGAATCTCTTCATCTAAAGTGCGTTCACGGTCTTGTCTCAGCAGAAAAGGCTTATTGAGGGCTTCTTTGAGAATTTCAAAATACATTTTATCAATCTCCCCGTAATGGACGATTTGCATCGTTTTACGGTACATCCGTATCGAATAAATCAGTGCAAAGATAGCCATCATCGTAGCTAAAATACTCATGATAGCACTAATGGCAGTCCAGAGAGTTTCATATTCATCGCTTAAAAAAATTTCCATCAACAATCCTTTTAAATGAGGTTTAAAATCGGTGGTACAAGCTCAAGCATTTGAGCAATGCGTGGGTCATCTTTTGTGCATCCATAAACATCCACATAGAGTTTTTCAATCCATACTTGTAAGGTGGCTTTTGAGACTTCTCTCATGCTAGGATGATACACTAAAAGCTCCATAGGTGGAGGTTCTTCATTACTTTGCAGTGCTAAAATATAATCAAAGGGGTCAATTTTCAATGCACCCAAACGACGGTAAAAGAGTTCTCGTTTTTCGCGAATTGCTTGCTCCGATGAGCTCTTCTCGGGTGAGTCAATTTCAATCAGAAGCGCACGTATGCCATGTGTTTGAAACAGTTGATCAATGCTCCTTTTTAAAAGCGTTGAGCCAAGCCCAATACCTCTTTGCGTTTCATCAATCGCCATGTATTCCAGCAGAAAAAAATCTTCATGGTGCGGATGATACATGATACAAAATCCTACAATTTTTTCGTCATTATACGCTAGATAGATCGTGTAAAAAGAGGCATGCTGCATCGCTAAAAGTGCATCGCGAGATTTTTGTTCTGAAAGAGGGAAAGCGGTCGAGTAGATGGCATAAAAACCATCAAACTCGTGTGTGTTATGTTGCTCTAAAGCTTTTACATGTAAAGCCATAATTGCTTATTTTAAAATACGTGGTAAGGTAATGCCAGTTTGCCCTTGGTACTTACCGTGTTTATCTTTATACGTGGTCTCACATGCGGTATCACCCTCTAAAAAGAGCACTTGCGCGATGCCTTCATTGGCATAAATTTTGGCGGGGAGTGGTGTTGTATTGGAAATTTCGATGGTAATGTGTCCTTCAAATTCTGGCTCAAAGGGCGTGACATTGACGATGATACCACAACGTGCATACGTACTTTTCCCTAGACAAATGGCAAGGACGTTTTTAGGAATTCTAAAGTATTCCACGGTGCGTGCCAAGGCAAAAGAGTTAGGTGGAACAATGCAGATGTCACCTACGAAATCAATCACATTTTTATCGTCAAATTCTTTGGGATCAACTACGGTGGAGTTTACATTGGTAAAAATCTTAAATTCACGTCCTACGCGAATGTCATACCCATAACTACTGACACCATAACTGACGACATCTTTACCGACCTGATCGTCGCAAAAAGGCTCTATCATACGCTCTTTGAGCGATTTTTCTCGTATCCAACTGTCTGCTTTTAAACCCATAATTTCCCTTAAGTGATCGTATATATTTAGTATGGTATTATAACACATTTTATGTTATGCCAAAAAATGGCAAATATTTAGGAGAAACCGAATGGATAAAAATGAAATTAGAGAGTTAATACGTATTTTTGATAAAAGTGATATTACAAAACTCAAAATCAAAGAGGGTGATTTTAGCATTGAACTGCAAAAAGGTTTTGATGGTCCTGTTACGTATGCAACAGCTCCAGTTATGCAAGCTCCAAACGTTGCTCCCGTAGCAGCCCCTATTGCTCAAGTTGGAGGCGAGGCGAGTGTTAATGCAGCGCCAGTAGCGGTAGGCTTATGTATGAAATCACCTATGGTAGGAACTTTCTATCGATCTCCAGCTCCTGGTTCGGCTCCATTTGCAAAAGTAGGCGATGTGATCCGTAAAGGTCAACCTATCGGTATTATCGAAGCGATGAAAATTATGAATGAAATTGAAGCAGAGTTTGACTGTAAAGTCTTAGATATCCTTGTTGAAGATGGTCAGCCTGTAGAATACGATATGCCAATCTTCGCGGTGGAGAAAGTGTAATGAAGATTGAGAAAATTCTTGTTGCCAATCGTGGTGAGATCGCCCTTCGCGCAATACGCACCATCAAAGAGATGGGAAAACAAGCGATTGCGGTTTATTCCACTGCGGATAAAGATGCGCTCTATCTTCAATATGCCGATGCGAGTATTTGTATTGGTGGTGCAAAATCATCTGAGAGTTATTTAAGTATTCCTGCGATCATCAGTGCGGCTGAGATCAGTGGCTGTGATGCCATTTTCCCAGGGTATGGTTTTTTAAGTGAGAACCAAACCTTTGTTGAAGTCTGCCAACACCACAATATCAAATTTATTGGGCCTTCCGTTGATTCTATGGTTTTGATGAGCGATAAGTCTAAAGCCAAAGACGTCATGAAAAAAGCTGGAGTACCCGTTATTCTTGGAAGTGAAGGGGTGCTTGAAAGTGTTGAAGAAGCCAAAAAGCTTGCTGAGCAAATCGGACTTCCTGTCATTGTGAAAGCTAGTGCAGGCGGTGGTGGACGTGGTATGCGTGTGGTTGAAAAGATGGAAGATTTGGAAAAATCGTTTCTTGCCGCAGAAAGTGAAGCGCTCAGTGCGTTTGGCGATGGTACACTTTACATGGAAAAATACATTAAAAACCCACGTCATATCGAAGTACAAGTGATTGGTGATTCGTTTGGCAATGTTGTCCATATTGGTGAGCGTGATTGTTCGATGCAACGTCGTCACCAAAAACTGATTGAAGAGTCTCCAGCCATTGCACTCGATGCCAAAACAAGAGCACGACTTCATGAAGTAGCCGTTAAAGCAACGAAATATATCGGATATGAAAATGCAGGTACGTTTGAGTTTCTTTTGGATGCCGATAAAAATTTCTATTTTATGGAAATGAACACCAGACTTCAAGTCGAGCATTGTGTCAGTGAGATGGTCAGCGGTATCGACATTATTGAGTGGATGATTCGTGTGGCTGAAGGTGAAAAACTTTTTGATCAAAGTGCACTCACTTTCCGTGGTCATTCGATTGAGTGTCGTATTACGGCAGAAGATCCTGTCAAATTTATTCCAAGTCCAGGTAAAATTACAAAGTATATTATTCCTGGTGGACGCAATGTTCGTATGGATTCTCATGCGTATCAAGGCTATATCGTTCCTCCTAATTATGACTCTATGATTGGCAAGTTGGTTGTGTGGGGTGAAACACGTGACCGTGCCATTAAAAAGATGAGAGAAGCTTTGAATGAGTTACAAATAGAGGGTATTAAAACGGTAAGAGATTTTCACTTGAATATGATGGATAATGAAGATTTTATCGAAAATAGATTTGATACAAACTATCTTTCACGCTACTAAATAACAGTAAGGTCAACATGGCGACCTTTAACTTCTTTCTTATTTGACTATGGTGCTCTGATAACTTGAATGTTAGCAGATGATTTTAACTTTTCAAAATACTCTTCAATTGCTTTTTGTTCTTTACCTTCTCCAAGTTTTGAGTAGATATAGTTTTTAGCATCCGCAAAAGAGACGGTTTGAACATTGTATTTCTCTTTCACAAAAAACATCACATAATTTGAATCGTTTTTAGAGATCGCAGTAAATTTACCTTTAGCGGTTTTATTGAGGAGTGCTAAAAGTTTTGGATCCGTTTTGCCTGCTTCAATTTTTCCTTCTTGAAGCTGGACATCACTCACGGCGCTCATGGGATTATTTTGAATAGCAGTTAGGCTTTGTTGATTAGCGCTGGTGTAGATTGTAACATCAAATGCGCTTGCTTGTGAAAATTCATTAAGGTTTTCATTATAATAAGCTTGTAGGTCACTATCCCCCATTTGTTGCATTTTGGTACTAACAATTTTTTTTATAGAGTTTATCACGTTGTAATTTCTTTTTAAGATCCTCTTTATACTCAGAAATTTCAATATTTTTTGAACGGATCATATTAAGGAAATCATATTGATTCATATTGTTACTAATTGCTAAGTTTTCGATATATTGATCGACTTCAAAATTGTCAACAGCGATATTTTTGTTTTTTTGATTTCAGATTCTTCAAGCTTTTGTCTTACTAAAATATCTAATGCTTCTTTTTTGGGGATGTTAAAGCGCTGTGAATACTTGAAAACATCAAATAATGTAATAGGCTCTTTATTAATAATGATAGAAACTCCATCAACAGTACTTGCATTTACAGGTGAAAAAAAGTAAGGTTGTACACAACGTTACAAAAGTTAACACCTTTAGTTTAATCTTCATCAATAATCCTTTATTTTAAGAAAAATAGCTATATAATCGTGTTGTATTATACAAAACAAGCTACGTATGATAACATCTTTTTTGACAAAAAAAATTAAAAAAAAATGTTTTTTCTCCAGCTCCAGTGGATTTTTTAATCACTACGTAACGAAATGATACATAATTTATACATAATTTATAAAATAAAGAATGAAGGTACAGTTATGGTTGTGACACGCTTTGCCCCTAGTCCTACGGGATATCTGCATATTGGAGGGCTTAGAACGGCTCTTTACAGTTATTTGTGGGCAAAAAGAAATAATGGAAAATTTTTATTTCGTATTGAAGATACAGATCTTGCTCGAAACTCCAAAGCAGCAGCAGATGCTATTGTCGAGGCATTCAAATGGGTTGGTTTAGCGCATGAGGGTGAGATTGTTTATCAATCAGAGCGTTTCGATCTCTATAAAAGTTATGTTCAAAAGCTTTTGGATGCTGGAAAAGCGTATAAATGTTATATGAGCAAAGAGGAGCTTGATGCACTTCGAGAAGCTCAAATGGCACGTAAAGAACGCCCAAAATATGATGGGAGATACCGTGACTTTACGGGAACGCCTCCAGTGGGCGTTGAGCCTGTTATTCGTATCAAAGCACCCACAAGTGGCGTGATCTCTTTTGTCGATGGCGTTAAAGGTGAAGTCAGTTTTAATGCGAGCGATATGTTGGATGATTTCATCATCGCTAGAAGTGATGGCACACCAACCTATAACTTTGTTGTTGTCATCGATGACGCGCTGATGGGCGTTAATGAAGTTATCCGTGGGGATGACCATCTTTCCAACACACCTAAACAGATCATTTTATATCAAGCGCTTGGTTTCGATATTCCCAAATTTTACCATGTTCCTATGATTTTAAATCCTCAAGGTAAAAAGCTCTCTAAACGCGATGGTGCCGTTGATGTGATGGAGTATAAGAGGGAAGGGTATCTGCCAGAAGCACTGCTCAATTTTCTGATTCGTTTAGGTTGGAGTCATGGTGATCAAGAGATTTTCTCATTTGAGCAGATGCAAGAGCTGTTTGATCCTTCAAATATCAATAAATCAGCTTCGGCTTATAACCAAGAAAAACTGGTATGGCTTAATGCGCATTATATAAAACAAGCAAGCCATGCGCGCTTAATTGATGAATTGCGCTTTTTTGATGTCGATATTACGTTACATGTAAAGAAAGAGTTACTGATTGACGCACTTCGTGATCGTGCTAAGACCTTAGTGGAGTTTGCTGCTATGGTAAAACAGATTTTAGAGGCACCAATGTGTTACGATGAAAAAGCGGTTGAGAAGTTCTTAACTGCCGAAGGGCTAACTGTTTTAGAGCAGTATCTTGAAGCGCTAAAAGACGCAAAAGAGCTCAATAGTGCGAGTGAATTTGAAACAGTTACCAAAGGATTTTTAGAAGAAAAGGGTTTAAAACTTAAAGATCTTGCGCAAGCCATTCGTATTGCCATGGTAGGTAATTCTGTGAGTCCTTCTATCTTTGAAGTGTTGGAAATTATTGGATATGCCAATGTTATACAGAGAATTCAAAAATTAATATCTTATAAAAGGAGTTAGTGTGAGTAATAAGGGGAAAGTTACTAAAGAAGAGTCTTTAGAATATCATATTGGTGGGAAAATTGAAATTAGTGTTAAAACGCGTTGTGATACTGCTAGAGATCTTTCAATGGCGTACACTCCAGGCGTTGCACATCCTTGTTTAGAGATTGAAAAAGATAATGAATTAGCGTACAAATATACCAACAAAGGTAATCTTGTAGCCGTCATTAGTGATGGAACAGCCGTTCTAGGTCTTGGTGATATTGGTGCCGTTGCAGGTAAACCCGTTATGGAAGGCAAGTCTGTCCTTTTCAAAAAATTTGCGGATGTTGATGCGTTTGATATTGAATTAGATGAACATGACATTGATAAAATCGTTGCGATTTGTAAAGCGCTTTCTCCAACATTTGGTGGTATCAATCTTGAAGATATTAAAGCACCCGGTTGTTTTGAAATAGAGCGAAAGCTTCAAGAATGTGTTGATATTCCTGTCATGCACGATGATCAACATGGAACAGCAATGATTACGTCTGCTGGACTTATCAATGCCCTTGAAATCAGCGGCAAAAAAATTGAAGAGATGAAAATTGTCGTCTCTGGTGCAGGTGCTGCAGGAATTGCATGTGCAAAAATGTACAAACTCTTGGGTGCTAAAAAAATTGTGATGCTTGATAGTAAGGGTGTTATCCATGTTGGTAGAACAGACCTTAACACATACAAAGCAGAGTTTGCATTGGAAACAAGTGATAGAACCATAGAAGATGCAATGCGAGGGGCTGATATGTTTTTAGGTCTTTCAAAACCGGGTGTTGTCAGCCAAGAGATGGTTAAATCCATGAATCCATACCCAATTATTTTCGCCCTTGCAAACCCAACGCCTGAAATCTTACCTGAAGAAGTTCATGCAGTAAGAGATGACGTTATGATGGGAACAGGTCGAAGTGACTACCCGAACCAAGTCAATAATGTTTTAGGTTTTCCTTTCATCTTTAGAGGCGCGCTTGATGTGAGAGCAACCAAAATTACAGAAGGCATGAAAATGGCTGCAGCCGTTGCGATGGCAAAATTAGCCAAAGAAGACGTGCCTGATTATGTCAAAGCAGCTTATAACGGGGAAGATCTTAAATTTGGTATCAATTACATCATCCCAAAACCATTTGATCGAAGGGTCTTTGTGTGGATTTCTGCCGCGGTTGCAGAAGCTGCAATCAAAGATGGTGTTGCGCGTGTAAAAGATTTTGATATGAAAGCCTATCGTGCAAAACTTCAAGCCATTATTGATGCGGAGCAAAAATAAGTGAAAAAACGTTCATGTCATCAAACATCCTCTGATCGAGCATAAGCTTTCGATTTTGAGAGATGAAAAAACAGAGCCATTTCAGTTTCGACTTTTAGTCGATGAAATATCTCATTTGATGTTATTTGAAGCAACCCGTGATTTACCTCTTCGTGACATTAAAGTCCAAACACCTGTTGCGTTGGCTAATACTAAAAAATTAGATGCAAAAATCATGATCTGTCCGATTCTTCGGGCAGCTCTTGGCATGTTGGATGGTATTTTTAAATTAATCCCTGATGCCAGTGTTGGATTTTTAGGATTTCAGCGCAATGAAAAAACACTTGAAGCAGAGTTTTACTATGCGAAGCTACCACCTGATCATAAAGAGCGTATTGCGATTATTATCGATCCGATGTTTGCTACAGGTGGAACGGCGATTGATGCCGTGAACTTTTTAAAGTCTAAAGGGGTGAAAGATATACGCTTTTTAGCGTTGGTTTCGGCACCTGAGGGACTTAAACGTTTTTGTGAGATACATCCTGATGTACCTGTTTTTACAACGTGTATTGATGATGGCTTGAATGAAAATGGCTACATTATTCCAGGTCTTGGTGATGCAGGAGATAGAGTTTTTAATACGGTAAACAGCTAATCAAAACTCTTTTCTGACGTTTACATGTAAAACGGGCGAAGCCCGTTTTACTATACTGCCCCTTGATCAATCATCGAGTCAGCCACTTTTCGAAATCCTGCAATATTCGCACCCAACATCAAGTTCCCTTCATCGCCAAACTCTTTAGATGTTTTATAGGAAAGCTCAAAAATATTTTTCATAATGCCTCTGAGTTTACTATCGACTTCGGCAAAACTCCATTTTTGCATGCTTGCATTTTGGCTCATCTCTAATTGACTGGTGGCAACACCACCGGCATTGGCAGCCTTTGCAGGGCCGTAAAACATTTTGTGAGCCAACATGAAGTCAATCGCTTGCGGGGTGCTTGGCATATTCGCTCCTTCATTAACCAGCCGACAACCGTTTTTATAAAGAATTTGAATGTCGTTTAGGTTGAGTTCATTTTGTGTTGCACTAGGAAATGCTGCAAAACAAGGGATACTCCAGACAGCATTCGTTCCCTCGGGATATTGACTGACAGGAATGTAGGTCGCTTCAGCATGAACGTTAAGGTATTCACTTAAATCTTTACGTGCAATCTCTTTAATGGCTTTAAGTGCATTAAAATCAATGCCGTTTTTATCGTAGATCATCCCACGAGAGTCACTGCATGTCACAGGTAGCGCTCCCATATCATAGAGCTTTTGAATCGTATAAAGTGCCACATTGCCTGCTCCTGATACGGTGCATACTTTGCCTTTAAGGGAGTCACCCACTTTGTTGAGAATATTTTCTGCAAAATAGACTGAACCATAGCCTGTCGCTTCTGTTCGAGCGAGCGAACCTCCCCAGTTGAGTCCTTTGCCCGTTAATGCCCCTTCAAAACGACCCGTTAAGCGTTTATACTCACCAAACAGATAGCCAATCTCACGCCCACCGACACCAATATCACCCGCAGGGATGTCTTTTGTCTCTCCAATATGTTTGGAGAGTTCCACCATAAACGATTGGCAAAAGCGCATGATTTCACCTTCACTTTTACCTTTAGGGTCAAAATTACTGCCACCCTTTGCACCACCAATGGCAAGCCCTGTCAGAGAGTTTTTAAAGGTCTGCTCAAAGCCTAAAAACTTGATAATACCAAGATTAACACTGGGATGAAAACGAAGACCGCCTTTATAGGGTCCTATGGAAGAGTTAAACTGTACACGGTAACCAATATTGGTTTGGATTTTTCCTTGATCATCGATCCAGACAACACGAAAGAGAATTTGACGTTCAGGAATGACAATACGCTCTAGTATATTGTACTGATCGTATTTGGATTCTGCCTGTAAAAGCGGTTCAAGCGAGGTTAAAACCTCCTCAACCGCTTGGTAAAACTCAGTTTGGCCAGGGGTACTCTCAATCGTGGATTGAAGAACTTTATCAATATAACGTTTCACGGACATCGGGCAACTCCTTTGAGGATTTTACGACGAAGGCTTTTTGAGGCGTTTGGCTTTTTTGAGAAAAATAAACAGTGCTTTCTGTTCTTTTTTCTGAATAGAATAACTGATAAGTTTAAGATACTCTTTGATGTCAAGGGCTGCAATACCACGCTCTTTGGCATAGGTATGTAAAATATAGTTTGGAATTTTGATTGGGCGTTGAACAAATTTTTGCTGAGAGTTTTTTTATAAAAGCTTTGACGCACATTTACACACAATCGTGCAAAAACAAACGGCAGATGATATTTATCATGCCATATCTGAGCAAGATCAATATACGCATCGGGCTCTTGCAGATAGAGCTTAAGTGCTCGATCACCGATGAAAACTTCACCTTCAAGCCCAAGAACACGGGCTAACATATTGGAGGTAGCAGAGGCTGGGTCTCTTTTAGCAACACCCTTCTTTAAAATAACACTTTTAACATTTTTTTGCGCCACTATGCCAATAGGCAAAGGGGTGATTGATTTGCGTTTACTTTCAATACTGGAAATAAATGCGGCATCCACAACACGTTTTCTAAATTTACGGTTGATACTGGAGGGAACAGATTTCTGATGCTCACATGAACGTTTAAAAGCGTTGGGTAGCGAGGCTCGTTTTAAAAAAACATGAAATGGAAGAAGATTGATATAGTCTATCTTTCCAAAAACCATACAGACTCCTTATTACTAGGTTTTGTATTATAACTTGTCTTGCTTAACAAGATGGTTACTAAGAAGACTTATACCCAAAAGTAGGTACAATAAAAGGAAAAAAAGAGGATAGTACATTATGCTCGAATCACTATTTACCGCCGAAGCACTTATGGCATTATTAACATTAACGGCTTTAGAAATTGTTCTTGGAATTGATAATATTATTTTTATTGCTATTCTCGTAGGACGTTTGCCTGCCCATCAAAGAGATAAAGGTCGAGTTTTTGGACTAGGCCTTGCGATGATCACACGGATCATGCTCCTTCTTTCACTCTTTTGGATTATGAAGCTGACAACACCCCTTTTTACTCTTTTTTCCTATGCTATTTCAGGACGCGATCTCATTTTGATTCTGGGGGGTCTCTTTCTCCTTGCTAAGTCAACAACCGAAATTCATCAAGATATTGAAGAGGTAGGTGAAGAGGAAAAAGAGCTTAAAAAAGGTTCACGTGGCTTTTTTAATACACTCATTCAGATTGCTGTTTTGGACATTGTTTTCTCTCTTGATTCTGTCATTACGGCTGTGGGCATGGCAAACAATATTATTATTATGATTGTGGCCGTTGTCCTTGCGGTAGGAGTGATGATGTTCGCAAGTAAGGCTATTTCTGATTTCATCGATGCTAATCCTACCATTAAAATCTTAGCACTCTCTTTTTTGATTTTAGTTGGTGTGACGCTTATTGCTGAAGGGTTTGGGCTTCATATCTCAAAAGCCTATGTTTATTTTGCGATGGCATTTTCTCTTGCCGTTGAGTCGATTAATATTTACAGTCGTAAGAAAAAAAGCTAAAAAAATCAGTAGCTAAAAAAAGAGGCGTAATATGTTTTCTCTCCTTCGTTCTTCCAATGCCTTTGCCATTGATCTTGGCACGAATAATACACTTGTATATCAACCCAGTCGTGGAATTATTTTAGATGAGCCTACCTCTATTTCATTCGATACAAAACGAAGTTCTTTTTTTGATAGTGGCGCTTCTTCAAGGCGAATGTGGGGTAAAAATCCTCAACATATCGAAGTGATGCATCCTCTTTCCAAAGGAGCAATTGCCAATTTAACCGTTGCAAAAGCTTATATTAAAGAGGTCATTGCGCGTATCGCTCAGAGCCGATTTTTCAAACCAACGATTCTTGTGAGTGTTCCAAGCGATCTTAATTCGATGGAACGGGGTGCTGTGGTGGAAGCGTGTAAAGATGGAGGTGCTCGTGAAGTAATGCTCATTAAAGACCCTTTTTCTGCCGCTCTTGGCTCCATGCAAGAGATAGAATTACCGAAAGGTGTTTTGGTGCTGGATATTGGAGCTGGGGTAAGCGATATTTCACTTCTTTCGTGTAATGGGATTGTAATGTCAAAGTCTCTCCGTGTTGCTGGAAATGACCTGGATGAGGCAATTATTGAGTATTTTAAAGCGAACAAGCGTATTCTCATTTCACACAATGATGCAGAGCATTTAAAAAAAGAGCTTGGAAATCTTATCAATCGTGAAGAAGTAACAATGCAGATCAATGTCAAAAATCTCGTCTCACGTCTTCCCGAGCGCTTTGTGGCAAGTTCTCATGATGTGCATCAAGCGATTATGCCTTTAGTAGATAAAATGGTTTCACTGACTCACCGCATGCTTTCAGAACTTCCTCCTGCCTTTGCACAAGATATTTACGATCAGGGTATTTTACTGACAGGTGGCTCTTCAATGCTGCTAGGGTTAGATTGTTATCTTTCTGCTAAGTTAGAAATAGCGGTCAATGTTGTGGATAATCCTTTACAAAATATTATTCTAGGAGCAGGGCGAGCCATGGAAGATGTCCGTTATAGCTCCCTTTTAGGCGCATAAGAGCAATAGATTTCGTGCTCTTATCTTACCCTTTAGGGATTAAACATATCAATATATCTTGATATAAAGATAATTTTATGCTACCATTTCATTATTGTTACATGTAAAGGTTCAATCATGAAAAAAGTACTGATTTTATGTACGGGCAACAGTTGTCGAAGTATTATTGCAGAAGCTTTGGTAAACGCACATTTAAAAGGCATCGAAGCGTATAGTGCGGGAGTTCGTGCAAGCGGATATGTCAATGCGTATGCGAAAAAAGTCTTAGAAGAAGAGGGTATTTGGAAAGAGAGCTATCACTCTAAAACACTCGATGAGGTTTTACATGTAAACTTCGATTTGGTAGTCACGGTATGCGATCATGCCAAAGAGAGCTGTCCGATGTTTCCTCGTCCTATCCCTAAAATTCATGTGGGGTTTTCCGATCCTGATGGTAAAGATTATGGGGCATTTATTCTTACATATAAAGCAATTCAAGCAGAGCTTTTGCCTATCATTGAAAAAGAGCTAAGCGATGTTTGATGTATGGGAAAAGATGGTAGATTATCTGGTCTATGGGTTGTTCGGCCTGGATGCTTCGACACAAAAAGCAGAGGTAGTTCATTTTTTCATCTTTGATACGGTGAAAATTTACATTCTTTTAGTGCTGATTATTTTTGCAGTGAGTTTTTTGAGAACCTATTTTAATACCGACAAAGTACGCGTCTATTTGCAAGGTAAAAGTGAGTTCACAGGCAATGTTTTAGCAGCACTTTTTGGCATTATTACGCCATTTTGCAGTTGCTCTGCGATTCCTCTGTTTTTAGGTTTCATGCAAGCACGCATTCCGCTTGGTATTACCTTTAGTTTTTTGATTTCAAGTCCAATGAACAACGAAATTGCGATTGCCCT
Source organism: Sulfurospirillum diekertiae (assembly GCF_002162315.1). Lineage (NCBI taxonomy): Bacteria > Pseudomonadati > Campylobacterota > Epsilonproteobacteria > Campylobacterales > Sulfurospirillaceae > Sulfurospirillum > Sulfurospirillum diekertiae. The sequence goes on along the minus strand of NZ_CP021416.1, from coordinate 2,750,060 downwards.
TTTATTCGGACTTTTTGGCTGGAAAATCACGGCACTGTACATTGGCTTTGGGCTTTTGGTTGCCATTCTAGGCGGTTTTACTGTTGGTAAGCTGGGGATGGAAAAATATGTTCTCATTCCTGTTGTGCCAATGAGTGGTGATTTGGAAGAGGTTGAGATTAAACTTACGGTGAAAAAAAGAGTCAAAGAGTCGTGGGATTACACGCTGGATATTTTACAAAAAATCTATCTCTATGTGATGATTGGTGTTGGTATAGGAGCATTTATTCATGGGTATGTTCCAACAGAATTGATCGTCAAATATGCAGGAAGCAATGCGTGGTACAGTGTTCCTTTCGCTGTACTGTTAGGTGTTCCGATGTATTCTAATGCGGCAGGCGTGATGCCTTTGATCGAGGTCTTAACCAGCAAAGGGATGTTGCTTGGTACGGCTCTGAGTTTTATGATGGCAATTACAGCCCTTAGTTTACCCGAAGCGATGATCTTAAAGCGCATTTTACATGTAAAGCTGATTGCCCTCTTTTTTGGCATTGTTGCCCTTGGAATTATGGGCGTTGGGTATCTGTTTAACGCACTGTTATGATGCTTTTTTGTCGTACATTTTGTGTTATAATCGCGTATTCAAGGAGAGACTATGCGATTAAAAACTAAAGTGGTTGTGATCATAGCTGGATTGCTTTTGAGTGTTTCTATTACAGGTTCTATTATCAATTACATGAAAAATGTCCAGGATACACAAGCGCAACTGCAAAATACTTCATTGCCGCTTTCGGTTGACAATATCTACACTGAGATTCAACAGCGTATGATTGAGCCTTTGCTTGTCTCTTCATTGATGTCTCATGATACTTTTTTGCGAGACTGGCTGATGGACGGCGAAAAAGATATGGATGGCATTGTTCGCTATCTTACGGAGATCCAACAGAAATATGATATTTTTACAACGTTTTTAGTTTCCGATAAAACAAAAAACTATTACCATCCTAGAGGGCTTATTGATGTTGTCAATAAGGATAACAGTGCCGATGCATGGTATTTTCGCTTTAAAGATCAATCAGAGCCTTATGAAATCAATCTGGATCATAATGCCAATTTAAGTGATACTTTAATCATGTTTATCAATTATAAAGTGATGAACTATAAAAATGAGATGATTGGTGTAACGGGTGTGGGTGTGCGGCTTCTCAACATTGAAAAGATGCTCAGCTCCTTTAAAACCAAATATAAATATGACGTCTACTTTGTCGATCAAAAAGGAGAGATAACGCTTTTCTCTCAAGCCCTCAATAAACGTGGCAATATTGCCAACATTGATGGGTTAAAAAGTATCAAAGAAGCTATTTATAAGGGTGAACAGACACAGTTTGAGTATAAAAATAAAGAGGGAGAGTACCTTCTAAATACCAAGTACATTGAAAAACTCAAATTGCAACTTTTTGTCGAAATTGACAAAAAAGAGTATCTTAAAGAGCTTAAGAAAACATTTTATGCCAATTTAGCGATTTCGCTTTTGGTGACCTTGTTGGTAACGCTCATTATTATTTATACGATCAATATTTATCAAAAACAGCTTGTTAAAATGGCAAGTGAAGATTCACTGACGGGACTTGCCAATCGAAGAAAATTTAATGAACATTTTGAAAAATTCTACAAGCTTTACAAAAAAGGGATCAATTCACTCACGCTTATGTTGATTGATATTGATGATTTTAAAGAGGTCAATGACACCTTTGGCCATCTTGTGGGCGATGAGGCTTTAGTGAGGGTTGCTGAAATTTTACGCGTGGAGCTTCGCTCTTCCGATATGGTAGCACGTTGGGGTGGAGAAGAGTTTGCACTGCTTTTCGTTGATGTGAGTTCTGAAAAGAGTGTTGAAATTGCACAGAAAATTTGCCAAGCTATTCGAGAGGACAAAGTGCTGAGTAGTCTTTTACAAAGACCTCTTACGGTGAGTATTGGGGTAGGACATCTTAGCAGTTTGGAGAGTCAAGATGGGTTGGTCTATAAAGTGGACAATGCACTCTATGAAGCTAAAAAAGCTGGCAAAGATCAAGTCATTGTTGCGTAAGGAAAAAAGTATGCAAAACGTAGTGATAGCTGTTTTATTGATGGTGGGTTTGCTGCATGCAGATGAGCTCAAAAAGGTAAGTTTTGAGGAGTATCTTCTCCATTTTGACTATAAAGAGCGTGAAAATATGAAGATCAAAACACCGGATATGTTGGTTCTGATTGAAGAGGGGAAAGCCATCTTGGTGGATGTCCGTTTTCGTGAAGAGTTTGAAGTGTGGCATATGAATTTTGCGAAAAATATTCCGCTCAATGAACTGCCAAAACGTTTGAATGAGCTTCCCAAAGATAAGCTTATCATCACCGCATGTCCGCATAATGACAGATCCAACCTTGCACGTCTTTTTTTGGTGCAAAATGGGTATAACGCAAAGTATCTCAACGATGGGCTTTTAAAAGTGGCTGAGTTTTTACGTGGGGATAATGCAAAAGAGTTTTTAGAGGAATATCAAGCTTCCAAGGAGAAAAAATGAAGATTGAAATTTTAGGAACAGGCTGTGCTAAATGTCAAGCGTTGACATTACATGTAAAAGAGGCTGTGGCTAAAAAAGGGCTGTTTGCACAAATCGAAAAAGTAGAAGATCTCATGCAAATTATGCATTATGGAGTGACTTCTACACCTGCTTTGGTTATTGATGGCAAAGTTGTTAGTAGTGGTAAATTGTTAAGTGTCGATGAAATTGTGGCACTCTTAGGGTAGGGAAAAATGATGAATGAATCGGTTGAGCAAAAAGCATTAGAGTATTTTTCAAATGGGTATGTGTGCAGTGAAGCAGTTTTAAAAACCATCGCAGAAAAACATGACATTGATTCGCCATTGATTCCTGCCATTGCCTCAGGATTTGGAAGTGGTTTGTCACGCAGCGAAGGTGGACTTTGTGGAGCATATAGTGGTGGAGTTATGGCACTTTCCCTGCTTCAAGGACGAACAAATGCAAGTGCACCCAAAGATCCACTTTATCACAATGTACAACTCTTTAAAGAGCGTTTTGAAAAAGCCTTTGGAAGCTGTGAATGTGCCAAACTTTTGGGCTTTTCACTCAGTTCTCCTGATGCAGGAGAAAAATTTAAAGAGGGCAACTGCAAAACCTGTAAGTGCGATCTTTATGTGGTTTATGCGGTTAAAGAGGTAGAACATATGCTTACATGTAAAGCAGAAGAGCCATTGTAAAACGGCTCTTAGTTCTTTTACGCTTCGATCCAACCGCCGCCGATAACGAGGTCATCTTGGTAGACAACGAGCGCTTGCCCGCTTGCGAGTCCAAAAACGCCCTCTTCAAGATTGGCGATGATCTTGCCATTGTCAATTTTCACATACGCTTTGGTTTTAGGACTTCGGTAGCGTACTTTAACCGCATATTCACCCTCTTGAAAATCGTTACTTAACGAGAAATTTTCGGCAACCACTTGGGTTTGAAGCAGGTCTTCTTTGGTTCCTGCAATCACGGTATTGGTCTTCGCATCGATATTGACGACAAAATGTGGGTCGTGTGCTCCGTTGATGGTTAAGCCTTTGCGCTTGCCAATCGTGTAGTGCATGTACCCTTTATGTTCACCAATCACCTTGCCATTCACATCTTTGATCAATCCCTTTTGATCGACGTTGATATGTTTTTTCAACACTTCAATATAGGTGTCGGTGACAAAACAAATTTCTTGAGACTCTTTGTAGGTTTCTAATGTTCCCAGCCACGGTAATTCTTTGAGTGCAATAGGTTTAATATCATTTTTAAGCATGTTTCCTAGTGGGAAAATGATCTTATCGATCACCTCTTTTTTAAGCCCAAAGAGGAAATAGCTTTGATCTTTGCTCATATCAAATGCTTCTTTGATATGACCGTTTTCAATGCGTGCGTAATGTCCTGTGGCAATTTTGTCGCATCCCATCTCCATCGCTTTTTCAAACGCAAACCCAAATTTCATTTTAGGGTTACAAAAGGCACACGGATTGGGCGTGAGTCCTTGCTCATACGATCTCACAAAGTAGTCATAGACATGCTCTTTAAAAAGGGCTTTAGCGTCTAATACATGGGTCTCAATGCCCAAATGATGGCTGACTTTTTCGATGTTAGCGATGTTAATCGCATGTTTTTTCTCATCCTCATGGAGTTTGAGATAGATGCCAATGACCTCATGCCCTTGGTTTTTGAGCAGATAAGCGGAATAACTGGAGTCAATACCGCCGCTCATAAGGAGTGCAATTTTCATAGATGTGTTCTCTTTTATTTACAATTTCGACGTCTAAAGAGTAAAAGTCTTTACGTTTCGTGTTGACCCAAAATAGGGCACCATTAATCTTTGATACGCTTTTAAAGCAAAGCTCTAAAAGCTACGCTAACGCTGAGTTCACTTCGGCAGTGAGCCCACGCTACGCTCAAAAAATCAAAAAAGGAGTCAGGGCTAAACTTTTTACTTTTCTTTACATGTAAAGCGAAAAAGGCAGGGAAGGTAAACGTTTAGCGTTAAAACATGGGGATTTTAAAAGAGGCTGGAGCTGGTGAAGGGACTCGAACCCCCGACCTGTTGATTACGGATCAACTGCTCTACCAACTGAGCTACACCAGCGCGATGAAATTTTACCCCATGTTTACTTGTATTACTTTAAAAGTATCCTCATTTGGGGAGTGAATGAACCATTTTACATGTAAAACGTTTTTTCACTCCCCAAAAACCTTAGTGTGCTAAGGCTTGGTCAATGTCGGCCAGTAAATCTTCTAAGTCTTCAATGCCCACAGAGAGGCGAATCATGCCCTCATTTAGTTCATAGGAAGCTTTTTGTTCATCAGTATACTCCGCGTAAATCGTATGATACGGTGCAATCACTAACGATTTGTTGTCTTGAATGTTAGTTCCGCGTTTAATGATGGCAAGAGCATTTAAAAACGCATAAGCTTTCTCTTTATTTTCTAAACTAAAGGTGACAATTGCACCACCACCGCTGAACTGTTTGGACGCATTGGCATAAGCGCGGGAATTTTCCAAAAATGGATAATCCACGCTCACGACGTCCGTTTTGCTTTGAAGGTGTTTTGCCACCGCCAAAGCATTGCTACAGCTGCGTTGGACTCTCAGATCCATGGTTTCCAAGCCAAGAGAGAGCAAATAAGCACTTTGAGCGCTCAGTGAAGCACCCAGGTTTCTAAAGGTCTCTTTGCGAAGACGTGCCATAAAGGCAAATGGACCAAATTTTTTGAAAAAAGGCTCCAAATTCACATGGTTTTTCCAGTTAAACGTGCCATTGTCGACAATTAAACCACCCAAAACATGCCCACCACCGCTGATGTATTTGGTTGCGGAGATAATCTCTATATCTGCGCCATGTTTTTTCGCATCAAAAATATTCCATGGTGTCATCGTTGTATCGAGTATTAAAGGAACGTTGTGTTCTTTTAAAACACTTTTAATTGCTGCAAAATCAGGCACGATCAGTTGTGGATTGCTTACGCTTTCACAAAAAAGCAGACGTGTTTTTGCATCGATATTTTTCGAGATTTCCTCAAGATCATTCACATCGACATAACGTACTTCCACTCCAAAATCGCTGAAAAGGGTTTGAAACAACGAGAGCGTGTTGCCGAACAAAAATTTAGTGGTGAGGATGTTGTCGCCACTTTTCACCAGTGCAAACAGCGCATTAGAGATCGCCGCCATACCTGTTGCCGTAGCGATAACCCCAAAAGCACCACTGATGGCTTTGATTTTGAGTTCAAACTCTTCGATGGAAGGGTTTGAGGAGCGTGTGTAGACATGCCCCATCTTTTGACCTTTAAAAACAGCCTCTAAATCTTCCGCTTTTTCAAACTCAAAGGCTGAACTTTGGTAGATGGGGAAGCGCATTGCGCCATGTTGGTCTTTGTGTGCAGGTTTGGCGTGCAATGCTTTGGTGGTAAATCCCATAAAATATCCTTCTTTGTAGGTAAATCGCGTAGAAAAAATTCCGCACGAGACACTTTGAGCCGATGGGACGAAAAGCGTGAGCGTTTCGGGAAACACATCATGCCTCAACCGTGTCGAGAAAGGGTTTTTTCGATAGCTGATTTACGTTTACATGTAAATAATTTTTCCGCTATTCTCAGCGGGTACTATGTTCTCACGTGCGACGCACTCACCGATGATTAAGACCGCTGGTGTGGCACATAATGCGCTCATTTTATCTAATTTTCCCACAGTTCCCACTATGGTGACTTGATCGGGCAGGTCAATCTTCGAGACAAATGCCGCAGGAAGGTTGGGGTCGATGTTTTGTTTGGCTATGGCATCTTCGATTTTTTTCGCAAAACTGTGCGCCATTAAAACAATGACCGTATGCAAAGGCTGTTTTAAAATGCTCACCCAATCATCGTTAAAAAGCGTCTCACGAAGGTGCGCAGAGACGATAGTCACCCCTTTGGAAATATCACGAATCGTGGGCACAATACCTGAAACGGTGCATGATCTTAGGGCTGAGGTAATGCCATTGATCACCTCAAATGCAATGCCATGTTGTGCCAAAACTTGTTTCTCTTCTCCCAAGCGACCAAACAGAAGCGGGTCGCCACCTTTAAGGCGTCCAACGACAAGTCCTTGTTTGGCATATTCGACCAAAAGCGCGTTAATTTCATCTTGGCTTTTAGAGTGAAATCCTTTCTTTTTGCTCACATCGACCACTTTACATGTAAGCGGAATGAGGGCGCGAATTTCCTCTGAAACCAACGCATCCACCAACGCAACATCGAGCAGTTCAAAGGCATTTAAAGCATCTAATGTGAGATTACCCACATACCCCGTTCCACAGCCGATCAAAAAGACTTTTCCCACACCTGCTTTGGCGATCTCTTTGAGTTTATCCAAATCACGGTCTGGCTTTTTGCGCTCGGTTTTCAGTCTGTCGATGAGTGCAGTCAAATCACGCGGTAAAATTTTCTCGATCTTATCACGAATCACTTGTGCCAAGGTGGGCGAACTGCCGCCACTGCTGACAGCGACTTGAATGTCACCACGACGCGTGAGTGCGCTAAAGTAAAAATCGCACAGTTCTGGCACATCAACCACGTTGAGCCAAAAATGATGAATCGGTTTGAGCGCGACCAAACGCTGGGTCACTTGCTCATTGCCCGTCGCATCAATAATCACCTCAAAACCCTCAGCATCACTGTCCTCAAACGTTTTACATGTAAAGATTTTGGAATCAAAATAGGCATCGAGCCTTGATTCTGCGACGATTTCGTACGCAAAATCAAGACTGTCCAGTACGCGCGCTTTTTGTGCGGCGACTTTGCCCGCCCCGATCAAAAGCGTGCGTTTTGGCGTGAGTGCGATGCCTAGAGTGCTCATTTTTTCACGATCCTGACACGCCAGCCATTGCCTTCTTTCGTGGTCGCTTCGACGGTGTGTCCTTCACTTGCCACCGATTTTGGCACGTTATCAATCGGTGCGCCATCATCGAGTAAAATCTCCAAGACCTCACCGCTTCCAATTTTAGAGAGTTCCATCTTCGTTTTCACGAAGTTCATCGGGCACGCAACGCCACTAAGGTCTTTAAAATGGGCTGATTTTTCTTCTTTAGGCGCATTTGCCGCCGCTAACTCTTTCTCTTTGGCAAATTTAAGGGTATTATCCATTGTCTCGTAAAGCTTGATAACTTCTTCTGCCAGCTCGATGGATTTTTCATCGGCATCGCCCTCTAACATCGTTCCAAAATAGGCGTTGAGCAGTGTCGTGTCAATAAAAAGTGTTTTAAAGGCTTTCAATACGCCTGCTTTATCGCGCGCATCCTCTCCACGTGTGACCAAAAGCATACGAGCCGCCAAAAGACGAATCAACTCATAGTCTTTTTCCTCTTTTTCAAGTGCTTCTTTAAGTGCCTTTTTATCGGCTTCGATAAGGTCGTACATACCTGCACTACATTCTCCTGTTCCTCTTCCTTTTAGTGAGAAGAGTTCCACCGCATCATAGTCAAAGTAAGGGTTTTTATCCTCTTTGAATGAAGGGATATCCACGTATTTTTTGCTGATTTCAGTGATGATAGCAAGCCCGCCATCGTCAATCCAGTCTGCAAAACTCTTGTAAGCCTTTACATGTAAAAGCCACGTATCCAAAACTTCTTCGACAAAGGCAGGAACATGAAAAGCGGCAACATCACCCGCTTTTTGCGCGTACACACTGCCATCACCTGACGTGCGAGAGCCTGCTACCACGTTGTACGCTGGGTAGGAGTAGCCCTCATTGCGTTGGACTTTTCCGAAAAATCCAAGATCGCCGATAAGGTGCTTTCCACAACTGTTCGGACAACCCGATAAATGGATTTTAAATCCTTGAAGGGCGTCATAGTCACGCTCATCGATCAGTTTATTGAGACGTTTTTGAATCGCATCCACCGCACCTCTGGGGCGAGCGATGCCGAGTTGACACGTTGCCGCACCTGTACACGCGACCATATCGCCAAAGAGCGTTGGTTTAGAGACTTCAACAGAAAATTTTTGCAAGATGTCGTGCAAACTTGCCATTTGAGGCGCTGTAAGGTTTCGGATGTAAAGGTTTTGATCTCCTGTAAAACGAAGCACATCTTCGCCAAATGGAAGCAGTGCATTGGCAAGGTTGCGTGCATTTTCGAAATGAATGTCGCCTAAATGAACAGGCACTTTACATCCGTAAAGCCCCTCTTGTTTTTGGGCGTAAACGTAACGGTTCCACCATTTTTTAATGTTTTGAGGAACAACGAAAGGCTCATGCGTTGTGTCGCCAACCGTACGTTCAATTTCAGTGATTGGCATCTCCCAGTCACCTTTGGCTTTTACCGCTTTAAGCTCCACGTCAAGGAGTTTGTTAAACTCTTCAAGACCTAGATCTTCAAACAAGAAGCGAAGACGCGCAGCATGTTTATTTTTGCGGTTGCCATATTTGTCGAATACTTGTTTGATCGCTTGAGAGTATAAAAAGACTTCGGTATCTGGCACGAAATCGCGAAGCTTTGTTCCTAAGCGAGATTTTGCACCCATACCGCCAGCCGTAAAGAGTTTAAAGCCTTTCACGCCATCTTGAATCTTGGCGATAAAACCAACATCGTGAATCGTAGCATAACCACGGTCTGCTTCTGAGCCACTAAAGGTGATTTTGAACTTTCGAGGAAGCGCAAACGAGTCTTTTTGCTCTAGCATTTTAGAGGTAATCGCAAGGGCATAAGGTGAAACATCGAAAATCTCATCTTTCGCTGTGCCTGCAAGTGGATCAGCCATGACATTACGGACGGTATTTCCTCCGCCACCACGACCACTGAGGTCGATGCTGTGCAAGGTTTCGATAATACTGATAATATCTTCAATCTTGACATAGTGGAGCTGTGCGCCACCACGCGTGGTGATGTGAATCGCCTCGTGCGCGTACTTCTCTGCCAAGTCTGAGAGTGTTAAAAGTTGTTTGGGGGTTAGGATACCGCCAGCCAGTTTGATGCGCACCATAAAGGTATTGGCTTCACGTTGTTCGTACACGCCAAAGGGAACGCGCATCGTTTTAAAGGTGAGATCATCCAGTGTGCCTGCTAAAAATTCGGCATGATTTTTTTTGAAAATTTCCAAGTCATCGTAGACCATTTGGGGAATAATATAGTGGCTCATAATCGTAACTCCTTATCGTTACATGTAAACGTTTTAATGAAGAAGGCAGCTTCCGAAATAAATCCTCTTGCAACACGGTTGAGGCACGATGGGAGCCCCGAAACGCTCCGCTTATTCGTCCCATCGGCTCAAAGTGTTTTACTCGGATTTTTTCTACGCGCCTTCTTCATAACTCTAAATAATGTTAATTTCTTCTTTTTCAACCGTTTTGTTTTTAATAATAAATGACTTCATATCAGGTACTTCGCCTGCAAGTGAGACGATAATGTAGCTGACATTGGGATCAAACGCTAAACGAATGTCCTCTTCGCTTGGACGTGCGGGTGTTTCTGGGTGAGAGTGATAAACAGAGATCAGTCTCAACCCTTCTTTTTGCGTCTTTTTAAACGCGTCAAACTGCTCTTGCGGATCAAAGCTGAAGTGTTCATTGCTTGCATCCGTATTTTTCATATGGATGGCGTATTTCACTTCGCCATTGATCCCCGCAAGATAACCACATGCTTCAATCGGGTTATCTCTAAGCGCGTGTGCGACGATCTCATCGTACACGCTTTGTGGGATTTTTATCATAGCTTTGCCTCACAGACAACCGCTTCATAATCTCGTATCTCTTTGATTCCCTCTCCACCACAGACGCGACATTTTGGGTTTTTCTTGAAATTCACATTTCTAAAATTCATTGTTTTCGCATCAAAGGTTAAGAGCCTGTTGTAAAGGGGCTCACCGACACCCACGATGTACTTGAGTGCTTCTGCGGCTTGGATGGTTCCAAGCATTCCTGCAACCGCTCCTAAGATGCCCGCACTTGAACATGTCGGAATGGCATTTGCAGGAGGAGGGCTGTCAAACACACAGGCGTAACATGCGCTCTCGTGCGGTTTAATCGTCATCGTTTGTCCACCAAAACGTAAAATACCACCATGAGAATAAGGGACATTTGCTAAAACACACGCATCGTTAATCAAAAATTTTGCCGAAAAATTGTCGGTTCCATCGATGACAAAGTCGTAGCCTTTGACGATGTCTAAAATGTTGGAAGCGTCTAAGAATTTTTGATAGACGGTCACTTTAACATTCGGATTGATCGCTTCCATTTTCGCTTTCGCCGAGAGCACTTTAGGCACACCAATGTCTGATGTGGCGTGAATGACTTGACGTTGAAGGTTTGAAAGATCGACTACATCGCCATCCACGATACCGATTTCACCCACACCTGCGGCCGCTAAGTAAAGCGCTACAGGAGAGCCAAGCCCGCCTGCACCGATGACTAAAACTTTTGAATTGGCAATCTTCTCTTGTCCTTCAATACCGACGTCTTGGAGGATGATGTGGCGCGAATAACGCTCTAATTCCTCATCGCTAAACTCTTTCACGCGCCACCTCCCATAAAATATAAAAAGTTGATCTCATCGCCATCTTTTAGGGTAATACTTTTGTGTTCGTCTTGTCTTACAAATTCATCATTGAGCTGTACCGAGACCATGTCAGGTTGCTCTACATTTTCAATAATGAGTAATTCAGGTAAGCTAACGCCATCCTTAATCTCTTTTACGTCGCCGTTAATGGTTAATTTCATGGTTGTCCTTTGTGTATCAAATTTAAAAGCACCAAGGGTGCGCGGGCATTCCGCCGAGGAAAACCCAGTGTTAACGTAGCTTTGAGAGCTTTGCCCTCAAAGCGTGTAGAGAGTTCTTCAAGAACTCGCCTTAATGGAACTGATGTGGAAAATGTTTACGAAGTAGGGCAAAAAGCTCCTCTTCAAACTCTGCACTGGTGCTTGCTTTGTCGACCAAAACATCGCTTACATGTAAAGACTTTGTACGACGTGTGGTGTACTGCTCTAACACTTCAGTGATGATACCACCACCTGCGATGTCAAATTCATCGACGATGACAAAACGACCTAACTTTTGGTTCTCGGAAAATAATTCCATTGCCAAAAGATCATGCACTCTAAAGATGACACACGCCGCTTCATGACGACCTACACTTGGTTCATCGGCATGGTCTAGCGTATCGCCATCGATCACGCGTTTGATCTCTTCAAGATAGATGGTACTTTGCGCCGAACCGATCTTGATCTTGTAGGGTTTATCCAGTTCCAACGGTTTTGCGCCTAACCAAAAGAGATTCGCTTCAAATCGGTTACTGACTTTTGGCGCACTCTGGTCTGCACGGGCTACCACATCGCCATTTCGCACGTAAATCTGTGTTTCAAGCGTAAAGCCAATGGCTTCGCTTTCTTTAACACTCGTTTTGACTTCGGTGTTAAAACTCTCGATGCTTGCGACTTTGGAGCGTTTCAAAGATGGATAAAAAACCACTTCATCACCCACATTGAGCTCGCCACTGGTGACGGTTCCCGCATAAATTCGACGGTCATCGTTGTCGCGTGTAAACTTGTACACATCTTGTAATGGCATTCTAAAGTCATCATTCTCTTTTTCTTCCACGCTTTTGAAACTATCTAAAATTTCTAAAACCGTTGGTCCTTTGTACCAAGGGGTCTCTTTGGCATGCTCGATGAGGTTTACACCTTCTCTTGCACTGATCGGGATGAAAATGTCGCTTTTAATCCCAAGTGTCGCCAAGTATTCGCTGTACTCCACTTTCAGTTTTGTAAAGGCGATTTCACTAAAGTTTACCAAGTCCATTTTATTGACCACAATCGCCACTTGTTTGATGCCCAAAAGGGAAAGAAGCATTCCGTGACGTTTGGAGTTTTCCGCCACGCCCTCTTTAGCGTCGATGAGAAGTAAAGCCGCCTCCGCGCGAGACGCTCCACTGATCATGTTTTTCAAAAATTCGATGTGACCAGGAGCGTCGATGATGATGTACTCTCGTTTTTTACTTTGAAAAAAGACGCGCGCACTGTCTATCGTAATGCCTTGCTTTTGCTCATCGGCTAGTGCGTCGAGCAAGAAGGCATACTCAAAGGGACGTGCATTGTTTTCACACATCTTTTTCACACTCTCAAGTTTTCCTTGTGGCAATGAGTCGGTGTCGGCAAGAAGACGCCCGATGAGCGTACTCTTACCATGATCGACGTGTCCTGTGATGACAATATTGAGTCTTTGCATTACATATATCCTTCTTTTCTTAGTGCTTCAAGTGTGCCGCCGCCGTCTTTATCTTGCGCTCTGCCTGAGCGTTCCGCGATATCTTTAAACTTACCACTGGTAAGCTCTTCGATGATCTCTTTTGGATTACGAGCCACAGAGTCCACAGGTGCCGTACACGGAAAACATCCGAGTGATCGGTAGCGTTTACCATTACCTTGGTCAAAATAGAGGTTGATAATAGGAATATTTTCCCTCTCAATGTACTCCCAAATGTTCAGCTCCGTCCACTCCAAAAGTGGGTGGATGCGCACATGCGTTCCAGGTGCAAAATCGGTTTTATACTGGTTCCAAAGCTCTGGTGGTTGGGTACTCGCATCCCATTCGCTCTTTTCATCACGTGCTGAAAAAACACGCTCTTTGGAGCGACTGCCTTCTTCATCGGCACGAACACCAACGATCACGCCCGTATACGGTGCTCCGTTTAGCTCATCTTCCCATACTTTTTTGTAAGGATTCCATTTACGGCGTGCCCATGTTCCATCAAGCGTATTTTTGAGCGCGTCGCTTTTAAGCTTTTTACAGCAGCTGAGGCGATCAAGTCCATTGACAAAGGTTTCACCCTTTGCCAGCGCTTCTTTGTTTTGCCCAACAACGAGGTTTAAGTCCCATTGAATCGCGATTTCATCGCGGTATTTGATCATCTCAGGTATTTTAAACGCGGTGTCGATGTGCACGAGCGGATAGGGCACATGCCCAAAAAATGCTTTTCGTGTGAGCCACAAAAGTACCGTGCTATCTTTGCCGATGCTCCAAAGCATGGCAAGATTTGGGAAGCTTCTGTAAGCTTCTCTCAAAATGTAGATACTCTGGGCTTCGAGTCTGTCTAAATGATCCATATCAATCCTTTTTATGCAGATGCAATCCGCACTCTTTATGTTCAGGGTTCTCCCACCACCATCTGCCTGCTCTGATATCTTCGCCCTCAGAAATGGCGCGTGTGCAGGGCTTACAGCCGATGCTTTTAAAGCCTTTGGCGTATAAGGCATTTTGAGGTATAGCGTTTTCACGCATATAACGCGCCACCTCTTCATCGCTAAAATAGGCGATAGGGTTGAATTTTAAAAGCTCAAACTTTCCATCAAACTCGACCAGTTTTGTGTCGCTTCTAGTAATGGACTGCGCGATGCGAATACCGCTGATCCAGCCATCATACCCTTTAAGTGCGTGGGCTAAAGGGATGAGCTTGCGTACATGGCAACACTCTTTGCGAAGGTTGATATCATCAAAGATGCCGAATTCTCCGACCTTTGCTTCTAAAGCTTTGATCTGTTCGTCACTTGCGCTAAAGCGTTTGATGGTAAGCCCAAAAAAGGCTTCGATCTCTTTTTCATATACTAACGATTCATCAAAAAGTTTGTGTGTTTCAAGCGTAAAAATATCAAAATCAATGCCCGCTTTTTGCGCAAGTGAGATGTTGATGGCGTCTTCACTTTGATGGCTAAATGCCAATGTGACTTTAAGAGCTTTGGCTCCAACAAGTTCTTGAAGGGTGTTAATCGCTTCAGCGACTTTTACCTCATAGTTTTGGTTCATATCTGATACTCTAAGTGTGTTTTTTCTCGCCCAAAATCGATTTTGTTCCATGCGCGCTCATGAAAGTAATAGAGCAACGTTTTAGTGATAAGCTCAAATCCGCCAATAGAGATGGCGGCAAGTGGACTTCCTGTGACGATAAAACTGATCAACATGGTATCAACCGTTCCGAGTGTTCTCCATGAGATTGCTTTGACGATACTACGTTTTTTATCCTCTACCATGTTGCCTCCTTTTTAATTTTCAGAATCATAGCATTTTAGTAGAGTATTGTCAAGTAAGTTTATTAGAATAGTAATGTATAAAATTTACAATTGATTTTTCTCAAAAAGTTTAGTTTAAGTGATAAAAATTAGACGAAAAAATAAAGAATAAATTTATCTGCTTAGGTGTGAGATTATTTGGGGTGTAGCAAAAACAAAAAAGCTTTAATTTTTTATTTGATAATGGTTATTATGATTTATTAAAGGATTTTCAAGTATGCTTTGTTCACAAAATTAGTATAAGGAAATATACCCATGAGCATTTCATCTCATCTTTTAAAACTCTTTATAGGCCTTAGCATCACGTCTGGCTTTGCGATGGCCAGTGAAGTCAATGTCTACTCTCACAGGCATTATGACAGTGACAAACTTCTGTTTGAAGCGTTTGAAAAACAAAGTGGCATTAAAGTCAATGTCATCACCGCTAAAGCCGAAGAGCTTGTCTCCAAGCTCAAAATTGAGGGCTCTAACTCACCGGCTGACGTTTTACTGACTTCTGATATTGGCAATTTATACGAAGCCAAAGAGGCGCATCTTTTGCAGCCTATCGCTTCTAAAACACTGGAGGAAAATATTCCTGCGCATCTTAGAGATCATGAACATGAATGGTTCGCACTGACCAAGCGTGCGCGTATTTTTGTCTATAATCCAGAAAAAATCTCTGAAAAAGAACTGGGCAGTTATTTGGATTTGAGCAATCCTAAATTTAAAGGTAAAATTCTTACCCGTAGCTCTTCTGCAGCGTACAATAAATCGCTTTTAGCCTCCATTATCGCTAATCACGGTGAAGCCAAAGCGTTGGAATTTGCCAAAGGGTTAGTCGCAAATTTGGCAAGAGAGCCTAAAGGAAACGACCGCGATCAGATTAAAGCGGTTGCCAGCGGAGAGGGCGACTTAGCGATTGTGAATACTTACTATTTAGGTATTATGCTCAATAGCAAAGATCCTAAAGACGTTGAAATTGCGAAAAGTGTAAAGCTCTTTTTCCCAGCGCAAAAGGCAGAGGGAACACACATCAACATCAGTGGTGCGGGTGTAACGAAGTATGCTAAAAACAAAGAGAATGCGATCAAATTGATCGAGTTTTTAAGCAGCGCTGAGGCGCAAACCATTTTTGCGGAAGCGAACTATGAATATCCTGCCAATCCTGCGGTCAAGGCTTCTGGAACGGTTGCGACCTTTGGAACATTTAAAGAGGACACTTTACCTCCTTCCGAAGTGGGCAAATACACCAAAAAAGCCGTTGAGATTGCCACAAAAGCAAACTGGCGCTAATGCAAAAGTTCAACTACTTACTAGCCCCTTTTTTGGGGCTGGTCATCTTTCTTCCCATTGCTTCGCTGATCGTTTATTTTATTGCGCAAAGTGATTTTGGAGTGGCAACGATCAATCAAGCAGAGTTATGGCTTTACAGTAAAAACACGCTGTTTGTGCTCTTAGGCACCGCCTTTTTGGTGCTGCTCTTAGGCATCAGCAGTGCTTTTTTAAGTGCACGATATGTTTATGTTGGCAGTCGTTTTTTCAGCCTCGCGTTTGTCCTTCCTTTGGCATTTCCTGCGTACATCATTGGCTATACCTATGTGGGCTTTTTTGAATTTCATGGCATTCTTTCCACGCTTGTATCGCTTCCAAAATTAAAACTGGATATTTTAAATGTGTATGGGGTGGTTGCGATTTTATCGTTTGCGATGTATCCGTATGTTTTTATCTTGGCGCGTGTTTCGTTTGCTTCGATCTCTTCCACGGTGGTTGAACTCGTTTCACTCAAACAGCTCTCTTTTTGCAAAGCCTTTTTTTACCGTCTATCTGCCTTTGGCGTATCCTGCTATTTTTGTGGGGTTAGTCCTTGCGATGATGGAAGTGCTCAGTGACTACGGTACGGTGGCATACTTTGGTGTCGAGACGTTTAGTGTGGGCATTTTTAAAAGTTGGTTTGGGTATGGCAATTTGAGTGAGGCGATCAACCTTGCGATTGTGATGTTGGGGATTGTTTTTGTCCTTTTATTTGCAGAAGCCAGACTTAGAGCTCGGTTTCGTTTTATCAGCTCAACGCACAGCGCTTCTAAGGCACCGAAAATTGTTTTAGAGGGTTATCGCAACGTTCTAGCCTTTAGCCTTTCGCTTCTGATTTGCATGGCAACACTTTTGATTCCAACAGGTGTGTTGGTATATTGGTTCTATCTTGATTGGGACAGCCTTGATTGGGGAGCTTTGAGCTATCTTTCTCGAACGCTCAGCCTCAATATTTTCTCGGCGCTTTGCATTATCACGCTAGCGTTTATGATGGTGTATGCCCTTCGGTTTTACCCAAGCAGACTGGGCGCCATCAGCCATAAACTCTCCATCCTTGGGTACTCCATTCCAGGAGCCATTGTGAGTATTGGCATTTTACTCTTTACCAATTTTATTGACCAAAGTGTGGGGAAAGTCGTTTTAGGGGGAAGCTTTTTTGCCCTTATTTTTGCGTACCTAACACGCTATTTTGCGGCCAGCATTGGCTCGGTTGAAAATGGATTTAGCAAGATCGATAAAAGTATCGATGATGCGACGATGGTTTTTGGTACGAGTCTTTGGGAGCGTATAATGCGTGTTTACCTGCCACTGATGCGACCTTACCTTTTGAGCGGTTTTTTGATTCTCTACATTGATCTTGCCAAAGAGCTTCCCGCAACCTTGCTGTTAAGACCGTTTAATTACGACACGATAGCCATTCGCATTTACGAGCTTGCGAGCAACGAGATTCTTTATAAAAGTGCGTTACCATCGCTTTTGTTGGTGGGCACAACCGCCATTGCGGTGTTACTTCTTAATTCAAAATTTGTACGAGGTCGACGATGAAACCTATCGTAAGTATTGAGCATTTGCACAAACGTTTTTGCAAAGGCAGTGTGTGTGTCGCCAATGAGATCAGTTTTACGATCAACGAGGGCGAGATATTTAGCGTTTTGGGCAGAAGTGGGAGTGGAAAAACCACCCTTTTGCGTATGATTAGCGGTCTTGAAAATCCTGATAGTGGTACGATTTGTATCGGTAATACGGTTGTTTACGATGCCAAAACAAACCTGCCTCCTAACCAGCGTGAAATCGCCATCGTTTTTCAAAATTATGCCCTTTTGCCGCACTTAAACATCGCTCAAAATATCGCGTTTGGAAGCAAAGCAAGCTCAGAAGAAGTTTTACATGTCATGCAAAAAACCAAGATCGAAACGCTCTCTTCCAAGTACCCGCACGAGATCAGCGGCGGTCAGCAACAGCGTGTTGCGTTAGCCCGTGCCATCTTGGATAAGCCCAAAATTTTACTGCTCGATGAACCACTGAGCAACATTGACACGGAGTTACGAACCATTTTACGAAGCGAACTTAAAGAGATGATCAAACTGTTTGGCATCACAGCGCTGTTCATCACGCACGACAAAGAAGATGCGTTTTACCTCTCCGATCGCATTGCCATTATGGACGGCGGTGATCTTTTGCAAATCGGCACGCCCAAAGAGATTTACAATCGCCCCAATTCTCTTTACTGCGCCAATTTCTTAGGCAAGATCAATATCTTACCCCAACGCTTTTCACAAGGTTTTCAAAAGCGCTATTGCAGACTTGATGCCATCGTTTTAGGTAAGGGTTTTTCCCACCAAGCACGCATTCAAGCGATTGTGTTTTACGGCAATTTCTATGAAATCACCTTGGCGTTTGAAGAAGAAACGCTGATGGCGTACAGTTTTGATGATAGCTCAGTGTAGGCGAGATGATAGGCTTTGAGATTGATGAAAAAAAAGTGATCGCGTTTGATTAGAAAACGATATTAAAATCTGAGCCTTTATGTTCTTTGGAGTGAATTTCAAGCCTAAAACCATTGGCTTTGCAGATGGTGTTGACGATGTCTAAACCGATGCCAAAGCCGCCTTTATCGCTGTTGGCACGTTTATAGCGTTTGGTAATGTCGCCTAGTTTGGAGTTGTCGATGCCAATACCACTGTCTTTGACATGGAACTTTTCAAAGTCCAATGCCACTTCGATGCTCCCTTGAAAACGGTTGTATTTGATGGCGTTGGAAAGCAGGTTGTCGATGAGTTTGGTGAGGCTCTCTTCATTTACATGTAAAGATTTTTCTTCCAGTTTTAGGCTTAAGTCGATCTGTTTACTTGCCATTAAATCTGCAAAGTATTCGAGGCGTTCAATGATCAGTTTTTTCACATCGACATCATTTTTTTCTTCATTTTGCTTGTCATGCAGAAGCATGTAACTAAGATTTCCATAGAGTGTCGCAATGCGTTTGGCACTTAGTTCGATGCGTTTGCGCTTCTTTTCATCTACATCTTTAAGCGTGCTAATGCTCATCAAAATCGCCGTAATCGGCGTGTTGAGCTCATGCGTTGAATCTTTGATAAAAGTGTCGAGTGTTTCAATTTCTGCTTTGATGGGTTTTAAAAAGAGTTTTGCAAGCACATACCCAAGCAGTGTCGCAAATGCAAGGCTGAGCAAAAGATAGAGAATAATCTCATATAAAATGGCACTCAAAAGGTGTGAGATATGTTTTTCTTTGATGACAATGTATTGCACGCCAAGATGGTGTTGCACGCTGTCATCGACATAAAAAAAGCTGTTGTCTTTGAGATAGAATTTTTTCGTAAAATCAGGTGCATCGCTAAACGTTACATGTAATGGTTTTTGACCTACGCCAAAAAGCGCTATTTCAAATCCTTGTTCGATATCGAAACACTGTTCTATAAAGCCTTGATGCAGACAATGAACCAACTTTTCATCTTCCATCATATGCGCTGTGATGATTTTGTGTGAGACGGAAGAGGCGATGGTATTCATCTTTAATGAATGGTTTTCATACAGATTTTTTTTCTCGATACTGTAAAACATGCCTGCGAGAATGAAAATAAACGTATAAATCGAGATGAGATAGATCAGTAAAAAACGAAGGAGAGAGCGTTTTTCATAATGGCTTAAAGACATAACCGACCCCTTTAGTATTTTCGATCAATGCTTCAAGTCCGTAACTGCGAAGATTTTTGATGTAGGTACGCACCGTCGCATACGTCGGTACTTCTTCAAAACGCCACACCTCTTCGATGATCTCTTCAAAACTTAGCACACGGTTTTTATGTTTTAAAAAATACTCCAGCAGTTGCGCCTCTTTTTTGCGGAGTTTATACGACGTCTCGGGCGTGATGATCTCGTAATTGGAAGGATCAAAAAAGAGATCGTTTGTGAGGGTGATGCGCTCGTTTGTATCGATGTTGTGAAGTTTTTTTGTACGCTCAATGCGCACTAAGAGCTCTTCAAGATCAAACGGTTTTTTGAGGTAATCCTCCGCACCTAGCGCAAATCCTTTTTTCACATCGCTAATTTGATCTAAGGAGGTTATAAAGATGACAGGTGTGGTAATGCGAGCATTTTTGATCTCTTTTAAAAGCTCAAACCCATTCAGGCTTGGGACATTGATGTCAAGAAGCAAGAGGTCAAACTTATGCTCAAAAATGGCATCAAGCGCTGTTTTACCGTCATAAAAGAGCTTTACATGTAAACCATGTTCGACTAAAAACTCTTCGATTATTTCACTAAGAATTGGATCATCTTCAAGGAGTAGGATTTTCATAAGAGGCATTATACATGAAATCTAGCAGAGGCTTATGGCATTGTTTTATTTTTACATGTAAAAAAAATTGGGTTGAAAAATGAGCCCTATTTTTTTCACATGTGTATCAAAGTGTATGCTAAAAAGTGTAACGATAGGCTAAGGAGATTTGGCTATTTTTGCTCTTAAGTGCAGCCATATTTTCCCAATAATAGGCCTCTCCTACATCGGTAAAGATTCTATACCGATCACCTCTTTCAAAAGCATAGCGGGTCAAAGCATAAGACAAAATGATGTTTTGATGTGTACTGAGCTGATAGGTCGTTCCGAGATGGAGGGAAATCATTGATGTATCATCAAAATGACTGGTTTCGATAAAAGGGCGTAAATGATGTATATCCGTATAGGAAACGTTCATAAATGGGCTGTATTGTAGGCTAGCATCGAAGATAAAATCATCGTATTGGTACGATGTCCCCATACCAATATAAGGCCCTTTGTACTCTTGCTCAAATGTGATCAGTAATCCTCCGTATCCTATCTTATCAAACTCGAAATAGTTCCCATTATAGATTCCGAAACCATTATAGCTTTGAAATTTTGCCTTTTCATCTTTATACCCAAGGCTAACCCAGAGGGGTACATCTTCAAAGAAATTCAAAGAATACTTCAATCCAATATCAAGAAGCGAAACATTAGGATTTTTAGTCTCTTCGTGGTGTGACCACAATGATACAATCGTAGGGTCAGCATCCTGCCAATCGTAATCATCCATGACACTATTATTGCTTGAAATATTTTTTTTATATTCAAAGTAAGCCTCTAAAGGATTCGTAATCTTATAGCGTGTCTCTACGCCTAATAGCTTGACATTTTTTGCTTTCCATACAAGTTGACTCACTTTTCTATTGATATCCGTATCATAAAGATATTCGTTAGTGGTTGAATTAAACAGAGATAAGGAAACACCAAGTGTTAAACCCTCAAAATCGTACTCTTCTTTTTGGAGAACATTTTCCGTTGCGAACACAGAGCTTGCGGTTAGCACTAACGTTAAAAGTAAATTTTTACATTTCATCAATGACATTCCTTGTTTATCAAAGTATAACGATTTATTGTTGAAATAATAAATATTCAAATTTCGCATCCCGAAAAATATACATTATTAAAAAGGTAGATATAGTTGACATAAAACGGTGTTTGTGCTATTATTTTGGCAATTTTTCAACAAGGAGTTCGACCATGACCGTTTATAGTGCCTCACTACATGGAAAAATTACACTTGTTTTACGCCTCATGCGTTGCTGCTGATACCTTCATTTTAACACGCTACACTAACCATTCAATATCATTTTAACGATAAACTCGTTTTTACATGTAAAGAGATAGAACTATGAAAAAAGAAATCAAATATGAATTAACATATGGGCGCATTAGCCCCATAACGGAACTGCCCGATAGACAGCGTTTTCTTAATACCTTGAAACATTCCAATGCCAACAAACTTGCCCTTTTAAACGTCAATGGCTTTTGGAATTTCAACCATGTTTTTGGTTATGCCGTTGGTGATGAAATCTTAAAAATCATCTCTGGGAGGCTTCAAAAACGCTTTCCACACTCCGTTGTTTTCCACTTAGGTGGCGATAATTTTGCCGTTCTTGCGGGTAAAGAAGTCGGTAAAGAGGCGTTTATACAAGCTATCAATGCGTGTATGTGGTATTTTGGTTATTCGCCCATTGAGATTGAAGAGGAAAAAATTTACGTAGCGATTCGTATGGGTGTCGCCATCGACTATGTTGACCTGTTTCTCAATGCCGAATTTGCCATCAAACAAGCCAAACGTATCGGTAAAGACATCGTGGTTTATGACTCATCCAGTGTCACGTTGTGTCGACCAACCCATTCCAGTGCCAGAGCCGATTTGGAGTGGCAAAAAGCGATTCGTCAAGCACTGTTGAAAGACCGTTTTGAAGTGTATGCACAGGGCATTCAAGGTGGAAAAGTCAAAAAATTTGAGTGTTTGGTGCGCATGAAAAGTACCAATGGCGGTGTCATTTCGCCGTATCATTTTTTAGAACAAGCCAAACGCGCCAATTTGTACAACAGCATCACCAAAGTGGTAATCGAAAAGTCGTTTGCCTTTTTTGCTGATAAAGAAGCGGAATTCTCGGTCAATCTAACGCTCAGCGACATCTTAGATCAGGAGACGGCAAATTTCATTATAGAAAAGATATATGCCTACGCGGTGGGCTCTCGCTTGACGATAGAGTTGGTGGAGAGTGAACACATCGAAAATCATCCTGAGGTAATTGCGTTTTTAACGACGATCAAACAACAAGGGGTTAAAATCGCGATTGATGATTTTGGAACGGGCTATTCTAACTTTGAGTACGTTGCAAAATTGCAAGCGGATTTCATCAAAATCGATGGCTCTTTGATTCGAAATATCACCAAAAATGCAACACACCGCGCCGTCGTCGAAGCCATTGTGACGTTTGCCAAAAAAGTGGGCATGGAAACCGTCGCTGAGTTTGTCTCAGACTTTGACATTTACGAAGCATGCCAAGAGCAGAAAATCGACTACTTTCAAGGCTATCTCTGGAACGAACCCCAACCGTTGCGTAAGCTAAAATTGTGAGGGGAAAGTGGCTAGAGATAGCCACTTTTGGGTTTACATGTAAAGATAGATTTGGTAGTATTTCTGCTCAATTATTGATTAAAATAATTATTTAAAGCTGAATGCACCAAAGATATTCTTGTGAAAAATATTTTGTTCGGTTAATTTAGATAATCCATTATTAATCTGTTTGTCTGAAAATTTTTCTTTTTTAAGTTCTGACCATGTGTGGATTTTTTCAATAATTGAGTTGCTATCAAGACTGCTATGTTCATAAACTATAAAACAAATTGTTGATATTAGTTCAAGTTCTTCATTTGATGAGATATTATTAATAAAAGAAGTTGCTTTTTGAATCGATGGTATAAAATTTTTTAAATCTTTTTCCACTTTTTGACTAAGAAGAGTT
The DNA here is from genome assembly GCF_002162315.1 of Sulfurospirillum diekertiae. NCBI lineage: Bacteria > Pseudomonadati > Campylobacterota > Epsilonproteobacteria > Campylobacterales > Sulfurospirillaceae > Sulfurospirillum > Sulfurospirillum diekertiae. The sequence goes on along the minus strand of NZ_CP021416.1, from coordinate 2,726,870 downwards.
TGTTTTGCAAATTCTAATGCTTTATCTGTTTTAAACTTATGGTACTCTTGAAATTCTTTTATGTCTCGAGACAATATTTCTAAAGAATGAGAATATGGACCATAGATATGTGGTTCAAATTTAAAATAATTGTTGTGGCTAAAAACGTTGAGGAAGAAAGCTGTTTTTTGCAATCTAAATTTTGAAAATCTTTGCAAATCATTTTTTATATGCATTAAAATGAGATGAGACATATTTAATTTAGGGACTTGCTTGACTGTTGCTTTATACGATAATGAAGGTTCATAGATTGTTATGTCAATGTTGTTTATTAGAGGGTTTACATTATTTAAGATAATATTTTTTACTTCTTCCCACTGCAATCCTCCGTTACCACTCCCTAATGGAGGTATTGCTATTGATTTTATATTTTCTGAATTGATAAGCTTAATTAAGGACTTCATACCATTTTCAATGTATTCGAGTTTTGAATTTTCACGCCATTTGTCTTTTGTTGGAAAGTTTACAATGAATTTCCCATTTTCGATATGGTAGTGTAGTTTTCCAGGGTGTAGTAAATTTTGTTTGCATGCTTCAATATAAGATTTATTTGTCTCTGGAAATTGATTTTTAAATTGGTATGCTAACCCTTTCCCCATAAAACCTTCGCAATTTACCGTATTTACTAAACAGTCGGCATTGCTTGATAGGATGTTCCCAGTGATGAGTTGTAACATAGTTATAAATCCATTTTTAAAAGATTCTTTAGAAACATTAATGAAAAATGTTTAGCTTTGCTTTACAGTTATGGCTGAAAAAGTTTTTTCACAAAAGACTTTTCAATATGCTTTTTTTACATCATCAGATTTAACAATTATTGAGTGAAATTGGTCTGCTTGAATGACAGATGATGGTGAAATACATTCTGCCATACATACTTCCTTACATTCAGGATTATCGTATTTTCTAGTCTCCATTAATTCCCAATCTATTATTTTAAAACCTTCATCATAATTATAAATTTTTAAAGGATTCATATGCTTTGGATGCGTAGGAATAATTTTAAAATTGCTTTTTTTTGCTGTATCTCTATGAATAGTAATATAAATGAATTCTTCAGTAGGATTATTCATTTGTGCTCTACCTGCAAAGGGCGACCCTAGAAAAAAATGAAATGGTACCGAATTTAAAATATTGTTTTCATCCCTAAATTTGACAATATCTGGATCAGCAATGTCTTTAAAATTAGTTACAATAGCTCTAGATTGCAAGCCGTTCAATAAAATTGATTCGATATTTGACAGAGAAGTTAAGTGATAAAGTAGTTTCCCTTCTTTGATAGGAACGGACATTAAAGCTCCTTTTATTTTAAAAAGATTGAAAGATTATAATCATTTTCTCTTTAGTTGTAACTAAACTTTTTTATGCACCACTCCACAAATATTCCACACACGCCCTCTATACTTTCCCTATAACTTTACAAGGAGTGCGTGATGAAGAAGATTTTAGGTGTGTTTTTAGCGGTGGCGTTGAGCCTTAGTGCTGTTTTTGCGGCAGAGGCGTTGTCTAAAAAAGGGATGGCGGGTCCATTAGAAGTTGAGTACAGAAGTGAGAAACCACTCTCTCAGGGCATGAACATGATCAACATCAAAGTCAAAGAGAATGGTAAAGAGATCAAAGATGCGAAAGTAAGCGTAACGGCAGCGATGCCAGCGATGCCAGGAATGCCAGCAATGGAGCAAACTTCTGAGGCGATGTTTGTCAATGGTTCGTATATGGCACATGTCACTTTCTCAATGAATGGTACATGGCAGCTTAACATCGTTGTTGAAACGAGCGATGGCAAAAAACAACGCTTAAAATCAAGCGTTAACCTCTAATGAAACGCGTCATTTTAATACTCGTAGCCCTTGCGGGCTACGCTTTGGCGCAAAGCGAATTGACCTCTTTAGCGTATGAGCATAACTATGAGTTAAAGGCGCTTGAAGCTGAAGTGAGCGCGCTTGAAAAAGAGGTTGATATAAGCAAGATTTGGGAAAACCCTATGCTCTCTCTTGGGGTCAACGACATCTTTTTAAATGAGCCTCTCACAAGAGATAAAGACGCCCAAAATGAGGCAATTTCCCTTTCTCAAAAGATACCAATGGGTGGAAAGCTCGACATCAAAGAGTCGATTGCTTTGCAAGATTTGGCGATTAAAAAGCTGGAACTTAAAACCAAAAAACTAGAGATGCAACAAGAAATTGGTGTGTTGGAGCAAAGCTACATTCGTATCAACCAAGACCTTGCTTTAGTGAACAAGTACGAAAAAGTGTTGGAAGATCTTAAAAAATGCTCACCTTGCTTACAACACCACGAGTGCGCACTATGTCGATACGCTGAACAATACGATTTTGCAAAAAAATCTAGCCATCGAGAAAAAAACATTGCTTCGTGACAAAGCGTCCATCGAGCGCAAGTTAGAGAGCATCATTGTAGCGCATGTACCTGAGATGAGTGCAAACGAAGGGTTGTTGCCTTACACACTCAGCGATGAAGAGAAGCTTTTGGAAAAATCGCCGAAGCTTCAAACCCAAATGATGATCAGCCAAAAAGAGCTGCTCAATTTACGCTATGAAAAAGCAAATAAAACACCCGATGTCACGGTAACTCTTGGCTACAATCGAAGGCAAGGAAGAGATGACTACGCCTTTTTAGGCGTTTCTGTACCGCTTCCGATTTACGGCAAAGAGAATGCCTCCATCCAAAAAGCCACACTCACCCATGCTTCCTCCGAACAGAGTGTGCAGTCGGTGCATAAAAGTTTGCAGTTTGAGCTAAGAGACGAGCTTCTCAACAAAAAGTTGCAGTACGACAAAATCTCTTTGGCAAAAGAGGTGTTACATGAAAATGAAAAGATGTATGAAGTGCTCCAAAGCACCGCATTGTCTCAAAATGACGCGCTCTTAAGCCTTCTCAATGTACTCACGCAAATCATTGAAGCGCAAAAACAGATCAACGCTAACACGTTCGCGTATAACGAGTCTATCATCAAAATCTACACCCTTTTAGGAGTCGAGCTATGAAATACACCTATCTTATTTTAACAGCACTTTTACTCGTAAGTGCGCAGCTTGATGCCAAGCAGATTTTCAATGTCAAAACCATCGAAGTGAAAAAAGTTTTGGAAGGTTCTGCCAAAGATTTTTACGGCTATACCAAAGCCAATGAAGAAAATGTCAAAGAAGTGAGTTTACGTTATGACGCGTTTATCGAGCAGCTTTATGTGAACAAAAACTTTTTACATGTAAAAAAAGGTGAGCCACTTGCGAAGCTCTATTCGCAAGAGATTTACACCGCAGAGTTGGAACTCATCAACGCGTTACGTATCAAAAGTGACAGTATGGTACAGAGCATCACGCAAAAGCTCAAACTTTTAGGGGTCGATGAAAAGACCATCTCGAAGATTATGGCTGATAAAAATGTGCCTGAGTCCATCACCATCGTTTCGCCCTACAGTGGCATCGTAACCCAAAAAGCAATCAATCAAGGTGCGTTCGTTCCCAAAGGGATGAAACTTTACGAGATCAGCGATTATACGAACCTATGGCTTATCGTCAAAGTGTATGAAAAAGACCTTGATTTTGTTAAACGTACCCAAACGGCCGACATCTTTTTTGATATGAGTGCAAAACCGTACAAAGCCAAAATTGATTTTATCTACCCCAAAGTTGACCCGCAAACCAAAAGTGTGGACGTGCGTTTGGTGATCGATAACAAAGACCTCGAAATCTACGAAAATGCGTTTGCTAAGGCGCGTTTTGGAACAGCCAAACGTGAGTATTTAGCGCTTCCAAAAAGTGCCGTGATGACCAAAGGGGCTAAAACGAGCGTGTTTGTCAAAGGCGAATTTGAGGGCGAATATGAACCACGAGAGATCGAAGCAAAACGATTGAACAACGATACGTATGAGATTGTCTCAGGGCTTAAAGAGGGCGATGTGGTTGTCTCAAATGCACTCTTTATGTTTGATGCCGATGCTCAAAATAATGGCGGGGCAATGCAATGATCGAGAGCATCATTGAAAAGAGTGTCAAAAACAAAGCACTCCTTCTTATCGCTTTGCTCATTGGTGCATTTCTGTCATACTGGGCGATTCGGCAAACTCCATTGGATGCCTTGCCAGACCTCACCCCTCCGCAAGTCATCGTCAATGTTAAGTATTTGGGGCAGTCACCCAAAATCATCGAAGATCAGATCATTTATGAGCTGACCAATGCGCTTTTAGCGACAGCCAAAACCAAAACGGTGCGCGCCTTTACGTCGTATGAAAATGCCATCGTTTACATCATTTTTGAAGAGGGTACCGACCTTTACTGGGCACGAGATCGGGTCAATGAAGTCATCCAAAATGTCTCTAAAAATGCGCCTAAAAGTGCGACCATCAAGCTAGGGCCTGATGCAACGGGCATCGGTTGGGCATTTGAGTACGCACTTAAGTCTCACAATCGCAGTCTTGAGGATCTTCGTAGCATTCAAGATTACCTCTACCGTTACGCACTTTTTGGTGTTGAAGGAGTGAGTGAAGTGGCGAGTGTGGGTGGTTATGTCAAAGACTATGAGATCACATTGCACCAAGATGCACTCTACAAATATGACCTAAGCATCGATGATCTTATGAATGCACTTTCCAAAAATAACAATGACCTCGGCGGTCGAGTCGTGCTTGAAAATGGGTTTGAGCAGATCGTTCAAGCCAGAGGTTTTGCGCGTTCTTTGGACGAGATAGCAGGCATCACCATCAAAACCGTTAATGGCATTCCTCTGAAACTTTCCGACATTGCGGATGCGCGTATCGTGCCAACGTATCGTAGTGGTATGGCAGAGCTAAATGGTGAGGGTGAAGTCGTTGGTGGTGTCGTTGTGGTGCGTTACAAAGAGAACGCGTACAAGGTTATTCAAGCGGTAAAAGAGAAGCTGGCATCTTTACATGTAAACGATGTGGAAGTGGTCACAACGTACGATAGAAGCGATCTCATTACCAAAGCAATCAATAATCTCAAGCGCGCTCTTTTTGAAGAGAGCATCGTTGTTTTAGCCGTTGTGATGCTCTTTTTGCTTCATTTTAGAAGCGCCTTGGTCGTCATCATCGTTCTACCACTGACCATTGCTTTGACCTTTTTGGCGATGAAGCTTTTTGGGTTGGAGTCGAATATCATGAGTTTGGGTGGCATTGCGATTGCCATTGGTGCGATGGTCGATGCGTGTATCGTGATGATCGAGAATGTGCACAAGAAGCTTTCGCACGGCGAGCCTAAAAGCGAAGAGGAGCGCAAAGCCATCATCATCGCTTCGTCCAAACAAGTCGGTCGCCCGATCTTTTTTGCCCTTTTGCTGATCGTGGTGAGTTTTCTGCCTATCTTTACGCTTAGTGGGCAAGAGGGTGCGCTTTTTAAGCCGTTGGCGTACACGAAAACCTTTGCGATGCTCATTGGCGCGGTGCTTTCCATCACGCTCGTTCCACTTTTGATGCTCTTTTTTGTCAAAGGCAAAATTCTTGATGAACATAAAAATCCGCTCAACCGTTTTTTTATCTGGGTTTATGCGCCACTTTTGAAACTGCATATGCGTTTTTGGTATATCGCTATGGTTGCGTTCATTGGCTTTTTGGTACTCGGTTATCATACGTTCACCAAACAGCGTTGGGAGTTTATGCCACCTCTGAATGAGCAGACCTTTATGTATATGCCTGTCACTCCTTTTGGCATTAGCATCGAGTTAGCCAAAGAGTACGCGCAAAAAAGTAATGAGATCATCAAAAGCTTTCCCGAAGTGGAAAGCACGTTTGCCAAAGCAGGACGAGCGGAGAGTGCGACTGACCCAGCTCCCCTTTCGATGATCGAGACGATCATACAGCTCAAACCCAAAGAGCAGTGGAGAGCGGGCATGACGTATGAAAAGCTTCGAGATGAGATGAACGAACAGCTTCAAATGACGGGGCTTGTCAATTCATGGACATATCCGATTCGTGGGCGCATCGACATGCTCATCACAGGTATACGAACGCCGCTTGGCATCAAACTGTATGGCGACAATGACCAAGCGCTAGAAGACAATGCCAATAAAATTGCCAGTGTGCTTGCCAACTATGAGGGAACTAAAAGTGTTTTTGCGGACAAAGCGAACAGCGGCTACTACCTCAATATGACGCTCAAACCTGAAAATATCGCCGCGTATGGACTTACCAAAGACGATGTTCTAAACTTTGTGGACAGTGCCATCGGTGGTTCAAAAGTGACCACACTTTACCAAGGCATCGAACGCTATGCGATCACGCTAAGACTGGAAGAAGAGAGTCGTAAAGATATTAATGCCATCAGTGAATTGACCATCAAAACACCGTACGGATTTCAACGTCTTGGGCATTTTGTGGAGCTTGGTTACGATGTGGGGGCAAGTGAGCTCAAGTCTGAGATGGGCAAGAAAGTCAACTACATCTACATTACACTCAAAGAGGGTTTTTCGTCTAAAACCTATAAAGAAGAAGCGAGCAAAATCCTCAAAGAGAGCGTGGAGCTTCCAACAGGTTTTTACATCGGTTGGGCAGGGGAGAGCGAATACTTAGAGAGTGCTATGGAGCGCTTGCAGTTCATTCTTCCGCTCACACTTTTGGTCACGTTTATGCTCATCTACTTAGGACTAGGCTCGTTTAAAAATGCGCTTTTGGTCTTTTTGACCTTACCGCTTGCGGCTGTAGGTGGATTTTTGTATGTTGATTATCTGAATTTCAACCTCTCCATTGCCGTCATCGTAGGCTTTTTAGCACTCATCGGCATCGCGGTGGAGACGGCGATCGTGATGATCATCTATCTTGAAGAAGCCATTTTACATGTAAAAGTTAGAACCAAAGAAGCAGTGCAAGAAGCCATCTTTGAAGGCGCGGTGCTGAGAGTCCGCCCCAAACTGATGACTGTGTTTGCCATCCTCGGCGGACTTTTACCGATCATGTGGTTAAACGGTGTCGGAAGCGAAGTCATGCAACGCATCGCCGCCCCGATGATCGGTGGCGTGGTAAGTTCGGCGATTTTGACGCTTTTGGTGATTCCTGTTTTGTACTATCGGATGCAGAAAATCGAGGAGTAAGAGGGTTTTACATGTAAGGATTTTTCCTTACATGTAAGTTATGCTAAAAGAGATTTTGCACACTCGTCCGCAACAGCTTCTGGATCGTGAAGGAGTCCTTCTTTAATGCCTTTGGATGCAATGTCCGGATAAATTTCAAATCTTTTTGCTTTGTATCCTGCCCAAATTTCTCGTGCTATATCTTCAGGTTTGGCTTTATCAAGGTGTTGATTTTGGGACATTTTGGTATCCATTGGCCCTGGGAATGCTTCGTAAACGTCGATCTGTTTTAAGGCAAATTCTGCTCGTAAGGCTTGTGTGATCGAATGAAGCGCACTTTTGGATGCAGAGTATAACCCCATAATGGGTAAATTTACCAACGCTAAAATGGACGTTATAGTGATCACGGCACCATTTTTGGCAATCTTGTTTTCAAAGGCCTGACACATATTGAGTGTTCCAAAAACGTTGGTTTCAAAATCGCTTCGGCATGGTTCAAAAACTCTTTTTTCACTATTGACGCCGGCATTGTTAATCAAAATATTAATTTCGCTGATACTATCGGCTAGATTTTGCACGCTCTGATGATCGGTTGTGACAAGGCTATGAATTTCCACTCTAGGATCAAGCGCTTTTAATGCTGTCGCATTTTCAACATTGCGTACGCACGCATGAATTTTTTTGGCATTGTGAGCAAGCGCTTCTTTGAGCAACGCCAGTCCCAGCCCGCCGTTTGCGCCAGTGATTAAAACGGTTTTATTGGTTAGCATGATGGTTCTCCTTCTAAATTATCATGAACTTTTTTGAGTAACACAATGAGTGTGTGTGCTTCTTCTTCGCTAAATCCTTGTGTGAGGCGTTGATTAAATGCTTGCGAAAGAGGTGCCACATATTCGACTAACGTTAGGGCTTCTTGTGTAGGAATAAGTTGAAAAGATCTACGATCATTTGGATTTTCAATACGTTTTAAAAATCCTTTTTGTTCTAAACGATCAATACTTCGAGTGATATTCGCTTGATCTTTGTAGGTTGAATCTGAAAGTTCTTTTTGTGTAAGACCACTACGTTCGACAACGCGAAAAATGAGCGACCATTGTTCAGGTGAAATGTCATACTTTTTAAGATAATTATTAAAGTTGACTTTGGAAAGTAGGGCAGTTTTATTAAGAATAAAACCTAGAGAATTGTCCATATCAAATTTCATTGTAACTCCTTGCAATGAATTATAGCCATCGAATATATAATTGTCAAGACAATTATATATAAGTCAATTAAATATACAATAAGAAAGAAATGGCAACTTTACATGTAAAAATTGATCCTTTCTTTTGCTATCTCAAAACCACCCTTATTTCTGTGAAATTCCCACAAACTGTGTCAAAATTCTCTTTAAACTTCCCTCTTCGACTTCTTTGTTAGGTGTCGTTATAATCTCTCTAGGTGCGACGATGGCTCCGAGTTTTGAAAACTGTAAACGCATCGCGTTGCAGACATCATTTCCTCCCACGCCAGAGTGGGTGGCGAGTTGGACGTATTTGAGTGCAAAGAGTTCTCTAAAATCTTCACCGCTTCTAGATAGCCACGCGATGACATTGCTAAGGGACGGTGGAATGGAGTAGTTGTATTCGGGCGATACGACGATGTAGCCTGTGGCGGTTTTCATAGTGTTTGAGAGTTCAAGGATTTTGCTTGGAATGCCATCATTGACCTCTTTTGAAGAGTCATACAAGGTGATGTTCAAATCGATTAAATTGATGATTTGACTTTTTATACCCAGTGTTTCTAGGCTTTTTTCTATTCTTTGTGCCAACTTCATATTTTCATTGAGACTTGCAACCAATAGTAAATACATGTTCATTCCTTATTACGATAGGGTTAGGACGATTATAGTACGAACACGTTATAAGAACAAGAAGAAAAGAGTTTAAAATAGTTTTACATGTAAAGATTCAGCTGAGCATTTTCTCCATCGAAAAATTGACGATCATCTGCCCATTTCTCTTGATTTCATTGCGATGAAGTGTTTTAAAACCTCGTTTTTCAAAAAAAGGTTTTGCCACGATGGAGGCTTCGAGGTATAAACGTTTTATGCCTTTTTGCTCTGCCAAATTTTGGGTATACGCAAAAAGCTCGCTCATCACGCCACGTTTTTGATACGCTGGATGGGTGTAGGCACAGTCGATATGCCCGTTATCTTCGAGTTCTATAAAGCCTACAATGGTTGCTTCCACCATCGCCATAAACGGTTTTTTAAGGGCAAGTCGTTTGACCCAATAGGGATAATTGGGTGGTGTGTGCGCCCATGCTTCTTGCTGTTCGCGTGAATAAATATGTGGGTCGATCGCATGCACGCAAGCATGGTGCAAGTCTGTGATTTCGGTAGCGCATGCGTCTGTGTAGGGTAGGATGGTGATTTTCATAAAGGAATTGTAGCATTTTACATGTAAAGATTTTTTCGAAGACACCTCTTCAAAAAGAGCAATTTTTGGATTGCACTAGAGGATACTTTGCGTTATACTTGGGCACAATGATAGACAAGGATACTTTATGCAGCTCAAAATAGCCGAACTTAGTGACATCGACAACGTTTTAAAACTCCACGCGAAATACCAGATCAGTACGATTCAAGAGGAAGATAAAAAAGATGGTTTTGTCACCACTGCTCTCACCAAAGAGGAGTTAACCAAACTCATCAACGAAGAGCAAGGGCTTTTCATCGCCATTAGCGAGGGTGAGGTGGTGGCGTATGTCATGTCTGCCTCATGGCAATTTTTAGCTTCTTGGCCGATTTTCGCGTACATGATGGATGACTTAGTGAATCTTGAGTATTTGGGACAAAAAATAACACCTGAAAACTCCTATCAGTATGGACCCGTTTGTGTTGATAAAAGTGTGCGAGGCAGTGGTGTACTGGAAGCCATCTTTGATTTTGCACGAGAGCAGATGTCAAAAAAGTACCCCATTTTGGTGACATTTATCAACAAAATAAACACGCGCTCCTATGCCGCACATACGAAAAAAATTGGACTTGAGATGATTCAAGAGTTTTCGTTCAATAACAATGACTATTACGAACTGGTCTATGACACAGCCAAAGCGCTTAAGAATGAAAGGTTACAAACTCCTCAAGACTAATGCGAGGTGTTCGGTAGCTGTTGATAAGGGCGCTTGTATCTTCGTAACCCAGTGCCATACCGCCAAGTAAGAGCATAGTTTCAGTGATGCCAAGTTCATGTTTTACAATGCTTGGGAATTCGGCAAGTGCGGCTTGTGGGCAGGACGCTAGTCCTTTTTCCGTAGCGCTTAGCATAATGGACTGCAAAAACATGCCATAGTCGAGATAAGAGCCTTTTTCTAAGCGTGAGTCGATAAAAAAGTAGAATACCACGGGTGCATCAAAGGCGCGGTAGTTGAGTTTCCATTGCTCGATCTGCTTTTGTTTATCCTCTTTGGAAATGCCTAGCGTGGCGTACATCAAAAGTCCTGTCTCTTTTCGGCGACTTTTATAAGGTTCTTCCCAAGAGGAAGGGTAGTAGGCATAGTCCATGACCTCTTTGGCGCCACGCTCAAAGGCTTCGATGACTTTGGTTTCTAATGTACGTTTTTTGTCTCCACTGACGACACACACACGCCACGGTTGCATATTGACACCAGAAGGTGCATGTTTGGCATCGTTCAAAATCGCTTCGATGAGTGTTTGCGAAACCTCTTGGGGTAAAAAAGCGCGTGTGGATTTTCGTGTTTTGAGTGCTTCCGATACGGTCATAATAGAGCCCTTTCGTGTTTTATTTATTTTACGAAACTTTTTTGAAATTAAATGAAACTGTTTAAAATTAACTTCCATTTTTTATTCTGAACACGTGTTTAAAGCAAAGCTCTAAACACTACGTTAACACTGAGTTTTCCTCGGCGGAATGCCCACGCACCTTTGGTACTTTTACTAAGTGTATAAGGTCAGTTACAAGATGAGGTATAATTCTTCTTTATTTTAAAGGATTTGACGTGGCTTCTGCAGTTGATTTTTCAATTATGGCGATTTTTCTTCCCACCTTCTTTTTTGTCTCGGTAACGCCAGGCATGTGTATGACACTCGCAATGAGTTTGGGTATGAGTATTGGGCTCAAGCGCACGTTTTATATGATGGCAGGTGAACTGGTCGGTGTGGCGATTGTAGCGCTCTCTTCGGTGATTGGTGTGGCAGCAATTATGATCAACCATCCTGATATCTTTACGATTTTCAAGTACGCGGGTGGACTTTACTTAGGTTATTTGGGGTTACAACTTTGGCTCAATCGTGGCAAGATGGCACTTTCAAAAACCGAATGTTCTGCCACGATTTCTGCTGCTTCTTTAGCTACGCAAGGTTTTGTCACAGCCATTGCCAATCCTAAAGGGTGGGCGTTTTTCATCGCACTTTTACCGCCTTTTATCAACCAAACTAAGCCGCTGATTCCTCAGGTGTCGGTGCTTTTAGCCATTATTTTAGTGCTTGAATTTATCTGTTTGATTATCTACGCGAGTGGCGGTAGCACCATGCGTAAGTTTCTGCAAAAAAGCAATAATGTCAGGCTGATGAACCGCATTGCAGGTACTTTGATGCTCGGTGTGGGTGTGTGGTTGGCGTTTGGGTAATGCTTTACATGTAAAGAGACAAAGCCAAATTTCTAGCTTTGTCTCTTTTAAAAAATAACCTCTATTTCAAATTCTTTGCTAACGTACTCATCTCTCTCTCAAATACTTCAAACTTTTTATCCAGTTGTATTTTTACTTTAGCTTTTTCCGCAGGTGTTAAAAATGAATAATTGATGCTGTTATACACATATGTTTTAATGGTGGCGTAACTTGGGTGGTAACGACTGGCAAGTAGAACATACTCATGCGCCAAGTTATCCCTCGAAACGCCTGAATCGTCCGTAGAAATGACGATAGGCACGCCATAAGCGGCATAAATGGTGTAAGGGTGTTCCTTACCTGCGACGCCTAAGATGAACTCATTGCTTGAGAGGTTGATTTCCACGGCGGCATGCTCTTTGAGCTCTTTAAGAAGCGAGAGTGACTCTTTTTCATAGGCAATATCCACACCATGCCCAATGCGATCTGCCCCTGCGATTTTACGCGCTTGGGTAATGTGAAAGAGAAGCTCTTTTGGCTCCACCATACCAATGGTCAGCTCTCCCGCGTGAAGGGAGTGAGGCACTTGTGGATAGTGACTTACGAGGTAGTTGAACATACGCATATGAAGGGTGTAGTCGTTGATCGCCACAGTGTTGTTCTCTGGTGCTACGATGTTCACACCCACGATAAGCGGTGAGCTAAGTACGGCTTTGTAGCCCGCAAGTAGATCGGTATAGACTTGAAGTGGTTCGAGCACTCTCACCGCATAGGTTTGAAAGCGCATCGTAAAGTTTTCGGTGTCGATGCCTTCATGTCGGTGTTCTACCTCGCTGACAAAATGGTGCACTTTTGCGTCAAAGGATTGGTTTTGTGTATAAACCGTACTGATGCGATCTAACAGAGCGTTGACCTCTTCTTGCGTGGTGGCATGGCGAAGGGCGGCATTGATATTTTTGGCTTCTTCGGCGCTGAAAAATTCAGCACTATTGACGCCCACACGCGAGAGCATGGTTTCGATGTAGGAGACATTTTCATTGAGTGCACGCTCTTTGATGATGTTCAGTCCCACGTCCATATATTGATCAGAGATCGGTGAAAAATAACCAAAGGTGTTGAAAAAGTTGCTATCGGGCGGGAGTTGCTCATGGCTGTGGTTGTCGAAGTCTTTGTCAGACCAGAGTGTGAGCAGTTTACGATAGAGCGTATCATTGGAGATGAGTTCATCCACGCTGACACTTTTACAGGTTTCATTGCCTTTGACTTTAACAATTTTGAAAGTACATGAGTCGATAAACCAACCTTTGTTTTTCACCCATTCAAGGTACGTTTCGGCATAAATAGAACCCGTATAGTGGTGGTGCAAGTCACCACCTTTGGGCATTTGGGTGAAAAAGAGATTGAGCATGGCAACATTGGGAACATGCGTCTCAAAAGAGCGCTCATACAGTGCCGAAGTTGCGCCTTCATCATCGCTTTGCGGTAGGTTCGGCATGGGGGCACAGCCTACCAAAAAGCTCAAAAGTAGTAGTAGGCTTAAGTGTTTGAGATAGCGCATGGTTGTCCTTACATGTAAAATTATTTTTAGAACTTTAATCTTGCAATGCGTTCATTGGCCTTAGTGATACGCTCAAGTGGGATGGCACCGTTTTTGACTTGTGCCAAAATAGTTTCGACGATCTCGTCGGTTTTCGTTTTTGAAAGTTGGTTTCCAAAGAGAAGCATATCAATGCCTGAGTTAATTGCTAAGGTCACGGTATCTTTAAGCGTGTAATACTTTGCAATCGCTTCCATCTGTAAATCATCGCTGATGAGTACACCTGTGTAGTGCATTTTTTCTCTTAAAAGTTGAGTGTTTATGGTGTAAGAAAGCGTTGCGGGGTAAGTGTTATCGAGCTTTGCGTTATAGACATGCGCGGACATGATCATAGAGACACTGTTCGTGTTGATGAGCTTTTGGTACGGCTCTAGCTCTTTTTCGCTCCATGTTTGAGTCACATCAACAAAACCTTCGTGCGAGTCACCTAAGGAAGAGCCATGCCCTGGTAAATGTTTAAGCACACTGATAACGCCTTTTTCTCTGAGCGCATTGATAAACACAGTGGCGTATTGCACGACTATGGCACTCTCTTTGCCGTACGAGCGCTCTAGTTTAAAGATGACTCTATTTTCTGGGTTCAACGCCAAATCCACCACAGGTCCGAAATCACAGTTGATGCCATGCTCTTTGAGCATTTCTGCCATATGTGTGTAAACCTCTTTGGTCTGTTCAAGCGACATTTTAGAAAGTGCAAACGCGGAGGGAATTTCTTCGAACCCATCACGCGCTTTGAGCCTTGCCACTCTGCCACCCTCTTGGTCGATGGAGATGAGAAGCGGTTTTGTCGCGTAATGTTTCAGTTGTTTGGTAAGTTCTCTCAGCTGTGCGGGAGAGCTAATATTTTTTGTACGCTCTCTATCACGGTAAAACCTATCAAATAAAATAACCCCACCCAGTTCATAGTTTTGTAGGTCTTTAACGATGGTACTTTGCGCATCAATCGTTGCATCATCAAAGCCAACAACGAGCATGTGACCTATCATTTTTTTTTAAAACAGCATCGTCTGGCATCGCTTGAAGGGGAAGTGTAGCGAGTAGTAAAAGCATCAAAAAGGGAATAATTTTGCGCAAAAAATATCCTTCTATTTTTTAAAAATTATAGCGCAGTTAGGATTTTTTAGGTTTGAATCTCACGGCTTGATGCAGAGGATTTTGTATGCAATGCAATTGATAGTCGATCATCGCGTGAAAAGGAGTGAGAAACATTTCTAATTTTTCTTGCGCTATCGTTTCGATCTGCCACTGGTTCAGGAGTTCCAAGACTGTAAGCGTTGACTCAATGGTCGAGAGGCAATACTCTAGGGGTTGCTCTTTGATCTTAAATTCTGAACGTTTCGTAGAGTCAAAACTAATGTGAGAAAGTCCATGTAAATTCTTACTCTCACGCATCATTTTGAGTGAACATGCCCATGTCGAATCAATAAGAAAAATAGCCATGGGCTTCTTTACATGTAAAGCTTTTTCAGCCAGAGGATTTGCATGACTGAGGTTGATGGCATGCTTTGAAGGATAGAGTATAAAACTCTCATATGTTGCGATAATCTCTTTGATGCGCGCATTGTCACTAAAGTCGATACCCATAAAAAGCTCAGAGTTGGGTAAGGATAGATGCGTCAAGTGCCCCGTACCATTTTTGGTTTTTTTAAACTCTTTGGGGTGTATTAAGACGATGAATTTTGTCTGTGTCGCAATGGGGCGGATGTGGCTACACATGCACGAGCTTTTGGGTCTGTAACAGTTGTAACATTTCGCTCTATCACCGTAAATCGTCTGCATCGCCTGCCTTAAAATAATTGGGATTATACTAAAATATGGAAGGAAGATGATAAAGATTAGGAGGGAAGGCTTTATATGAGTTTACAAAATAGACTTATTGGTCGGAGTTCACAAATAATTGACCAAGATACGATCAAGTTTGATTTCGATTTATTCTTACAGAGAATTCTTTTGTTTGATACGCATATATTGGATTCCATTAGGTTAAAAGAAATACCATATTTAATCAATTATTTTGGATATGAAGGTTTAATGGAGCTACTTAATTCTGATGTGTTAAAAATTCAAGCTTCTGCAAATACGATTGCTCAAATTGGACAATCATTTATTCGAACACATCAAGGGAAAAATGTTTTGCCACTTGGCTCATTTTCTTTTTCTACATTACAATCTGCCGACGAAAAGGAATATATTAGTAGTTGTTTAAAAATTACCGATGATATTGAAAGTATTTCGACAAAACAAAAAATAAAACTTAAACATGCAGTTATTGATAATTTAACTCATTTACCTGAAAAATTTGGAAGTATTTCAATAGAGCAAATGAAATCAGAAGTGCATCGGAAAGATTTAGTAATGAGGCATATTAATAAAGTTTTATTCCAGATGTTTCAAATTACAAATATATCAGATGATGTGAGTATTCGCATTCATCAAATAAATGAAGATGATTTTTTAGTCGAAAGTAATTTAGAAAGCTTATATCATTTAAGCAAAGAAGATTCTCATAAAATTATCGAGAGAGCACTTCTTGGTATAGGAGCTTTAAATATGAAAATTGAAGAGATGAGTTTTCATAATGCTCTTTCAGGATTTATGGGGAACGAAATTTCTTTATTTGAAGATAAGTTAAACTTTATAGAAGAACACCACTCCCCTAAAAAACAAGAAACTCAAATAAGAAGAATTTTTGAAATTAAAGATTTCCCAAAATTCACTACATCCCACGATTATGCTAAGGTTGATGTACATAAGTTATTAGAAATTCAAAAAAGTTCTGAATGTAAAGCTTTTAGGGAATGGCTAAAAACTATAGATTTCAAAGATGAGCAAGAAATAAGAAATGAACTAAATAATTATCGCAACAAGATTGCTTCTTTGGCTAATTCTAAAGTAGGAAAAACTATAAGATGGCTAGTCGGTGAAATAATTTCACCACTAGAGGAGATGAGTGGCTATAAAGGAATGGGAATGGCATATAGCGCACTAGATTCTTTTGTTATAGATAAACTAATTTCTCAAAAAGGACATATCGCTTTTATCAATGATTTATATCCATCTATTTTTGAAAAAAAGTAAAATTTTTAATCCAAACCTTTACATGTAAAGATTTTTAGCCCTCAATCACACCAACACAATTCCCATTAATTCAAGCAAAGAAAGCGCCTCAAATCGGCTAAAAATAGCTCCTTTGAGGTGGTTGGTGCGCAGATCGATCGTCGTGTTACTTGCATCTGTGAAATTGGCGTATTCCAGATGGGTGTTGCCAAAGAGCGTACCTTTGAGGTCAGAGCCTCGAAAGTCTGATTTTTCGAGTTTTGCATTTCGAAAGTCAGCTTCGGTGATACGGCATTCACTCATCACCACTTTGTTCAAGGTTAAGCCAAAAAAATTGCTGTCACCCAGAAGACAGTCTCGAAACTGGAGGGGCTCGATAGAGAGAAGACTCTCCCAGTTTGCCATCGTCCAATCAATCCCGATCATTTTGCACGAGGAGAAGTTAACAGCGTTTAGTTTAGTGTCGGTGAGTTTCATAAGGCTTAGATTGCAGTTTTCAAAACGACACCCTATAAATCTGCACGATGAGAAAAAGGTTTCACTAAAATCGCAGGAGACAAAGGTGCAGTCGTCAAATTCCGCTTTGGTGATTTTTTGTTTGCACAGATTTACCCCTGTGAAATTCTCTGCAAATACGTCCATTTTGTCCGTGATAGATAAAGAAGTCATCCTTGACAGCTTAGTTGCTTGTGATTTCTTTGTAAATATGCACTGCCAATGCTACCGCTTCATTTTTCTCAGGGATAGAAAGGCTTGGGAAAAAGGCTCCGAGCCCTTCCTTGTGGTTGGTTTCTAAAAACTCGATCATCAAAGCGTAACCGATGATAAAACCATCTTTTTGCTCGAAATTTTCACGAAATCGCTCCAGCAATTTGCCTCTGGCGTGTGCCCATTTGACGATGAATTTTTTGATGAGCTCTTTGTGTTTTTGAAGGGAATTTTGAATCTCCAATATCTCTTTAAAGGTCGTAAAGGTGTTGATAATATTTAAAAAAAGGCTGATATTCGCCGATTGCATTTGCTCTGAAAAAGCAACCGATTTGAGTTCTAATTTTTCGATGATATAGGCTTCTATCTCTTCGAGATCATACGATTGCTCGATGAAAAGTTTGAGGCTTTCAGCGTTAATGTCAATGTTCTCAAACCCTTGTTTGGAGATGGTTTCAACGTAGTTATGGATGTCAAGTTTGAGCCTGCTAAATTCATCATCGGCAATTTCAAGAATGCTGGCGATACGTGAGAATTTTCGGCGAAACTCTCTTGGAACGGCGATGTTGGACTTATAACCGATGTCATGTTCTATCTCTGCCCATGCGTGTTGCAAAATGGTTCGCACTTGAATTTCAAATTTGAGATTTTTGTAGTTTTTATACTCTCTGAGTTGTGCTCTTTCATCGTTGATCGAGCAGATGATGTGGTAGGAGAGGTAGCCAAAGCGATCAGGATCTAAGATTTTCTTTTTATCAATGGAGTTGACCTCGTCAATTTTGAACTCTTTAAAAATCAGATTGACAATCTTTTCCACATCAATTTCAAAGTAGCTGATGATGCGACAGCCCACAATATCGGTGATTTCGCTGAGGTCTTGGTATTTGTTTTTCCCGTCAATTTTTTTGGCTAAACTGCTTTTTTCTTTGACCCTGTTTTCAATGGAGTGGTACGAAATTTTCTCTTGCTCAAGGAGTTCTTTGAGTAAAATATCCATTTTGTCACTAAAGTTCTCATATTGCTTGAGCTCTTTTTCATATTCGGCGATGAGATGATGTTTGTTATTTTCCAAAAGGACTCCTTGTCTATGATCGATAAAATTATTTTATAGTATAGGAGCTTAAGATCATGCGCATAGTTTGGTACCTTTTTAAGGCAAAATATTTATTTTAGCTCTTCGCTCACAACCCCATCATTCACACGAATAATTCGATCAAATAACGGAATCATCCGTTCATCATGCGTGACGACCAAGATAGCAACCTCTTGTTCGGTAGCAAGTTTTTTAAGTAACTGCATCACCGAAAGGGCACGTTCTCCATCCAATGCAGCTGTTGGTTCATCGGCTAAAATGATTTTTGGATTATTGGCGAGCGATCTTGCGATGGCCACGCGTTGACTTTGTCCGCCTGAAAGTTGTGAGGGCATCGCGGTGAGTTTGTTCCCCACACCCAAATACTCCAACAACTCTTTCGCTTTTTGAGTCGCTTCTTTGGGGTTGGTTTTATTCATCAGCGGAACGAGTGTTATGTTCTCTTCGACGTTTAAAAAAGGGATGAGATTGTGCGACTGAAAGATAAAGCCGATCTTTTGACGGCGTAATTTCCGTGTGTCGCTGATGCACCAGTGTTGATCAAAAATCAGTTCCCCATCCAGATACAACTTCCCCTGTGTTGGTTCGGTGATGCACCCTATCATGGTGATGAGCGTTGTTTTTCCCGAACCACTAGGGCCCAAAAGCGCAACGGTTTCGCCTTTGAAAATTTCAAACGAGCACGCTTTAATGGCCATGACAGCATTTTCACCTTTTCCATAGGTTTTTGCAAGCTGCTCTACTTTAATGACACTTTGATGCGATGGCTTCATATTACCCTCCAATGGCGCTAGCGGGGTCAATTTTGAGTGCTGAACGCACGCCAAAAAGCGAACCGAGGATACTCACGATGATGACAATTTCCAAAAGACTGAACGCATCAGCGCTCATCAAAATAGTGCGTTTGGGAAATAAGTCCATTAAACTGTGTGAGAAGAGATTGCCTGCTATAAACGATAAGATGCCTAAAAGCACGGACTGTTGCACAATCATTTTTATAATCACCCCATTCGAAGCACCGATGAGTTTTAAAATGGCGATTTCCTTGAGTTTGCCCATGGTCATGGTGTAAATAATGAGTGAGATAATCACGGAAGCGACGAGCAATAAAATCACCGTAAACATACCGATCTGTTTGGCGGAACGTTCGATGAGATTTTTGGTTAAGAGCGAGGATTGTTCCTCTTGGGTAAAGACCTTAACGTGTTTCCATCGTTCGATTTCTTGCCCGATTGCTTTAAGATCCGCCCCTTCTTCCACCGTCGCGATGATCGCGTTGATGGTTGTTGTATCGGTTGCTTTAGTGCCTCTGGCACGGTCATTGCGAATTTGCTCATTGCTCGATAAAAATTGAAGTTTTTGTGCATCGGGAAGCGAAAAATAGACCATCAAATCGCCACTGGAAGAGACAGCGTCTTTCGTAATGCCGACGACGTTAAACATATCTCTTCCAATCAAAATTTCATCATGCAATTTAAATCCCGTTTTTTTATCGACAATCATTTCAAAATGATTCGCAAGAATCGGTCTTCCTTCTACGAGATGATGGGGCGTGTAAAAGGAGCCAATATCGTACCCCATCGCAAAAACCCTAATCGGCTGATTGTTACGGTAAAGTTGAAGGTTTTGAAAGGTGAGGGCTGAGACATCTTTCACGCCTTCAAAGGCTTTGATTTGGTACTTGATGTCTTCATGCAGGCGCGAATTTTCCGCAAAAGGGCCTAGGGTGTCTTGTTGCACAATCCATAAATTGGCGTGGGTGTCTTTGAGCAAAATATTGGCATCATCCACCAATCCCCGATAGACACCAATCATAATTAAAACAACGCCTAAAAGCATCCCAATGCCCATCGATGTTGTGAGAAATTTACCCAGAGAATGGGCGATGTCTCTTTGTGCTAAACTGATCATAATTTAATCCGCATACCTTCCGTTATGTCACGTCCTGCTGGTAAAAGGATCGTATCCTTCTCCGTTACGCCATTTTTTATGATGATGAGACCATCGGCGCTGATGGACTGAAAGCTCAGTGGTTTAAAATGTGCATGACCTTCATTGCCGAGCCAAACGCCTTTTTCACCTTTGTGTGTTGCAAGCGCTAAGAGCGGAAGGGTTAAGACATGGGTGTGATGTGCCAGCGCAATCGTCGCTTCCGCACGTTCGCCCACGTAAAGAGGGTGTTGTGGCTGATCAAACGCAATGTTGACCTCTCGCTCCTCTGTGGTTCGATCGCTTTCCAAACCAATTCGAGCGATATGTCCATGATAAGGCGTGGAAGGATGTGAACGCAATGTAATAGACGCAGACGCTCCTACATGTAAAGTTCCACTTTGTCGTTCATTGATATAGATTTTAACCCAAATGGAGTTTGGATTGATCAGTCGAAAGACAGGTGAGCCCGAAAGAACGGTGCTTCCCACTTCGGCATCACGAGAAAGAACCACCATATTCTCAGGAGCTTTTAACGTAAGATCCTCAATTTTGGCGTTGTTGCTTTTCACAAGAGCTTCATTTCGTGCGATATCGGCCTGCATAAGGTTCACTTGCCACGTTGCATTTTCCACTTGAGCTTTGGCACTTTGTTCTACGGAAAATGCCGTATCTAACTCCGCTTGTGCCACAAAACCTTCCGAAATGAGATGCTGATAGCGTGTCAGTGTCGTGTGTGCTAAATGATATTTGGCTTCCAAATCTTTCAGGAGACTTTGTTGGGAAAGAAGCGACATCTGGCTTTTTTTCATCGCCATCAAGGCTTCTTCCTTGGATGCAAGCAGATCAGAAGGATCCATCACCGCAAGAATCTTTCCTTTCACAACTATTTCGCCTTGATCGGCAAAAAGGGAGAGCACTTTTGTTGTTGTTTTAGGCGCTAACACGATCATCTCTTTCGCTTCAATCGTTCCGACTCCAAAAGCGGTTTCATTGACATCTTGGAAAATAGGCGAGATCGAAGCAAATGTGATCTTCGGCAGATACACTTTGAAATAAAAAAAGCTTCCAATGGCCATCACCACCACTAAAATCAATGTATTTTTCATAACAGACGCCCTGTTCATAGGGAAGCTCCTTTGGGAATGAGTCTTTTAATATGGGCTAAAGAGGCTATTTTTTGCAACATAGCAGCACTTTGCGCAATCAAAGCATTGTCATAGGCGCGTTGGGCTTCAAGCACTTCAATGTAGGTGGCTAACCCCTCTTTGTAACGCCCTTTGGTAATGGCAACGGTCTTGGCAAGTGCGAGTGCTGCCATCTGTTTGGCTTGAATGGTCGCATCCAAGCGCTTTGTATCTAAAATGGCTTCATACAACTCTTGCCAAAGGGTTAATTCACGCGCTCGCAATGCTTCTTCTGCCATTAAAATACTGACTCTATCTTTTTCGATTTGATGGGAAATCCTACCACCTGTTACGAGAGGGATAGAGGCCTTAATGCCAATTTGATTGCTTGAATAAGAGGAGATGGAGGTATCACTTCCTAGCGAACCTGCGGAGAGGATGGTGCCATAGTGTTCTGCTTTCGATGATTCGTATAAGGCGTGACTTTGTTTTATTTTAGCGCCCAATGCTTCAAGCTCAGCGTTATGTTCTTTGAGCATGTGTCGCCATTGTGCATCAGGAAAAGAAGGTAACGTGGTGTGTGAGAGTGCTGTAAAATCATCTTCAATGCTAATGTCCTGTTCCGAAAAACCGGTGAGCATGCTCAGCAAATGGGTAAATTTACGCTCCTCATTGCGACTGGTTTCCAGTAAATCTTTAGCGTCCAGTAACGAAGCATAAAAGCGTTCGCTATCGGCTTCCGTTTTCAATCCCACATGTTTCATTTGACGCGATTGATCGTACAGTGCTTGGTAAAAGGCAAGCGAGAGGGCATTAGCTGTGCTGACGCGTTGAAGGTATGCGAGTGAATAGTACGCTTGCCAGACTCTTTCGCCCAGCAATGCTTTGGCATTTTCATTCAGTGCTAAAGCAGACTCTGCATCTTGCTGTGCCGCATCAATGCGTTTTTGTGTTCGACCAAAATCCCACAAGGTATAGGTCAGTGTCACATCGACATGTGTTGAAAAATGATCTCTGGTTACAAAACTGCCACTATTTTGCGAAACGAGCGTTTTTGTGGGATAATATTCTGCATTAAGACTTAGCTCGGGATACGTAGCGGCTTGTGCTATACCGATACTTTCGCGTGCCGAATCTAATTGATACAGTGCGAGTTTGGCATCGGGATGCGATATAAGCGTGGCGTCAATGGCTTCTTGCAGTGAAAGTGTTTTCGCAAAAAGTGTTTGCAGTGCCAAAAAAATTAAAATAACAGTTCGCAGTAGTGTCATCATAAGCGCTCCTATACGGTAACGTATTGTACTATGTCCACGTGAGTCTTTACTTGATTCGTATCAATTTTGCAAGTGTGAGCGTTATCGGTACGTGTGACTATTTGTAAGAAGCGATGGTCGCTGCAACTGCTTTTAAATCATCGTCATTTAATCCCACAGCGATAGGTTTCATAACGCCTTTCATTGCGCCACCTTCGCCATTTTTATAACCATTGACAGAGGCAATGATTTTGTCTGCATCCCAGCCTGCAATAATTTGAGACTTGTTCAATGCTACCTTAGCTGCTTTTTCCCCATGACAAGAGAAGCACTTCGCCTTATAAATTTCAGCACCATCGGCTGCAAATAAAGTTGAAACAGAGGCAATGAGTAAACTTAAAAGAATTTTTTTCACGATTTTCCCTTTTGGAATGAATTTTTAAAAATATATAATAAATAGAAAATTATGTCCTTGACGAATATCAATATTGATCCAAATTAAGCATAACCTTTGTACAATAAATGCGTAGTAACCAACTTCAAAAAGGAGAGACCATGGCAAAAAGTAAAGATATGAAAAAAGAAGTCAAGAAGAAACCCGAGAAGTCGCTCAAAGAGAAACGCGAAGAAAAAAAAAGCGAAGAAGTCCTAGTTATCTAGGGCTTCTTTAGCTGACTGCTTTAAAGATCAGCACGACACTGCTCACCACAACCATGCACAATGCTATTTTTTTGAAAATCTCCGCATTAATACGGTGAAACAACTTTTCCCCCAGATAAAATCCTATAGCCAATGCCGGAATAGAAAAAAGCAAGATGACCCAGAGTTCTTTTACTTTGAGGGTGCCTGCCATGTACGACAAAATGATAGACACGAGATTGATCAGTAAAAAATACCGCGTCAGATTTCCTCTGAGAACACGTGCATGTTCTTCTGCTTTGGCGTTGAGATAATATAAAATAATCGGTGGCCCATTGATACTCGTGGTCGTCGCCAAAAAACCACTTAATCCGCCTGCAATGGCTTTTGCAAAGGTATGATGACGAATCGTGACGTGATAGTTTTTCCACAAAAGGAATGTAAAAATAAGTAAGATTCCGCCCATAAAGAGTTTCAGCAGATCCACATTGATGACACGCAGACAATACGCCCCAATCATTGCCCCTAAAATACTCGTGATCAGAAAAGGTGAGATCGCTTTGAAACTACCGTCATGATGCGTTGTTTTCATCATCATCAGTCGTATGATAAGACCGGTGAGCATGGTGATCATCACCGTATCTTTGGGGTCTAACACAAGGGCTAAAAGCGGCGCTGTTATGATCGCATAGCCAAATCCAGTCGTGGTTTGTAAAAAGCTTGAAAGGATAAAGACAGCAAAAATATACCATTCTATCAACACTTCCACCGTCTCCTTTACGTCGATACGACATTATAACAAAGTAGATGAGGTTTACATGTAAAGGTGAAATGCTATTTTTCTCTTACATTCCAAAAGTATCGTAAGAGTATTTTAAGTGCATAACTTCTATACTTTGCAGATAACTTAAAAAAGAGAGCAGATGAAAAAAATCGTTTTAATCGCAACCCTTGTATTGAAAGACTCACGTGAAGGTGTTTTGGAGGCGTTAACCACGTTGCATAAAGCAACCCATCAAGACGATAAGGGCTGTTTGCAGTATGATGTTCATCAAGACATCGAAAAAGAAAATACCTATGTTTTTATTGAGACGTGGGGGAGCGAAGCGCTTTTGGCGGCACATATGGAAAAAGAGCACTATAAAGTGTATAAAGCATTTATGGGTGATAAACTAAAGAGCATAACGCTCCAAAAATTGGAAAAAATCTTATAGGAGACACTATGGAAAATCCAACAATCAAACAACTGCAAAATCGAAAATCCATCCGTCAATTCACGGGTGAAGTGATCAACGATGAGCACTTAGAGCTTATCTTTAAAACAGCGCAACGCGCACCAACTTCCATCAATGCGCAACAAATAAGCCTCGTTTACACACGCGATAAAGCCAAACTCAAACAGATTTCCGAGTTGTGCAACCATCAAGCGCATATTGCCACTGCGGACGTGTTTGTGGGCATTGTTATTGACTTCAATCGTACAAACATCATTACCGAGAGCATGGGAAAAAAACACGTCATCGAGCAGAGTGCGGAGGGCATTATGGTGGGAGCTGTGGATGCGGGGATTATGCTTATTCAGCTTCAAGTGGCTGCTGAAGCTTTGGGGTATGGCACAACATCTATCGGTGCGGTGCGTGAAAATTCTGACACGATGATAAAACTTTTCAACCTTCCTCCCAAAACGTTCTTAGCGGTAGGGTGTACCATCGGTGTTCCAACCAAAGAAGCCAAAAATGCTCCTTTGAAACCACGTGTTGCACTCGAGAGCTTCGCAATGCAAGATACCTACGATAGTGAAAAAGTGAAAAAAGGGGTATTGGAATATAATAAGACCTTTAAAGCTTTCAGAGATGCGACAGGAAGCGGTTCAATGCCTACTTACGCAGAGATTACCTCAAATGCGTATTCGAGTATTTACTACCGAAAGACAGGCAAAGTTTTAATGGCACAAGGGTTTGCGTTTAAGGACGAATAGCCTTTCAAACAGAGGAATGCCAAGGCATTCCTTTTCTCTTCTTTTACATGTAAAGAGTCACTATTAAAATTAAAACAAACGTTTGACATAAACATCTGTTTTGTGATAGCATTTGACTCATATATTTCATAAAGGAAGACAGTGTTCAAGATTCCTAGCAAAGCAAAAACAATCAACCAATCCAAAGCAAAGATCTTAGAAACGGCTTATCGTCTTTTTGGAGAGCGTTCTCCAGAAGATGTTTCTATCCGAGAGCTTGCCAAAGAAGCAGGGGTCAATATTGCTTCAATTCACTATTATTATGGAAGTAAAGAAGCATTATATCTTGCTGTTGTGACCAATATTACAGAACTCATGGCTGAAAAATACAGTGCGTTTACACTTGCCTATGAAACAGCGCTCAAAACATCAATACCTTCTGATGCATTTTATATAATGTGGGTAAAATATCTTATCGAAACATTGGCTCGAACGATGCTTGGTAAACTGAAAACCAATAATTATCTGCATCGTATTTTAATACGTGAGCAGATGACACCTTCCAATGGTTTTGAGCTTCTCTATACCAAGGGACTTGAGCCAATGCTGAATACATTAGATAGCTTGGTGGCACATATCATGCACCAAGATAGCGCTACCATCGAAGTAAAAGCACGCACTCATGCCCTTCTTGGCTCGATCATCGTATTTAGTGTTCAACAAAGTACCATTTCACAGCGTATCCCTTTTTTAGGGGAAGATGTGGATACAAACATGGAAATTATTATTCGTACAATTTTAGAAAATACAGAGTATGTCTTACAAGAGTTGAGCAGACAAAGGAAATAGCGATGAAGAAGATAGCAATAGTGATTGCATTGGCACTTTTAGGAAGTGGTGGATGGTACTATTATCAGAACTATGTCAAAGTATTGGATAAGACACTACATTTTTATGGAAATATCGAAAATCGTACACAAGATCTGGCGTTTCGTTTTCTTGGCAAGATCGAAACAATTGCAAAAGATGAAGGTCAGTCTATCGAAAAAGGCGAAATGCTTGTTACGCTAGATACTACATTATTGCGGTATGAATTGGAAAATATCAATGCGCAAATCATAGCTGAAAAGGCAACGCTAAAGAGGCTGATGAAAGGGTATCGTACAGAAGATATTGCTCAAGCACAAGCCAGTGTGCAAGAAAGCTATGCAGCATTTTTGGGGGTACAAGATATCTATAATAGACAAAAAAAACTGTTTGATTTGGATGCTACAACAGAGCAAGACTATATCGCAGCAAAGACACAATACGATAAAGCAAAAGCCACATACGATAAAGCAAAGAGCAATTATGCACTCCTTCAAAGTGGGTATCAAGTAGAAGATGTTGAGGTGCAAAAAGCCAAAGTATTGGCACTTGAAGCTAAAGCCAAAAGCCTTGAATATGACATTAAAGATGCGACGATTTATGCACCAACCAAAGGAACTATCCTTGCTCGTCACAAAGAGCCTTCTTCGATTGTGTCTGCTGGGCAGAGTATCTTACAAATCGCGTTAGAAGATGAATATTGGGTTCAAGCTTATGTTGATGAACCAGACCTTGGCTCAATCACGCAAGGTGAAAAGATGCTTGTGTATGTTGACTCACGCAAAAAACCGTATGAAGGTCACATTGGATTTATCTCTCCTGTTGCGGAGTTTACCCCTAAAAATATTGAAACAACACAGCTTCGTCCCGATCTTGTGTATCGTTTTCGCGTCATTATTGCAGAGCCTGATTCACATCTCAAACAAGGAATGCCTGTTACGATTACATGTCAAAAAGATCAGTAACCATGACGATTGTAACGGCTCAAAACCTCTCTAAAACATTTGCAAATAGTCAGAAACCAGCTTTCGATGCGTTAAATTTTAATATCGAGAGTGGAAAGATTACAGGACTGGTGGGGCCTGATGGTGCTGGAAAAACAACACTGATTCGTATCTTAGCAGGGCTGCTAAAATCCAGTAGTGGATCGTTGGAAATTTTAGGTACGACCATGCCTTGTTCTCAAAGTGACTTTTTACAGCAAATTGGTTATATGCCTCAAAAATTTGGTTTATATGAAGACTTGAGTGTCGCAGAAAATATGCGACTTTATGCGACTTTGCAAGACGTTGAAGAACCTAAAAAACGCATCAAAGAGCTCTTAGATTTTACCGATCTTTCGGCTTTTTATACACGTAAGGCAGGAGCACTTTCAGGCGGGATGAAGCAAAAACTAGGTCTAGCCTGCGCGTTGATTAAAAAACCAAAACTATTACTGTTAGATGAACCAGGTGTTGGAGTTGACCCAATCTCGCGTAAAAATCTTTGGGAAATGATTCAGAGTCTTCTGAAAGAAGATATTGCAGTTTTGTGGGGAACATCGTATTTAGATGAAGCCGATAAATGTGATTCTGTGATATTGCTCAATGAAGGTAATGCCTTGTACCAAGGCACGCCTACAATTATGAAAGCGCCGTTGATTGGCTATGTGTACCGTATTGAAAACATAAGCAGTGATAAGCGAGCACTCTTAACGGCGTTGTTGCATTTAGAAGACGTCATGGACGCAGTGTTAGTGGGTGAAGCGATACGCGTTAACCTGAAAGAAAATGCCTCTTTCCCCTTTGATGCGTTATATGCCTATGATGCCAAAGCAAAAGCGGTGGTGTGTGATCCCACCTTTGAAGATGCTTTTGTCCGTTTATTGGGAGTTAAAACCGAACCTGAATCACTCTTAGCCACAAAAATGGCTACGACTCCAATGAGCCATTCACTTCTGATAGAAGCCAAGAATTTAACCAAAAAATTTGGTAATTTTACAGCAACAGATCGTATTGATTTTGAAATTGGACGAGGGGAAATATTTGGCTTTTTAGGACCTAATGGTGCTGGAAAATCAACCACTTTTAAAATGCTTTGCGGATTGCTTATTCCAACACAAGGTACTGCGAAAGTGATGGGTGAAGACCTGTATGTTGCTGGGGCAAATGCGCGAACACATATAGGCTATATGGCACAAAAATTTTCATTATACGGGAGTTTAAGTGTTCAAGATAACTTAGATTTTTTTGCAGGCGTGTATGGCTTATCTGGTCAAAAATGCGCGCAAAAAATAAAAGATATCATTCAAACATTTGAATTCAAACCGCATCTTCAAACCCAAGCAGATCTCTTACCTCTAGGCATTAAACAGCGTTTAGCGCTTTCGTGTGCCTTAATGCATGAGCCTTTGGTTCTGTTCTTAGATGAACCGACCAGCGGAGTTGATCCCATCACTCGCAAAGAGTTTTGGACACACATCAACGGCATTGTCAAAAAAGGTGTTTCTGTAATGGTGAGCACGCATTTTATGGATGAAGCGGAGTATTGTGATCGGATTATGTTGATTTATAAAGGCAAAGCCATTGCTTCGGGAACACCCGATGAGCTTAAACATCTTGTCTCTTTGGATGCGACGATGGAAGAGGCTTTTATTCATTTGATACAAGCATATGATCAAAGGCTTATAGATGAAAAGTAAACGTCTTGTTGCCCTTTTGATCAAAGAAAGCCTTCAAATCATACGTGATCCAAGTGCCATTTTAATTGCCGTTATTTTGCCCCTTATTTTACTTTTTTTGATGGGATATGCTGTTTCATTAGATGCGAAACATATTCCTTTGGGAATATTTCCTAAAAGTAATACGAAAGAGGCTCATGAACTAGTAACTTCTTTTGTTGGATCGCCTTTTTTCGACACATCAATACAGTATGATAAACAAAAATTAATCCAATCGCTTCAAGATGGCCATCTTAAGGGCGTGATGGAAGTCTCTGGCAATTTCGGAAAAAACAATACCTACGCGATACAACTTTTAATCGATGCGACAGAGCCTAACACAGGAGGTTTAATTCAAAATTATGCTTCGAAGATTATCCAAAAATGGGCGGTACAAGAAGGAATAATGCCCTCAACAGGTATTAGTGTTATTCCACGCTATTGGTTCAATCCGCCACTTTCGAGTCGTTATTTTTTACTTCCAGGCTCCATCGCGGTTATCATGACATTGATCGGTACTTTGCTGACGGCTTTGGTGATCGCGCGTGAGTGGGAACGAGGTACGATGGAAGCATTGATGGCAACACCCGCTTCGATGATGGAGATTATACTTGGCAAATTAATACCGTATTTTTGTTTAGGTATGGGCTCGATGGTGCTCTGTTTTGGTGTGGCTTATTTTTGGTATGAGATTCCTTTTGAAGGCAGTATCTGGATCTTATTTCTTTTAAGTGCTTTTTACCTTTTTCCTTCGCTTAGCATTGGCTTACTGATTTCCACGGTTGCAAAAAACCAATTTGTTGCTGCACAAGTTTCAATCGTTGCAGGCTATCTACCGGCATTTTTATTATCGGGTTTTTTATTTGAGATCAACAATATGCCTTACTGGTTGCAAATTTTTACACACATCATTCCTGCGCGTTATTTTGTTGAGTCCTTGCAGACAATTTTTCTTGTGGGAGATATACCTTCTATTTTTATCAAAGACATGGTGTGTATGTTTCTTGTCGGGCTTTTCTTTTTCTTACTGGTTGTCAAGAAAAGTAAAAAGGGATTGGAATGATTACACGGTTATGGGCCCTCATTCGTAAAGAAGCGTTAGCCATAAAAAATGACAAAAAAAGTCTTTTTGTGGTGATCGTACCACCTTTAATACAAGTGTTAATATTTTCTTTTGCCGCGACATTGGAGGTAAAAAATATTGATTTAGCGGTGTTTGATCACGATGGCTCACAGGCAAGTCAAGCTCTGATTCAAGACTTTAAAGGCTCTTCGTACATTAAAAACCTTGTGCAGATTAAGAGTGAGCATGACGTGGCAGAACTTCTCAATACCCAAAAAGTTTTAGCAGTTCTTGTCATACCTCAAAGCTTTAGCAAACAAATTCAAAATGAAAAAGCAACGGTGCAGTTATTGTTAGATGGTAGGCGTTCCAATACAGCACAAATCGCGGAGGGTTACATCAGTAGCATTGTGCAGACATTTTTTCTCGCCCAATCACATGTAACACTCAATGTCACGATCAACACTCGATTTTTATACAATCCCAATATTAGCAATTTTTGGTGGATTGTCCCTAACCTTTTTGGCTCCATCACGATGGTGGTTGCCATGCTTTTAACATCGCTTTCCATTGCCAGAGAGCGAGAACTTGGCACATTTGATCAGATCTTGGTCTCACCGTTGCGCCCTTTTGAAATTCTTTTAGGTAAACTCATCCCTGCCTTAGTGATCAGCATTTTTGAATCAACCTTAATCTTACTGTCTGCCATTTATTTTTTTGGTGTCCCACTTATGGGCTCTTTAGCCATTCTTTATGCCAGTGTGGTTGTCTTTTTATTTTCCATATCAGGAGTCGGTTTGTTTATCTCGGCAATCTGCAATACTCAACAGCAAGCTATTTTAGGGGCATTTGTCTTTTTACTTCCCTCGTTGTTACTCTCAGGCTTCGCGACACCTGTGGAAAATATGCCTTTATGGCTTCAACCGCTGACCGAGTTTATTCCCCTTAAATACTACCTTATTCTGATCAAAGGGGTTTTCTTAAAAAATATCACATGGAGCGTTGCATGGCCACTGATTGCGCCTATGTTTGGATTAGGCATTATTTCTATGAGTGTAGCTATGGTATTTTTTAGACGGAAATCGCGTTAAGTATATATAAATCGTGTGTGGGCAACTACTTGGTTGCCCCTAAAAAAACTACGATTTAAACTTCGACAATTCATGATTGAGTGTTTCCGTGAGTTCATGAAGGTGCTCACTCGCTCCCGCGATCTCTTCGACACTACGTGTATTGGTATGGGTCAATGTACTAATTGCTTCGATATCTTTGGTAATGGCATCAATCTGATTGGATGTATCGATATAGTCTTGAACGGTTTTTTGCGTGTTGGTGATGGTACGTGAGAGAACGGTTGCCACTTCTGAAACATTGGACTGGACATTGATGGAAATGCCAGAGATTTTAGTGATATTTTCAGAGTTGGTATTCATCTCAACACTGACACCATTGATGGATTGTGTGACAACATTGATGGTCGCATTGATCTCGACCAAGGATTTTTGCGTACGCTCAGCTAGTTTGCGTACTTCATCCGCAACGACTGCAAATCCTCTTCCATGTTCTCCTGCCCTTGCTGCTTCAATGGCGGCATTGAGTGCGAGGAGATTGGTTTGATCGGCGATGTCATTGATGACATTAAGGACGTTTTTCACTTCATTGGTATTATCACTCACAAGAGTGAGTTTGTTCGCAAGTTCGATTTCGTTGTGGGCGGTATTTTGAAGAAGACTTGAGAGGTTAGAGACATTTTCTTCGACTCTTTTAAGGCTTTGTGTGACCTCATGTAATTCATTTTTAGAGCTTTCTGCACTATGCCTAGATTCTCTCAAATAGGCTTTTAATGAAGTCGCTTCTGTGGTGGTTTTAGTCACGATAAGCGCCTCTTCTTCAGCACGTTTACCCACATCAATCGCAGAGATAGAGAGTTCATGTGCCACGGAAGCATTTTCCGCACTGTTTGTTTTTGCCGTTGTAATGATGGTATGAATTTTATCGATGAAGAGATTGATGTTTTGACTCATCTTGCCTAACTCATCTCTTGAATGTATCGTAAGGCGTTGTGTCAAATCACCATCATTGCTAGAAAGGTTTTTGATGACATCATTGAGTCTCTCCAGAGGCTTAAACTGCGCATTGAGAATGAACCACAACAGAATCAGTGAAAGACCAAGCAGGATATTTCCAGAGATAGTTAACGTGATGAACATGTGATCGATAGCTTTGAAAGCAACGTCTTTGTCTATGGTCACAAAAATAATCCAGCTATTTTCTAGCTTATTGAAAACTAATACTTTATCTTTTCCGTCGCTTGCTTGATAGTCATAAATGCCTTCAGGGTTATTTTTGACAAGAAGCTCAAGATGCTTAAGCGACTCATTGGCGTCATACAGCACTTTCCCAATTAATTTTGGATCAGGATGAACATTTCTTTTCCCCATAGCATCGGTTGCAAAGGCATAACCACCTTCAAATTTTTTTGCATTAATTTTCTCAATCACTTGGGTTAAATAAACATCATTGGAAACAACACCTGTGAATACACCATTCACAAATACAGGCGTGGCGATAGAAATGGTGGGTTGTCCTGTGGTGGCATCGGTGTAAACATCGGTGACGACAGATTTTCCTTCCGCTTTTGCCTTGATGTACCACGGTCGTTTTCTAGGGTCGTACCCCTCTTTTTGTTTCGTTTGGTCACTGTAGATCATCAAACCACTCTCTTCTACACCCATGTATGCTACGGCAGCTTTAGTCTTTTTAAACGCTGTTTGGAGATAAGGTTTCATCGTAACATCTGTAAATTCTGGCAAGTGGGCAATGTCTTCCGCGGTTGTCTCTAGGACGAGTTTTTGAGCATCAAACCACGAATCAATCTCCAGTTTTAACGCATGTGCTTTGGCTAATTGCGTCTGTTCTATCTCTTGCCGTAGGTCTTGTTTAAGATTGATAAAACTTAACATTCCAAAAATAAAGAGAGATGCTCCTAAAAATAGGCCTGCTGATACAATGATTTTTTGCTTAAATCCGAGATGCATATTGTTCCTTTATTTGACTCAATCGTGCAATTTTTCATGCAATGATACTGAGTGGAAATTACCAAACTATTACATCATCTTATAATTTATGAGTAATTTTATGACGTAAAATTAAAATAATAAAGAGAGATATCAATAAACTTTTTTCGTTGGAAATCGAGTAGAAAAGTTTATCATAGGGTTCAGAGCGAGCATAATTTTTAGCATTGTATGGAATAATTGAGTTATGATAGAGGAAAGATAAACGTGCTAAGGGAGAAAAAATGAGACGATTTTTGATGCGAATCTCTTTTGGGCTGATCCTCGCAAGTCTTGTATTAAATGCTGTTTTGGTGGTGATGTTTTCATGGACCTATACCGCCCTCACGCAAGAGACACTCGTCGCAACGGTTTACTTTACAAAACCCTACGATAGCGGTGGTTTTCATGTCGCGCATTTGAATGGCGAAAATGGCAAAGTGGTTGGAGATTTTAAGATCTATGGTGAACAGTGGCGCATCGATGCTAAATTTATGAAAATGAAATACTGGTCCAATCTTTTAAAACTGGACTCACGCTACGTTTTAGAGCGCTTTGAAGGGCGTTATAAAAAGAGTGAAGACCAAAACAGCCATCAAAACCTCTCGTACGATCTTGGCGAAAACACCTTATTAGATCGTTTCACCCTGCTGGGATGGAACCCCTTTGTCGACATTGAATATGGAAGCTCCGTCTACCAAGAAATCACACTTAATCAAGTCTTTGAAATCTATAAAACCCCAACAGGCTTCGTGATACGAAGAGTCCCCTTGGCACAAGATACTACTACAATTCAGAAATGATTTTTTAGTTTTCATGGTTTGGTGTGAAGTATAATTTAGCTTTACATGTAAAGATGATGGGAGTGAAAAAATAGACTTTTTTAATTTTCTATTTCCCAAGTTAATATTTCATTTTTTGATATAAAAAAATTTCTTGTGAACCCATCACTTCGTATATATCTTACAAAGATTACAGGATTTTCTTTTGTTCCTTCTGAAGAACTCAAATCTGCATCAGTGACTTTGTCACAATAAGGTTCACGCCTTGCAATTTAGATGGCTTTAAGGATTAAATCCTCATATGGCTTTGTAATATTGTCAAAATATGGAGTGCCATCTTCCACTGGTGCGATTGAAAACAGATAACGAGGTGCACATACAAGAGGGAAGCTTCGATATGGGCATTGTTTTCAATAGTCGTGGAATAATCAATTAGACCGTGCGGTACATTCCTGCAAAACCCTATAAAAACTCAAATGTTTTTTGAAATTTCGCACGATTTCCTAACACCTCCCTCTTTAGAGGTTATATCGGAGTATACTCTAAGGTAATGCTTATATTTTTACATGGGAGATACCGTGATGCAACAAAAGGGGAACCATACTCTGCCAAAAGAGACACACACAAAAACGTTTCCCATTGTTAGTATTGGGGCTTCTGCTGGTGGATTAGCGGCATTTGAAGCTTTTTTTTCTCGTATGCCACTGGAACCTGTTCCTTGTGCTTTTGTATTAATTCAGCATCTCTCTCCTGATTTTGAAAGTAGCCTTGTCGAGATTATCGGAAAATATACCCCCAGGAGCGTTTTTGAGATAACGGACGGCATGGTGGTAAAACCCAATTGTGTTTACATCATCCCCCCAGCGCACGATATTGCCCTTATGAAGGGAGTATTTGAGCTGTTAAATCGCACCAAAAAAAAAAGGTCTACACCTCCCCATCAACTTCTTTTTAATGCTTTAGCCAAAGACCAACACCAAAATGCCATTGGTATCGTGCTCTCAGGTACAGGAAGCGATGGCACAAAAGGCATTTTGAGTATCAAGGAAAATGGCGGTATGGTTATGGCGCAAAGTATCGCTTCTGCCCAATATGACGGTATGCCAAGTAGTGCTATAGGGACGGGTCTGGTTGATCATACCCTGCCACCTGAAGAGATGGGTGTTGTGCTTATGAATTACATCAAGTCTACATGGGGCACACTTTTAACGGAGGCTCCTTTTGATTTTGCACTCAAACATGAAAATGTTCTTAAAAATATTTTTATTCTTCTTCGTGAACAAACAGGGCATGATTTTTCACAGTACAAACCCAATACCATTCATCGCCGCATTGCGAGAAGGATGGATGTTGTAGGCATTGAGTCATTGAAAAATTATCTTACTTATCTGCAAACAACACCTGATGAAGTTGAGGCGTTGTTTCAAGATGTCCTCATAGGCGTCACGCATTTTTTTCGTGACAAAAGCGCCTTTGAAGCATTGGAAAAAATCATTCCTGAACTTTTAAGGAGCAAGTCTATGAGCAACCCTTTTCGAGCTTGGTCTTGTGGTTGTTCGAGTGGCGAGGAGGCGTATTCTTTGGCAATACTTTTAGCCGAATACAAAGAGGTATCTAAACTCTCTTTTGCGATTCAAATCTTTGCGACCGACATTGATGAGCGAGCCATTGCAAACGCGCGTTCAGGTCTTTATACTTCGGATATCGCAGAGGATGTTTCACCCAAACGACTTGCGTCTTATTTCACGCTAGGGTCTGATGGTAAAACATACCGCATCAATAAAAATATTCGCGATATGGTCATCTTTTCTGAACAAAATATCACCAGAGACCCACCTTTTTCCAAACTTGATCTCATCTGCTGTCGCAATCTTTTGATTTACATGAATCCCTCTTTGCAGAAAAAAATCATTCCCTTATTTCAGTATGCCCTCAATCCTAGCGGCGTGCTTTTTTTAGGTAATTCTGAGGGTGTTGGCGAATTTGAACATCTTTTCTCCGTCATCGACCAAAAAGCAAAACTCTATCGCTGTGTTGTCAACCCAGATGATTCAAGACGAAAGCTGATGGAGCATGTTCTGCCTCTTCCTACTTTGGAAAGCAGACGCTTTTCTTCCTCTAACATTCCATTGGTGCGTGAACAAAACAAGCAACCTTTAGCCAATGTCTTTGTTAACGCTGGAGGCGATAAGCTTTATCTTTATAGCGAGGCAGGATTAGCGCCAAAAAGTTCTCCTTTGAAAAATGGAGAAACAGCCATAGAAGAGTTGCAATCGCTCAATGAAGAGTTACAATCCATCAACGAAGAGCTTCAATCAACCAATGAAGAGCTAGAAACCTCCAAAGAAGAGATGCAATCGCTCAATGAAGAGCTTTCCACGGTCAATTCCGAACTTCAAACAAAAATTATCGCTCTTTCCCAAGCCAACAATGACATGAACAATTTACTCTCAGGCACAGGTGTTGCGACACTCTTTTTAGACAAAAAGCTTAATGTGATGCGCTTTACTCCTTCGTGTGCGCTCATCATCAATCTTATTACGGGTGATATTGGCAGACCCATTGGGCATATCGTCCCCAACCTCATTAATTACACCACTTTACAAGCGGATGCCCAAGGCGTACTGGATACGCTCATCCCCACAGAGATAAGAGTATGCTCGACGACAGATAAGTGGTATATGATGCACATCATTCCCTATCGAACCCTTGAAAATATCGTTGAGGGCGTGGTGGTGAGTTTTGTTGATATCACGGAGATTAAAGCTCTGCGTCGTTTGGCGGTGATTGTGAATGATGCCAATGATGCCATCATTATGCATGATTTAGAAGGAAATATCCTTGCTTGGAATAAAAGTGCAACGCAGATGTACGGTTGGAGCGAAACAGAGGCGTTAACGTTAATGATGAACGACCATGTCCCTGAGTCCACACGCAAAGAAGCGCTGAAAAAAATTATTCAGCTCAGTCGTCATGAGATTTTAGCGCCCTATCTTACACAACGCCTCGCCAAAGATGGGTCGATAAAAGATGTTTGGATTACCGCAACGGCACTGGTTGATGAGACGGGTAAAATGTATGCAGTAGCGACTACAGAGCGCTTGTTTGATCCTACCTTAGAGGTGTATCCCAATGAAAGAAATGAGTAATCTAGAAGCGTTACAACCCACATTGCGCGAAAAGGCAGAATATCTTTTTTTTAAGAAGGTTAATTTACAAAAAAAAGAAAACTCTCTTGAAATGATTCAAAAAGTTCTTCAAGAATTATGTATTCATCAAATCGAACTTGAGATGCAAAATGAGGAGTTGCTACAGAGTAAAGAAGAGCTTTACAGTGTAAAAGAACGCTATTTTGATCTGTATGAACAAGCTCCTATTGGCTATTGTACGCTCAGCGAAGAGGGAAAAATTCTTCAAGCAAACCTTACGATGGCAACATTGCTTGTTTTGCCTAGAGGCAAACTGTTGGGACAGTCTATCAAGACCTTTATTTCTCGTGAAAATCAAGATACGTGGTATCTATACCTCCAGAAACTTCTTAAAACGCACAAAACAGAGCCCTGTGAGTTGCAGATGGCCAAAGGAGATGGTACGCTATTTTGGGCTCATTTGGATGTATCTATTCAGCATGATGTGCATGGCGTCGTGGCATTGCACCTTATGCTAAGTGACATCTCCTCGCAAAAAGAAGCTCAAATTGAGTTTGAAGCCACCGTCTATACTCTTGCTTACTATGATGTGCTCACTCAATTACCCAATCGTCGTTTAGTGCAAGACCGCTTAGTTCAAGCCATCGGTGCTGTAGCGCGCAGTGGACTTTATGGGGCACTTCTTTTTATAGATGTAGATTACTTCAAGTCACTTAACGATACGAGAGGTCATGATGTTGGAGATTTGCTCCTCATCGAAATAGCGAATCGTTTGCGTTCAAATATACGTTTTGGCGATACAGTGGGACGTCAAGGGGGCGATGAGTTTATTATCCTCTTAAGCAATCTGAGTGTGGAAAGTACAGAGGCGGCAGCCATGGCATTGCAATTTGGTCGAAAAATATATGAAATATTTGAAAAACCTTTTGACTTGAATGGATTTGAATATAATTGTAAAATCAGTACAGGTATCTCCTTATTTCAAAAAGACAGTAGTATTGAAGAACTGTTCAAATATGTAGATATTGCGCTTTACCATGCTAAAGAGGCAGGTCGAAATACACTCCGTTTCTTTGACCCTAAAATGCAAGAAGCGATAAATCTACGCACAACTTTAGAGTCAGACCTTCATTCTGCTATCGCATTTCAAGAATTTTGTCTCTATTATCAACCCCAAGTTGATAAAGTGGGTCATTGCACTGGTGTTGAAGCTCTTATACGATGGAACCATCCAAAATGAGGATTTGTGTCGCCTTTGAGTTTTATATCACTTGCTGAAGATACAGGATTGATTTTGCCTATTGGTCTGTGGGTACTCGAGAGCGCATGTGCTAAGCTTAAGCAGTGGGAAAAACACCCAAACAGACAAACATTTAAAATGGCTATCAATGTAAGCTCCAGACAATTTCGACAGCCAAACTATGTATCTGAAGTAGAAGAAGTACTCAAAAAAAGCGGCGTCAATCCAGCACTGCTAAAATTTGAATTAACCGAAAGCCTTGTGTTGGAAGATAGTGTAGGTAGCATTGAAAAGATGTATGAACTCAAAAAATTGGGAGTGACGTTTTCAATGGATGATTTTGGAACGGGGTATTCATCACTCTCCTATCTTACACAACTTCCACTCAGCCAACTTAAAATCGACAAATCTTTTATCGATAATATTCCTGGGGAAAAAAACAATGAGATGGTAACACGAACCATCATCGCCATGGGAGAAGGAATGGAGATAAATGTTATTGCCGAGGGCGTGGAAACACAAGTACAAAAAGAGTTTCTCCTTGCCAATGGATGCCAATTCTTTCAAGGATATTTGTTTAGTCGTCCTTTACCAGATGAGGAGCTTGAAGCGTTTTTGGATGAAAATGGGAAGCTGTCCTAAACCAATATTTTAGACTAATAGAGGAACTGGATTTAACTATGGATGATATTAGCACTAAGTTATAACAAAACATTGAAGCCAACAAATTACCCTATGTCCAATTTGTTGGCTCATTTCCGCTAAAATACTTCTCCAAAAAATCTTTACATGTAAAACCTAGGAAAGCAGAAAGTATGAACCCACTTATTCCCATTTTAGTGCAAAAAAACTGGCATTGCCAAAGAGAACATTATCAACATTTTAAAGCTGTTAGATGAAGGCTCGACCATCCCTTTTATCGCACGGTATCGCAAGGAGATGACAGGTGGGGCGAGCGATGAGCAGCTTCGGGAGTTTGATAGCATTTATGCGTATGCAAAAAAAACTGCATGAGCGCAAAGAGGAGATTTTACGCCTCATCGCTGAAAAAGCCCAGTTAAGCGATGAGGTAAAAAAAGCGGTGGAAAAAGCGCAAACACTTCAAGAGTTGGAAGACATTTACAGACCGTACAAAGAGAAGAAAAATACCCGTGCGGCGTTGGCTATTGCGGCAGGGCTTACACCATTGGCGGATGTTTTGGAGAGGGCAGAGTTAGAACTCGAAGCGTTTGAAAAGAGGGCGCAGAGTTTTGTGAATGACACGGTTAAAAGCGTGAAAGAAGCAATCATAGGGGCGCAGGACATCATCGCGGAGCGTTACAGTGATGATGCGAAAGAGCGTGAGTATTGGAGAGCGCAACTGCATGACTACGCTTCATTTGAGATCAAAGCTACTAAAACGCTCAAGCCTGATGGACTTTACGCCAAGCTCGCAGGCAAAGCCGAGAAAATCGCCTCCATTCCTTCGCATCGTTACCTTGCGATGATGCGAGGTGTTGCGGAAAAAGAGTTACATGTAAAGATATTGCATGACATGGAAAGGGTGGAGAGTGCGATAGAGCGTTACCGCATTCCTCGTAACGCCAAAAGCTCGAAAAGCTATCTTTTGGAAGCCTATTTTGACGGGTTTAAAAGGCTTCTCTTTCCTTCGTTAGAGCGCGAAATTCACGCACTTATCAAAGAGAAAGCCGATACACAAGCGATTGCGACGTTTGGTAAAAATCTCTCGCAACTGCTCAACACACCACCCGTTACCAAGCGCGTGATTTTGGGCGTTGACCCCGCATATCGCACTGGGTGTAAACTCGCCGTCGTGGATGAGCATGGCACATACCTGACGCATGCTGTTATCTACCCGACACCACCCCAAAGTGACTATGAAAAATCTGCCAAAGTTATTAAAGAGTTTACACAAAAGTACCACATCACCGCCGTGGCGATTGGCAACGGTACGGGTTCGCGCGAAAGCCAAGAATTTTTCGCGCGCCTGAATTGTGAAGAGGGATTGAATCTTGCCTATACCGTCGTTTCCGAAGCAGGGGCTTCGATCTACTCCGCGTCGAAAATTGCCACCGAAGAGTACCCGAACCTTGACGTGACGATCAGGGGAGCGATCTCCATCGCGCAACGTCTACGTGACCCGATGGCAGCACTCGTCAAGATCGACCCAAAATCGCTTGGCATTGGTCAGTACCAACACGATGTCGATCAAAAACAGCTCGAGAAGAAACTGAATGAAGTGATCGAAGATTTGGTAAATCGCATCGGGGTTGATCCTAACAGCGCTTCGATTTCACTACTCTCCTACGTGGCAGGCGTTGGCGCGAAACTTGCCAAAGCCATAGTCGAGCACCGTGAGAGTAAAGGGGCGTTTACATGTAAGTCTGAACTTTTACATGTAAAAGGTTTAGGGGCGAAAGCGTACGAGCAGTGTGCGGGGTTTTTTCGTATTCGTGAGGGGAAAAGTGTTCTTGATAACACAGGCGTTCACCCTGAGAGTTATGCCATTGCACAAAAGCTTTTGGCGCGTGCTGATTTGGCAACACTTTCCAAAGAACAGATTATCGCTTTAGCCAAAGAGCAGGGCATTGGCGAAGCAACGCTTCAAGACATCATTGCCGAGCTTTTAAAACCAGGGTTTGACCCTAGAGAGAGCTTGCCGCCGATTGCCTTTCGCTCGGATTTGACCGACATCAGCGAGCTGAGTGAGGGTTCTATCGTCTCAGGTGTGGTACGAAACATTGCTGATTTTGGGGCATTTGTGGACATTGGGCTTAAAAACGACGGACTCATTCATATCTCGCAAATGAGCGACAAACGCATCGCTCATCCTTTGGAAGTGCTCAGCATCAACCAACAACTCACACGTATTCGCGTCCTTGAAGTGGATAAAGAAAAAGGCAAAGTGAGTCTTAGTCTTAAAGAGCTACCGTAGGTCGGTAGCTCCATTTCGTTTTTTAGGCTTTAAACTGTTTGAGTTGAGCGTTGAGTGCTTCACTCATGGCATCAAGATCATGCGAAGTTGCAGCGATCTGTTCGATGCTTACAACATTTGAGGCAGCAGAAGTATTGATCTTTTCAAAGAGTGCTAAGATATTGTGGATGCCAAGTTTGATCTGTGTAGAATTATTGGCAGTGACTTCGACTTTGGCTTTCGCTTTTGACATCGTATCGACTGTTAAGGTAATGACCTTTTGAACCGTTTTAGAAGATTCTGAGCTCTCTTGAATAAAACGAGCATTGACGCTCATCTTTTCGCTGACGCTATTGATCGACTGGACGATGACCTGAATGGTCGCGTTGATTTCCAGTAAGCTTTTTTGGGTTCGTTCTGCGAGTTTTCGTACTTCATCGGCTACCACGGCAAATCCACGCCCATGTTCACCCGCGCGCGCCGCTTCGATGGCGGCATTGAGCGCTAAAAGATTGGTTTGATCGGCAATATCGCTAATCATGGTTAAGATGGATTGTACTTGTTCCGTCTCTTGTGAAAGCCTCTCTAAGTCGCCAGCAAGGGCATTTTCGGATTCTGAACTTTGTTGGATGTCCGCTTCCATGCGACTGATTTTAGTTTTTGCTTCTTGCAACATGGTGTTCGCATTATCAATCTCTTGAACCATCATGACGGATTGCTCTGTTGTTGCTTCTATGACCTCTTCAAGTTTGAGTAATTCTACTTGATTGAGATTGATCTCTTTGGCATTATCTTCAATATGCATGCCAATGGTATGGGACGTTTGACTCAGCTCTGCAGCCGTGAGGGCATTTTTTTCAGAAGCCTCTTTGACATTGTGCATAATGCTCTGCATTTTGGCAATGGAATGGTTAAAATTGTCGGTAGCATTTGAAATTTCATCGTTTCCATCTAAGGTCACTTGGTAAAGAAGGTTGCCTTGTTGGAACTCTTGAGCTAAGAAGGAAATGGCTTTAATACGGTGCAAAATAACTTTAATGGAGAGATAAATTAAAGTAATGGTCGCAAGAAAGATAAACGCGAATATAAAACTAAGCATGATACTTTCATTGCGCAAAAGATCACTGGCATTGGTTTCATTGGCACTGGCATATTCATTGGCTAATACAACAATTTGATCAACAATATTTCGATGTTCTACATAGGCATCTTTCAGTTTTCCAGAGGCTAAGAGAGATGCTTGTTTGAAGTCTCCTGCTTGCACAGCAGGGATAAACTCTGTCTCCAAAAGTGTGAAATAGCGCATCGCTGGAGCATATGCTTTTTCAACCATCAACGGTTTTATTTTCTCATGGTGAAGGTTTTTGACCCAAAAGGCATGTCTTTCTTCGTATTCTTGCTTTAATGTTTTGATTTTTGCGATAAAAGTGGCAAGTTCAGCGCTGTTCTCGGTGCGTAACATCTCTAAGCTAACCAGACGCGTTTCAATAATATATTCAGGTGGTGGTAGGATATCAGCAACCAAATCTTTGGCGAGGATAATTTCATTGTAAAGTTTACCATTGATTTTAACTTCATGAATGGTTGTATAGGCAAAAAATGCAAATAAAAATGAGCCTGAGATAAAGACAATTGCAATACCCCAAAGCCGCAGTTTTATGGTGATGGACTTAAACATTAAAGATCCTTTGTAAAATTTCAAATGCTACGCCGTATTTTACAGGAGAAATAAATGCTAGGTCATCCTTGGCTGATTAATAAATAATCAATTTTGAAATATTTTGATGTGAATAAAAACGCTATTTGCCTATTTATTAATCAAGTAAATAACTCGACATGAA
This sequence comes from Sulfurospirillum diekertiae, assembly GCF_002162315.1. NCBI lineage: Bacteria > Pseudomonadati > Campylobacterota > Epsilonproteobacteria > Campylobacterales > Sulfurospirillaceae > Sulfurospirillum > Sulfurospirillum diekertiae. Next base: position 2,684,209 of record NZ_CP021416.1, on the reverse strand, counting down.
ATACTTTACATGTAAAGATCCCTTAGAAAAAATGGTGCAAGCCTTGATACCCAATATACAAGCCCACAAGCAAAATAAGGCCGCCTGAGAAATAAGGCGCTTTTTTGGCAAATTCCCCAAAGCCATTCCATCTTTTTGAGAGATGGCGCATACTCAACGCGGCGATGACACCTGATGTTACCAACGTAAGTGCAAGACCAATGCTAAAGGCTAACACAAGCGCAACACCGAGTGTAAACTGTTTGAGTTGTAGACAGATGAGAAGCACCGTGATCGACGCAGGGCAGGGGATAAGTCCGCCCGTTAGTCCAAAAAGCAAAATCTGTCCGTTGGTAACCTCTTTGTTTGAAAAGCGCTTTTTAATATCTTTGGCGTGTGCGAGTTCATGGGGATCACTGCAACTTCCAAGTTCTTCAAAGATGATCTCTTCTGTGCTGTGGTGGTGCTCGTGATGATGGTGCTCATCGTGGTCATGCGAATGATGATGGTCGTCATGTTCATGTGTGGTGAAGCAGGCACGTTCATTTTTTCGTGTTTGCCAAAGCGTCCAAAGTGCGATAAACGTCATGATACAACCTGAAACAATTTCAAGATACGGCTCTACTGCTTCGGTTGCAAAGCGAGCACCAAAATGCATACCCAAAAGCGCGATAGCCCAAACTACCGCAGTATGTGAAAGTGTCGCAGCAAGTCCGAGCATGATAGACTGTTTCACCGTTCCTTTAATCGCGATAATAAACGCCGCCATCATCGTTTTGGAGTGACCTGGTTCTAAGCCATGCAGGGCACCAAGAAGAATAGCGCTAGGTAGAAAAAGCCATGCGTTACCTGAACTGTTTTGAAGGATTGAGGCGATATCAGTCATGTGCGATAGTCCTGGAATATATGTGAACAAAATGTTGAGGCATCGAAAGTTCCTATCTTAAAAGTAGCGCTATTTTAGCTAAATTCTTTTAATTAACATGCTGTTCACACAAAAGGGTTACAATAGTGTAATCTGATTCAAAGGAGTCACAATGTATGGATATGAATGGATGGGACATGGGTTTTTTATGCCGTGGATGATTATATTTCCCATAATACTTTTAGTGTTTTTTATGGTGATGCGAGGCGGTAGAGCATCGTGTCATCATCATGAAAAGGAAGACGAAGCGTTAGAAATCGCCCGTAAGCGTTTTGCCCGTGGTGAGATTGACGAAGAGGCTTTTGAGAAGATCAAAGAGAAGCTTAACGCTTAAGTATTATCTCTGTGAGAGAGTTTTAGCCAGTGCTCGCTGAATTCTCTCATACTGTGAATCTATGGGGTGTCCATGTGATTCAAGATTTTTAAGGGCGCTTTCGCTTTCTGCCAGTTTCTTCTCCCATACGTAAATCTCTTTTTGTTTATTTGAAAGAGCAAGTTCGAGCTCTTTGGTGGATTTATGAAGCTGGGCTTTTTGGTTTAGCAGTAGGTCTTCACTTTTGAAAAGATGTGTGATTAAGGGTTTACGCTCATACAACTTTTCTTCGCCATTTTCTAAAAATTTTACCTCTTTAGCATCGGTATATTCAAGTCTATCAAGTGTTTGATGGATATGATCTAGCTTCTCTTCAACTTTCTCAAATTCCTTATGTTCTTTATAAAGGTGTTTTGTAAGCTCTTTGTGTTCATTTCGGTAAGTGTTGAGTTTCTTTTTTAATAGCGATAATATCGTTTTCGTTTTATCGTAAAGTGTTTGTTTGGATTTTTTGTGCTGAATCATTGTAGAGCGAATGGTTGTCATATTCCATGCACGATTGCTTTCGTCTAAAATAGGGTTTGGTTTGTAATGATTGCCTTTGGCGTCGATGGTCTCATGAATACCATAGTGACTTAAAAATTCAATGGCTTTTTTCTCTTGATTTGAAAAGTGAAATAAAATAATTTCAGCGATGCTAAGCATCATTTTTTCAAACATCTCACGCAGTAAAAAGTAGCTTAGTCCTCGAATTTCCCGCAAATCTTCAAGTTCGCTGGACTCAATTACAACAATATCGGAGATGTTAACAAAGACTGGGATAAAAAGAGCACGAAATTCAGACGGATTTATTTTTTTAATATTCAAGGTACTATCAAGTGCAAAAGTGAGCAGTTCCAACATACGTGCTTTGTACTCATCGTTCGGGAAAAAACGTTTTTTATACTCTTGTAACATTTCAGGAGGAATACCACATGCTCTTCTATCGGGTCCATCTGCAGGGGTTTCCACTTGAAAAAACCGTTTGACATAAATGACATTTTCCGTATATAAAAAGAGATCATTGTTGGTTAACGAGAGTTTTTTAGCGATCTGCTCTTGTAAAAGGTCTTTGTATGAATGGTATTTTTTGGGTAGCTTACAACTGCGCGCATTGGTAAGAATCTCTTCAATATTTTCTTCTTCAAAACGGTACAACACATCCAGATATAAATACTCTTTCGGCTCAAAATTTTCAAAAAATTTTTCAATTGTTTTTTCAACAAGACTAAATGATGACTCTTCCATAACTTCCCTATCTGTGTAAAATCGGTTTCATTGTACCTGAAAATAATAAAATTTTGGTGACATTTAATGTGCAAAATGGGCTTTAAGATGTTCAATACAACTATATCCCATTGCCAAGATACTCTCTTTTGAGTTACCTCCAAGATGGGGAGTGCAGACAAGATTAGGTAGATCGATCAGTTCCCAATCTTGTGTTGGTTCAGCCAAAAAGGCTTCCAGGCCAGCGCCTGCAATTTCACCACCTTTGAGTGCCACTTTGAGGGCTTCTTCATCGATGATACCGCCACGGGCTGTGTTGATAATAAACGCACTCTTTTTCATCGCTTTAAATTCGGCTGTTGAGAAGAGATTTTTACTCTCCGATGTAAGTGGCAGATGAATGGAGATGATGTCTGCTTCTTCTAAGATGCGTTCTTTACTGGCAAAGGTAATGCCATATTTTTGGGCTTCTGCTTCATCTTGAGTACGATTAAAGACCAAAATGGTACAGTGAAAAGGGGCTAAAAGCTCTATGACACGCTTTGCAATGTTGCCAAAGCCAAAAAGGCCAATAGTCTTTCCTGTAAGCTCGCTGCCTCCGTTAACTTTCCAAACATGCTGTTTAAGAAGTGTTGTGGCTATATGTAAGTTTCGAATGAGCGAGAGCATGAGACTCAAAGTAATTTCTGCAACTGAGTTACTGTTTGTTCCACCACTCCAACCGAGTTTGACACCTCTTTTTTTCATTGTATCAAGATCTAAATTGTCCAGTCCTACACCATAACGGGAGAGTATTGTGAGTTTTGGACAAGCGCTTAATATCTCATCGTCTATCTCTTCACGACCAACAATGGCACCATCCATGTCTTGCAAAAAAGCGATGATATCTTTTTTGGTTTTCAGTCTGTTGTCGGCGTTGTTTTTAACATCTGGAAAATGAAATGTAAGTTCATTCATGAGTTCGGATGAGCGAGAAAAGAGGGGTGTGATAACAGCAATTTTCATGAAATTTCCTTTTACATGTAAAACATCTTTTTAAAAAGTATAGCATGCTTTTGAGAAACTTTATTGAGAAGATTGATCAATTTTTGTTAATCTGCTATTTACTTTGAAAAGATACAATCAGATAATTATTATCAATAAAGGAACTCTATGAAACAACTTTTTTTTGCAGTAATGCTTCTTCTACCGTTTGGACTCTTTGCCGATACGCTGAAAGAGGGTACGACAATACAAGCACCTGTTATTAAAGACCAGTTTGAAAAAACGGTGGACATTACACCTCAAACCAAGCAGATTATCATCGCATATACTAAAGCTCAAGGGGATCTGTTAAAGAGCTTTTTGGAAGCAAATCCAAACTATTTAAGCGAGAACAGTGCACTTTATTTGATGGATGCAACAGCAGTTCCTAGCATGGTGATGAGTATGTTTATGCTACCAAAATTTAAAAAATATTCTTATGCTATTGGACTTTTAGAAAATGAAAAAGATGTGGCGTATTTTCCTAAAAAAGAGGATCAAATCACCATCATTACACTTAATAATCTCAATGTTACGGCTATTGATTTTAAAGATAAACTCTAACATGTAAGAGAAGTGAATTTCACTTCTCTTGTTCTGCTAAAAGTTTGTTTTCTTCATCACTAAAGATACGCGAACGTGTAATAAACTGATACCCTTCATCAATTTCCAATGAAAAGGAGTTTCCAAAAGCGGCTTTTTCTTCTTTCACATCTAGGACAATTTGAGAATAACGAAAGTATTCGAATTGGTCTTTATCGATAAAAAACTCACATCCTCCGACTTCGCCCATTTTAATATTGCGTGAGGGAACATGAAAGTCTTTTTTTTCATAACACATCGGTGCTGTGCCATCGCAACAGCCACCACTTTGGTTGAAAACGAGTTCGCCATATTCATTTTTAAGCATTTCGATAACTTTGAGAGCTTCAGAGGTTGCAGTAAGTCGATGAATAGTCATGAAGGCTCCTTTAAAAAAAGTGCATGGGCGTAAAAGCCCATGCGTTCTTGCGGTTTAGAAAAATCCGAGTTTATTTTTATTGAATGATGTCAAGATATTTTTGGTGTGTCTATAAGCGTTAAGCATCATCATGTGTGTTTCACGTCCGATACCTGATTTTTTATAACCACCAAAAGAGGCATGAGATGGGTAGAGATGGTAGCAGTTTACCCATACACGTCCCGCTTCAATGCCGCGTGACATGCTATGAAGTTGATGCGCATCCCTTGACCAAACGCCTGAGCCTAGACCATAAATTGTGTCATTGGCAATGGCAAGTGCTTCCGCTTCATCTTTAAAGGTTGTGACACATAGTACGGGTCCAAAAATCTCTTCTTGGAAGATACGCATTTTGTTGTGACCTTTGAAGATAGTAGGTTGAATGTAATTTCCTTTTGGGAAGGTTTTGTTTTTGTATTCTGCACCACCGATGAGGCACTCTGCACCTTCTTCTTTACCAATGCGGATGTAATCTAAGATTTTCTCTTTTTGATTGACAGAAGCTTGTGCTCCCATTTTAGTTGCTGGATCAAGAGGATTTTCTTGAGTGATTGCTTTTACACGCTCTAAAACACGTTTCATAAACGGCTCATAAATAGACTCTTGGATGAGGGCACGTGATGGGCATGTGCAGACTTCACCACTATTAAAGGCAAATAAAACAAGTCCTTCAATCGCTTTGTCAAAAAATTCATCGTCTTTTGCCATGATAGATTCAAAGAAAACGTTAGGCGATTTACCACCGAGTTCCAATGTCGAAGGGATGATGTTTTCAGTAGCGTATTGCATGATAAGCTGACCTGTCGTCGTTTCACCGGTAAAGCCTACTTTTTTGATGTCAGGATGCGTTGCAAGGTGTTTACCAATCTTTCCACCTGCACCATTGATAATGTTAACAACGCCTTTTGGCAATATATTTTGAATGGTTTCCATCAAAATTAAAATAGACATTGGTGTCGCACTTGCTGGTTTCAAAACAACGCAATTACCAGCAGCAATAGCAGGAGCGATTTTCCATGCTGCCATCAAGAGTGGGAAGTTCCATGGAATGATTTGCGCAACAACACCGAGTGGTTCATGAATTTCTTGGGAAATTGTGTTTTCATCCAAATCTGAAACGGTTCCTGATTCTGCTCGAATAACAGAAGCGAAATATCTAAAGTGATCCACAACTAAAGGAACGTCTGCATTGAGAGTTTCACGAATCGCTTTACCATTGTCGAGTGTTTCTGCAATAGCAAGAGCTTCTAAATTGGCTTCGATAGCGTCAGCAATTTTGTTAAGTAATGTGCTTCGTTCAATAACGGAGGTATGTTTATAGGTTTCAAACGCTTTAACGCCAGCTGCAACTGCTGCATCAACATCTGCTTCAGAGGAGCGAGGGATTTTAGTTAAAAATTCGCCATCAACAGGGGAAAGATTGTCGAAATATTCACCGCTAAGTGGAGCAACCCACTCGCCGCCGATAAAGTTCTCATAACGAGGTTTATATGTAGGTCTTGAATATGCCATTTTTGCACCTTTATTAATAATAGAATTAAAAGATAATAATTATCTCTTGAGTAACTCTATAGCAGCTAGCTTTAACAACAAAGACAAAGTGGCAACTAACTATTTTTTTAGGTTGGATTAAATATCTATAAGTGATTTAGTGCAAGGTACTGAAGAGAAGCTTCAAAGCTATTTGCAATGACGATAGGTGAAAACATGAGATTGTGAGTTAGTCCAAAATCTTCAATTGACATACCCAAAGCATCACAGGGGGCATCCCCTAAATGAAGAATGGATTGCGTTTTATCTTTGAGCGTTCGCATGTCCGTCGAATACGCCACCACATTTTTACCTAACCCTTGTGCGTAACCTACTTCCCAAACCGTGCCACTGTCGGGTTCTGGACCACGAAATGGAGAGAGATTGGCGATGACGATGTCACACATGCGTATCATTGCTTGATTAGCCTGCCGAATCGCTTCTGCTATCTCCTTGGGATTATTCCCTGAAATGGTGTTATCAAGTGGAAAAAGTCCTTCATAACCATAATGTTGACACAGACGTTTATGCGCTTTACCCATTTCAAGAGCATTGGGTAAAAAGACTTCAGGACCTGCAAGATAAATTTTTTGCATCAGAATTTCCTTTAGCGTGAAAAAGGTTCAATCATTTTGAATTTTAACATGTTAAGAACGCGCAAAGCTTATTCTAGTCTTTAATATTACTTTTGGATGAGCTTGAATCTTATCAAAAAATCTATGATAACATCTCTTATATGTACCCAAATAGGCTCAAACAACAGTGAAACGCATAACGATATTAAAAATGCTCCAATCATATCAAAAGGGAAATGTACACCCAAATAAATTCTAGACCATGCAACAAGAAGCATTAAAATAAAAAAAAATCATGCTTAGTTTATACTCTTTTGCCAAAAAAATACTGATGAATACAGCACTAAAAAATATCATATGATGGCTGGGGAATGAAGCGTTTGAAGCGTGATAAATCAATGTTCTTCCAACCCCCATCATGAAAGGTCTTGAATGTGGAAAGAGTATGCTTATGAGTTGCCCAATGCAAAGGGAAATTATAATGACAAAAATTGATTTTAGAACCATTTCTTTTTGAGCCTCATTCCCAAAGAGCCAAAGAAGTATGAAAAAAATAGGGAGAGCATATAACAGATACTGCGCAAAAAATTTTGCAATACCAACAATCAATTCAGAGGCATTTGCAGAAGCGTTTATACTCTGAAACCATATTAAATTTATTGTTTCCAAATTTGAAATCATCGTACTGAATCACTCACTTTCATTCATATTTTTGTTATGTTAAGTTCTCTATTTTTCTATATTTGAAGAAGCGCTTTTCCCTTCATAGAGAACATAACTCTTACTGCTATAAAGTTTATGCAAGTCTGCTTGATGGGTGATATGTTTTTCATCTCCTTTGTTCACAACGACAAAATAATGCGATTCATTAGAGAGATTGAGATCATTAAACGCTTCAAGAGAGGTTGTTTGAATGGGTTCATTCATATAATACATAGAAGAAAAGGATTTCTTTTCTAAAAAAGTAAATAGGTTCTTGTGAAGAAGCGTGATGGTGATAAAACTCAATAAGGTATTTTTCGCTCATCACAAGGGTGGGAAACCATAAGACAATAACCAACCCAATCAATGATACAACAGGCACAAACCAGATGTTAAAAGCAATCATTTTAGGATAGTTTTGAATCAAACTACCCTCATTTTGATTTAACAACAGGGCAAGAAGAATAGCAAAGGCAGGGAGTGATGGCAAGACATAGGTCCAAATGACATTACTCGCCAACGTAAAAAACAGGATTAAAAAGAGTGCCCAAATCACTAGTAAACACATAATAGGATCTTTGAATAGTTTTAAAAACATCTCTCGTTTAGTGTGCTGATAAAGGCTTTGATAACCAAAGAAAAAAGCGCTGATACCCCATGGTAAAGAGGCAGCTAACCACATCAACCAAATAGCACCGTGTGGATTTTTATGCACATAGCCATATTTATCACCATGCCATCCTGAATCTAAAAAGCGACCAAAATGTTCTCCAATGATAAAATAATTCAAAAATCCAGGTGTCTTCATTTCAGCAATAATATACCAAGGGACGCTAATGATTAACATTAAAAGCGTACCTTTCATCCACGGAAGTGGTTTCAACAGCCTAAAACGCGTTTTAACGGAAGGTAACATCCATAAAATAGAATGCCACCTACAATAACCACTGCCAAAGGACCTTTGGCAAGAAGTCCCAATCCTAGGCCAATAAAAAAAAAGATACCCCCAAGAACACTTTCCTGTAAGGGTAAACATCATAAAGGCAACCAAGGATAAGGTTGTGCTAAAACTCAAAAACGGATCAGTTAATACAGCACCACTGAGTTGGAAGGAAAGGAGCATGCCAAAATAGATGACAACGGACCACAAAGCACTCTTTGCGTTTGTTAATGTTTTGACAAGGTGATACATCAACCAAGCGGTTGCTAAACTTATTAACAAGGAGGGCAGGCGTGGTGCAAAATCGCTGATGCCTAAAAGCTTGTAGGAGAGTGCTTCTGCCCAAAATGACAAAGGTGGTTTTCCCCAAAATGGAACACCATAATCATAATAAGGGCTAATCCAATCGTTCAGTTTTGCCATCATGAGGGCGGTATTGGCATAGCGTGCTTCGGTACTGTCCGTTAAAGGAAAATAATACATGACAATAAGACGAGCACCTATAAGAGAAAATAACGCCAGAATAAGGTTTTTAAATGTGTTTTGCATAATGATTCCCTGTGATGCTTTGTATCAATGATTTAAACGTAGGGCTTAGTAAAATTTCCATCTCCTCTTTGCGATGAGGATGAGCATAAAATGTTTTAAAAGGCGATTCTGTCCATACCTTAGCTTCAGATTCTGCTAAAAAGCCAGGATGCAGCAAAATCTCAATCAAACCCTCTTGATGACATTTTTGCAGCGCTTGTTGAATGGAAGAGAGCGTCATGTTTCCTGTAAACAGAACGCCAATAAAAGAGGCATTACATGTAATGTGGTGTTCATGAAGTTTTCGCGCTAACTGATTCGAAAATAGATTGAGCAAAAAATGTTTAATGAGATTAAGTCCGCAATAATTTTTCAGATCACGTAAAGAAGAAACTTCAAAGAAAAAAGGTTCTTTGGGCACACGTACATATGTCACTTGGTAGGGTAATTCCTGAGACAATTCGATCAGTATATCGCTGATAAAGGGTATCGTATGATAGTGCTGATGGGAGTCAAGATGAATCGTTGGTGTTTTTAGTAGCGTTGCATAGTGTGTGATTTGAGCAGTATATTCAGCTTTGATCGCTGCTTTGATGATTTTCTTTTGGGTTAGATTCCCAAAATAGTAATTGATGAGTATTGTTTCATAGCGTTTACAAAAAAGCCCTTTTTCATCGACTAAATAGGCTATCTTTTTAATATCTGAAAGCGGTTTTCCTTCAGCAATATTCAGATGCAAAGAGGTTCTCAAAGAAGGTCTTTGACGTAATTTTTCTAACGCATCCTCAACATAGGGAGTGTTGATCATCATGCTGGTGGATGTGAGCATACCTTCATCAAAACAGCGACAGATTGTTTCACTCATCGCCATAGAATTGGCAAAATCGTCGGCATTAATGATGATGTTCAACTAATTCTCCAAAATAAAGGGGTCTTTTTTTCACTTCAAGATGAATTTTCCCAATGTACTCGCCAATAATTCCCAAAACAACGAGTTGAATTGAATTCATAAAAATAGTCACAATCAACGTTGTTGCATAGCCGGTACGCTTAACATCAAAAAGCATATAATCAAAAAAAGTATATGCTCCTAACATCGTTGAGATAAAAGCGGTCAGCACGCCGATATAGATGGCAAAGCGCAACGGCTTAATGGAAAATTGCATGATACTATCAATCGCTAGTCCAAACGATTTTTTAAAATTGTATTTGGTGTGTCCCGAAAAACGTTTTGGAACTTCAAATTCAAGGACTTTACAGTTTGCGTACCCAATATAATTGAGCAACCCTCTAAACATCCTGTCGTTTTCATTCATAGTTTTAAGCGTATCAATATGTTTACGACTGAGTAGCCTAAAATCGGGATAGTTTTTGGGAATTTTAATATCGGAGAGCTTATCAAGCACCCAATAGAACGTTTTTGAAAAAATAGTATACATGTAAGATTTCTCGACATCATTGCTGATTTTCTTAGTTAAGACGACTTGATGACCATTGAGCCATGAACGTATCATCTCTTCCACCAAATAAGGAGGATGTTGTAAATCGCCATCCATGAAAACAACACAAGCTCCTTGCGCATTATCCATACCAGCGCTCATTGCCACTTCATGTCCAAAGTTTCGATACAAGTTATAAATGTTGATATTGGGATAGGTTGAAGTTAATGTTTGGAGCGTTTTAAGTGTTGCATCGGTACTGCCATCGTTGACACACATGTATTCAAATGTAACCACGTCTTTAAGTGCCGTTTCTACTTTGAAAAGTTCTTGAAACAATTTAACAAGATTGCCCTCTTCATTGTATAAAGAGATGACAATGCTGACCAATGGAAGTTTCATTGTCTATTCCTAAGAAAAACAAATTTTTTGTAGATGCAATAATTTTGTATTGCCACGAGAGCTGACGTCATGAGCTGTGATACAAGAGCATTAAAATGTAAGAGCGTATAGAAGAGTGTAAAAAGAAGCATATTGCTTGCAAACGATATGGCGACACTCAGACAATATTTGAAAATCGATGTGTGGTGTTTGGTATTGGAATCGAACGTATAATAATATTGGAAAATGTAGTTAACCACAGCCCCTAACACCATTCCAAAAGCGGTTGCAAAAATGGCATTGACACCTAACCAGACTAACAAAGTCATGCTGGAGAGATGAAGAAGTGTAGCCCCACCACCACTCATAACAAAACGTTTAAGCTGTTTCCAATCCACATCAGACTCCCTAAAAATCATACTCAAAAAATTGATCTTAACCTAAACGTTAGTGGGTTATTGTCACGTTCTTCTTAACAAAAATCTTTGATGATATAGTAGAAGATTTAGATGAATTCAAAATGAATACTTTTTAATATATTATTGAAAATTACCCCCTAAGGCAGAGATCAATGAAATTGTTGCAAGCACTTGTCTGTTTTGAAGGTTAAGAACAGTGATTTGGTTGTTTAAAAGCGATGTTTGTGCCACAACAACGCTTGTGTAGTTTACAATGCCTTGTCGATATTGGTACATGTTAAAGTCAAATACTTGTTGCGCTAAATCAACAGCTTCTTGTTGTACTTTCACTTCTCTTGAGAGTGTTTCAAGGGTGGCAAGGGCATCTTCAACTTGTTGGAAAGCGGTTAAGACACTTTGGCGATAGGTCGCAATATTGGCTTCATATGTACTTTGTATCTGTTTCAAATTGGCTTCTCTCAGCCCTGCGTCAAAAATGGTCTCTGAAAGCGCTCCTCCCACAGCCCAGATAAGGTTTGGTTTGGAAATCAACGAAGAGAGCACGTTACTTTCGTAGCCACTTGAAGCGGTCAGATTGAAGGTGGGAAACCATGCATCTTGAGCAATACCCACTTGAATATTGGTTTGCTTCATCCTTCGTTCCGCCGCAGCGATGTCAGGTCGTCGCTCCAAGAGTTCCGAAGGCAAAGAATAGGGAATATCGGGCAGAACGATCGGTAGTTTGGGATTGGCTTGTATTGAAAATTCCGAAGGTGTTTTACCAATTAATGCGGCAATCGCATGTTCTAACTGTTGTCTTTGTGCGTGTAAGTCAATTTTTTGTGCTTCAACACTTTTCATTTGAGCTTGAGCGGTGATGACATCTTTTTTGGTGACGATACCCGCATTGTATTGATTTTGTGTAATTTTAAGGGACTTTTCATAGGCTTCCAGCGTTTGGTGTAAAAAGGCTTCTTGTACATCCACATTTCTCAACTGAAAATAATTTTGTGCCAAAAGTGTCTGCGCTGAAAGTTTTGCGGCTTCCAAATCGTTCAAGCTCGCTTCCGCACTGAGTGAATAAGCGTCCACCAAATGGCGTGTATCGCCCCAAATATCAGGTGTCCATGAAGCTTGAAGGGGGAGTTTATAATCCGTTGAGCGTTTTTGTTTATTGGTTGAATTGACACCAGCAGAGGTTTGTGACCGAGATATGTCTGCTCCCACACTAAGGGTTGGAAAGAGGGATGCTTGTGAAGACTCAACAACAGCCAAAGCTTGTTTGTACAAGGCTTCGTATTTGCTGATGGATGGATTGAAGCGCGATAATGCTTCCATTAAGGTGTTCAGTTCAGCATCGTGATACATCTCCCACCACGCGCCTCGAACAGCATTATCATTAGGCGTTGCTTTTTTCCAATTTCCTTCTTCATGATAGGCTTGCGGAATCGTCACAGTCGTGGGTACAGACGGTGTATTTTGTTGGGCACAACCCACAAAGAATGCATTGGTAACAAGGAGTATTGATAAAATAGAGTATCTCATAAGCAATTAACCTTTTATAGATTGAGGTGTTTTGGAAAATTTTGAACGCATTTTTTCACCGTACAGATAAATGACGGGTGTTGTGTACAGCGTTAAAAGCTGACTCAAGATTAACCCACCAACGATTGAAATACCAAGACCTTGGCGTAATTCTGCACCATCACCAAATCCTATGGCAAGAGGAATAGCCCCTAAAAGTGCCGCCATTGTTGTCATCATAATAGGTCTAAAACGTAAACTACAGGCTTTTTGTATGGCATCCATCGCGGGTAACCCTTCATTTCTTTGAGCCGCAATCGCAAAGTCGATCATCATAATGGCATTTTTCTTGACGATACCGATGAGTAAAATGACACCAATAAGCGCGATGATATTAAATTCCGTGCGAAATGCCATTAATGCGAGTAGAGCGCCCACACCTGCGGAAGGCAGTGTTGAAAGAATGGTAAGCGGGTGAATATAACTCTCATACAAAATACCAAGGACAATGTACACCGTTAAAATGGCGGCTAAGATTAACAGCGGTTGGCTCTGAAGTGACGCTTTAAAGGCATTGGCACTCCCTTGAAAACTTCCATGGATGGAAACGGGTAAATTCAATTTTTCAACCGCAGAAGTGATGGCTTCGGAGGCTTGGGAGAGCGAAACACCAACAGGAAGGTTAAACGAGAGTGTTGCTGCGGCAAATTGTCCTTGGTGATTGACTCCCAAAGAGGTGAGGGCAGGCTCATAATGGCTGAATGCTGATAAGGGCACTTGCGAGCCATCACTGGTAATGATATAGACCGAATCTAAAGCATTGGGGTACTGTGAAAATTGTGGATCGACTTCTAACACCACACGGTATTGGTTGAGAGGGTTATAGATGGTAGAGATCGTGCGTTGTCCAAAGGAGTCGTTTAAAACGGCATCGATCATACTGGCCGTAATGCCTAGTCTTGAAGCTGCATCTCTGTTGATCACCAGCTTCGTTTGCGAACCTTTGATCTCTTGGTCACTGCTCACATCAATAATTTGAGGCAGTTGCATAAATGTTTTGCGAATCACTGGTTCCCACTCGCGCAAGGTGCTCAAGTCATCCGATTGCAGGGTGTATTCGTATTGCGCATTCGATTGCCTTCCGCCGATACGAATATCTTGTACGGGAACTAAAAAGAGATTAGCGCCCGGAACATGTGCGAGTTTTCCTCTGAGTCTAGCGATGACCTTATCCGCCGAAATTTTACGCTCTGAGAGAGGCTTGAGACTAATAAACATTCGCCCACTATTGGCCTGTTGACCTCCTGTGTACGCAATGACATTTTCAATGGCAGGATCGGCTTTTACAATGGAGACAAATGTATTGAGTTTTTGGGACATGGCTTGAAACGAGATAGATTGATCCCCTTGAATACTTCCCATAATACGTCCTGTATCTTGTTGGGGGAAAAACCCTTTAGGGATGATGATGTATAAAGCAATGGTGATGCCAATGGTGGTAAAAAAGAGGGCGAGCATCAACTTAGAATGACGAATCGCCCATGCTAAAGAGCGCTCGTACGCTTTGAGAATTTTAGTAAATACTTTTTCGTTGAGATCCGATAACCGACCTTGTTTTTTCACAGGAGGTTTGAGTAAATAGGCGCACATCATCGGTGTTGTCGTAAGCGAAATAATCAGTGAAATAATAATGGCAATGGAGAGCACAATCGCAAATTCTCGAAATAATCGTCCTATAATACCTCCCATCAGCAAAATAGGTAAAAAGACCGCAATCAATGATAAGCTCATCGATAAAACAGTAAAGCCAACCTCTTTACTACCCACAAGAGCAGCTTCAAAAGCACTCATCCCTTGTTCCATCTTTTTGGAGATATTTTCCAACACAACGATAGCATCGTCCACAACAAATCCTGTTGCGATGGTTAATGCCATCAATGAGAGGTTATCAAGGCTGTAACCAAGCAAATACATGATGGCAAACGTTCCTATCAGGGAAGCAGGCACAGCGACACTGGGGATTAGCGCCGCACGCCAATTGCGCAAAAATAAAAAGACGACGGCAATTACAAGCAAAAGAGAGATAATGAGCGTTCGCTCGACTTCATGAAGTGATGCGCGAATGGTCGGCGTTCTATCCATGGCAATCTTTAAATCAATCCCTTGAGGAATGGATGAAGAGAGTAATGGTAGTGTACTAATAACCGCATCGACGGTTTGGATGATATTGGCATTAGGTTGACGAAATAAGATGAGTAAGACCGAAGGCTTGCCATTGGCAGAGCCCGCATTGTGCAAATCTTGGTTTGAATCAACAACGGTTGCGACATCTTTGAGCAAAATGGGCGCTCCATTGTGATACGAGACGATAAGAGGCCTATAATCAGCCGCTTTTTTAGCTTGATCATTCGCTCCTATTTGCCAATGGTGCTCATTGTCTTCTACACTGCCCTTGGGTCGATTGGCATTGGTTGCACTAATGCTTGTACGGAGTGTTTCAAAACTAATGCCGTAATGATTGAGGCTTGAGGGATTGACTTCAACCCTTACCGCTGGCAGAGAGCTCCCACCTACAATGACTTGCCCGATGCCGTCAATTTGTGAAAGCTTTTGCGCTAAAATCGTTGAAGCCGCATCGTACATTTGTGCTTGTGTGAGGGTATCGGATGTCATGGACAGGATCAGTATGGGAGCGTCGGCAGGGTTTACTTTTCGGTAGGTAGGATTGCTGAGCATACCTGTGGGCAAGAGCGATAAAGAGGCATTAATCGCTGCTTGAACATCGCGTGCAGCCCCATCAATGTTACGATCTAAATCAAATTGCAAGGTGACACGCGTTGAGCCCATGGAGCTTGAAGAGGTCATCTCCGTTACCCCAGCGATGCGTCCAAGACTACGCTCCAAAGGCGTTGCCACCGTTGCTGCCATCGTCTCAGGACTCGCACCTGGCAAAGAGGCAGAGATGGAAATCGTAGGAAATGCGACTTGCGGTAAGGGAGAGACAGGCAGTAATCCAAACGCAAGAGCACCCGCTAGAACAATACCGATGGTTAACAGTGTTGTTGCGACATGTCTTGCGATGAAAGGAGCACTAAGATGCATGGCTAATGCTTTACATGTAAAGAATGAAATCGCGTAGCCAAACGATCAAAAAAGAGATAAATGACGGGTGTTGTGAACAGGGTTAAGACTTGGCTGACCATTAAACCACCTACCATTACAAGACCTAATGGATGTCTTAATTCAGAGCCCACACCTGTTCCCACCATCAAAGGGATTGCGGCAAAAAGTGCGGCTAAGGTTGTCATTAAAATAGGCCTAAAGCGCAATAAACAGGCTTGATAGATGGCATCGCGTGGTGATTGCCCTTGATGACGTTCTGCTTCAAGGGCAAAATCGATCATCATGATGGCATTCTTTTTAACGATACCAATCAATAAAATAATACCAATGATCGCGATAATATCCAGATCATTTTTAGTAAATAATAGCATCAAAAGAGCACCCACCCCCGCGGAGGGAAGCGTTGAGAGAATGGTGAGCGGATGGATATAACTTTCGTACAGAACACCCAACACAATATACATGGTCACAATGGCAGCGAGAATGAGCAGGAGTGTATTGGTCAGTGATTTTTGAAATGCCGCAGCCGCTCCTTGAAAGCGTAATTCCATACTAGGCGGTAATCCAAGGGCATCTTTTTGTTGTTGGATTGCTTCTGTTGCATCGCCTAAAGAGGAGTTGGGGGAAAGGTTAAATGAAATGGTTGTGGTCGGAAATTGATCCAGATGATTGATGACTAAAGGTGTTTGTCGCTCGCTAATATGGGCAATGGCACTGAGTGGAATGGCAGATCCTGTGCTACTTGTCACATAAAGATGTTCAAGCGCACTGGGTCCCATCTGATAAGAAGGAGCCACTTCTAAGATAACGCGATATTGGCTGGTTTGTGTGTAAATGGTTGAGATTAACCGTTGCCCAAACGCATTGTAGAGTGCCGCATCGATGGCTGCGACACTAATGCCCAAGCGACTTGCAGTAGCGCGGTCAATATCGACGTAAATTTGAAGCCCTTGATCTTGTTGATCGCTTGCAACATCTCTTAATTGCGGAAGTTTAGTGAGTGCTTCAATAATTTTGGGTGTCCATGCTTCCAAATCCTTAGCATTAGCACTTTCTAAGGTAAATTGGTATTGTGTTCGACTGACTCTATCTTCGAGGCTGAGGTCTTGAATGGGTTGCATGTAAAGGGTAATGCCCGCTACATCATGCAGTTGTGCTTGAATCTCTTGAATCACCTCTTGCGCATTTTTTTGACGTGTAGCATGTGGTTTGAGATTGATGAGAATACGTCCACTATTGAGTGTTGTATTCACCCCATCAACACCGATAAACGAGGAGATGCTTTCAATGTTGGGATTTTCTAGGATTTTATCAGCGAGTTCACACTGTTTTTGGGACATAGCGCTAAAAGAGATGGATTGCGGCGCTTCGGTGATGCCTTGAATAACGCCCGTATCTTGCACAGGAAAAAATCCTTTGGGGACATAGATGTACAACAAGGCATTTAAGACCATTGTTAAAACGGCGATGGTAAGCATCATTTTTTGACGATCAAGTACCCATGTCAGCATCTTGGCGTAACCTTGAATCATTGCATCAATCATAGCGCCACTGTAACGGTAAAATTTCCCTTGCTCATTCATCGGTTTTTTACCCAACAATTTAGCGCTCATCATCGGTGTCAATGTGAGAGAAATAAACGCCGAAATTAAGATGGCCACCGCCAGTGTAATGGCAAATTCACGAAATAGTCTTCCTACGACATCTTGCATAAAAACAAGTGGAATTAAAACAGCCAACAAAGAGATGGTTAAAGAGATAATCGTAAACCCAATCTGTTTTGAACCTTTGAGCGCCGCATCTAAGGGATTTTCTCCCTCTTCTATGTAGCGCGCGATATTTTCAATCATAACAATAGCATCATCGACGACAAATCCTGTGGCTATGGTTAATGCCATCAGCGTTAAATTGTTCAGACTAAAGCCCAAAAAATACATCACGCCAAACGTTCCGATCAGTGAAAGGGGTACGGCGACACTTGGAATCAAGGTTGCAGGGATATTGCGTAAAAAAACAAAGATGACCATAACCACTAAGATAACGGCTAATATCAGTTCTTGTTTAACATCTTGTACCGATGCACGAATGGTTGTCGTACGATCCGTGAGTAACGAAACTTCCACCGCATTAGGTAAGGATTCTTGCAGTTGGGGGAGTAGACTTTTGACACGATCAACGACTTCGATCACGTTGGAACCGGGCTGGCGTTGAATATTGATCAAAATAGCAGGAGTGGTATTTTTCCATGCCGCCAAACGTACATTTTCTGCATCGTCAATGACAGTTGCAACATCGCTAAGACGAATAGCTCTTCCATTTGTATAGGCGATAATAATGTCTTTATACTCTTTGGCAGATTTTAGTTGATCGTTGGCATCGATGGTTGAGGCATTTTTAGGGCCGTCAAATCCACCTTTAGCTTGATTAATATTAGCGCTATTAACGATGGTTCGTAGCGTTTCCAAAGAGATGCCATAGGCAGATAACGCTTTTGGATTGACTTGAATACGAACGGCTGGTTTTTGTCCCCCACTCAAACTGACTAACCCGACACCGCTTAATTGTGAAATCTTTTGAGCAATACGTGTATCGACCAAATTTTGCACTGCAGGCAGTGGCATGGTTTTTGACGTAACGGCAAGTGTTAAAATCGGTGTATCGGCAGGGTTGACTTTATTGTAAATTGGAGGAGCGGGCAGATCGGTTGGTAACATAGATGTGGCGGCATTAATGGCCGCTTGAACCTCCTGTTCGGCAACATCCAAGGCCAATTTAAGATCAAATTGCAACGTAATGATAGAAGATCCACCCGAACTGGTGGATAACATTTGATTGAGCCCAGGCATTTGACCAAATTGTCTTTCTAATGGAGCGGTAATTGAAGAGGTGATGACATCAGGACTTGCCCCTGGGTAAAGGGTTACAACTTGAATGGTCGGATAATCAACTTCAGGCAATGCCGATAAGGAAAGCATCCTATAACCGATGCTACCTGCTAATAAAAGAGCAAGCATCACAAGCGATGTTGCGATAGGTCTTAAAATAAAAATGCGAGAAGGATTCATTTTTGCGAATCGCTTTTAGTACGAGAAGCTTTCAAAGGAGTTTCTTTCGTCGTGTTCATGTCGACTTTGCTTCCTTCACGCAATTTATCAACACCATCGACGACAACGATGTCACTCAGGCTTAAGCCTTCTTCGATGATCGAATTGCCATTCTGTGTGGAGCTGACTTTAACACGTTGAACACTCACCGTTTGATCTTCTTTGACACGGTATACAAAAGTGCCTTGTGCGCCATGTTGTATGGCCGCACTTGGAACGTACAGTGCGTTTTGTTTCGTTGTTACTAAAAGATGAATATTCACAAATTGATTTGGAAAGAGTTTGGTCTCGGGATTATTAAATTCTGCTTTGAATTTTAACGTGCCTGTTGTTGTATCAATTTGGTTGTCCATACTTGCAAGATGCCCTTTGATGATGAATATGGAATCACTTCGATCATACGCTTCAACTTCGAGTGTTTTATTTTCTTGCAAAGCTTGTGTGATAGCAGGAACTTTATCTTCGGGTAAGGTAAAGGTAGCCGAAATCGGATTGATTTGGGCAATCACCGCTAAGCCCGTTGTATCGGACGCGTGAATCATATTGCCTTTATCAACCAAGCGAAGACCGATACGTCCACTCGTAGGTGCCGTAATCGTACTGTAGTCTAGTTGTAGTTTGGCACTGTCGATGGATGCTTCGTCCACTTTAATCGTACCTTGGTATTGATGCACGAGGGCTGTTTGGGTATCTAAAACTTGTTTGGAGATAGAATCTTGTTGTAAAAGCACTTCATAACGCTTCAAATCAATCAGTGCATTTTCAAGAAGTGCTTGGTCTTTTAACAGTTGTCCTTGCGCTTGTTTGAGCTGTACTTCAAAACTTCTTGCATCAATTTTTGCAAGAATATCGCCTTGTTTAACCATCTGCCCTTCAGTGAATAAAATATCCATTAACTGCCCATCCACACGACTTTTCACGACAACATTCGACAAAGGGGTTACCGTCCCAAGACTTTGAAAAAAGATTTTAATAGCACCTTGCTGAACGGGGGCAGTTGAAACAGATGCTACTCGTGTAGCAAAAGCTTTTTTAGGATCATTGCTTGTAGTAGGTTGACTTTTAAAAACAGTAAAGTAACTTGCTATGCCAATAAAAGCACCTACAATGAGAATGAGAGCCCATTTTTTAGTTTTAGAAGGAGTTGAAAATGACATAAAATTGACCTTTTCATGAAATAAAGAGTCTTTGACACGTTTTCACCAAACCAAAGATTAGCATTTGGTATTTGCGAGGTATTATATCAATGAAATGTTAACTAACTTTAATGAAATGAGTCAAAAAATGACCTGAGAAGTATTGTTGTTGTCTAAACCAACTTGTTGCAAAGTGGTATCTGTCAAAGAAGAGCAATTTTGGGCATATGAAATTCTTTTACAAGCCTAAAATACAAGTAGACCTTTAAAAGTGCACGGCTACTTCTGTGCTTCGTTTGACACTATGTCTTGGCTGATGAATGAAGTTTAATATTCTTGCTTGAGGATTTGAGTAAAAGGAAATTGTAAAAAGAAAGTTGTTTCTTGATTTGGAATGGATTCAACCCAAACTTTAATGTTATACATTTTACAAACAGAATTGACAATATCCAGCCCTATACCAAAGCCTCCCACCGCATTGCTTCGTCTCTCAAAACGCTTAAAAATGCTCTTTTGATTCTCTTTATGAATGCCAACACCTTCATTTTTAACGGTTAAAAGATGTTCTGAAAGCTCAACGCAAATCGCTGTTTTTGGATAACTGTATTTAATAGCATTTGAGAGAAGGTTATGGATAACTTTTTGAATACGTGATTTATCCATGTAAACAAATGTTGTTTGAAGTTGTGCCGTAATTATATTGTCCTTTGTGGAAGCTATTTCATTAAAAAATCCAACACTCTCTTGAATTAAAAGGGCAAGATCAAATGACTCTTCAAACACTTCATCAATATCATGAAATGCAATATAACTAAGGCTATTGTAAATTTGAGAAATGAGTTTTGTGCTAATGGAAATATGATTGATAACACGTACATCTTTAAACGAGCTTTGCTTCAAGTTTGAAACACTCATCATTAAAGCGGCGACGGGTGTATTTAGTTCATGAGAACTGTCTTTAATGAAATGATTGAGCTTTTCAATGCGCAAGTGAACAGGCTTAAGCAGCAAGCGGCTTAAAAAATAGCCTTCAACACCCACAAAGAGCGCGGATATAACCATCGTAAACAAAATAATTAATTTAAGTCTGAGTATCTCTCGTTCGCTCATTTCTTCATCAACAACAATGTAAGCTACTCCATTAATAGGAGTTGCTAATCGATGAACAGCATAGGGTGTTGTATTTAAATCAAGCAACGGAGTTTTAAAGCTTGAAAAAAGAGTCTGTTTATCTTCTTTTAACAGAGCAACCGTGAAAAATTCTTTGGGTGGATGAAACAGATACGGCACTTTATCCATCTCCGCTTGCATCAACTCTTTTTCGTAACTCATCACAACGGTTTTAATTTCCATTGAACGTTTTTCATGAAGCTTATTGGTTTCATTGTTGTAGTACAAAATAGCAATAATGCTCATGAGAAAGAGTGCAGAAGTGACATAGATGATTAAAAATCGCCATAATGCGCCCTGTTCTTCTTTATTCAAAAATATATCCATTCCCTCTAACGGTTTGAATTTTATCTTTTCCAATAATATTGCGTAGATTTTTAATGTAAACTCTAATCGTCGCTTCGCTAGGCATTTCATCATAGTCCCATAAATTTTGTATCAGCTCTTCTGAGGAGACAACCTTACTTTTTTGCTTACTTAAATAGAGTAAGATTTTGCACTCTTTACGCGTCAGGGTGTAAGGTACTTCATTGACATACAAGCGGTTTTTAGAAGCCATTAATGAAAGATGAGAATCAATAATGATGGCTTGTTCATTGATAAGGTTAAATCGTTTTTGAATGTTTTTAATGCGCAAGTCAAGCTCTTCAAGATCAAAAGGCTTTTTGATGTAATCATCGCAACCATTTTCAAATCCTTTTTTCAAATGAGCCGTATCTTGAAATGCGGTAATGATAATAGCAGGTGTCGTGTCTTTATAGGTACGAATTTCTTTAATAAGATCAATACCACTGAGTTTTGGAACATTAATATCAAGAATTAAAAGATCAAATTTTTGGGCACTGAGTGCATCAGAAGCCGACTGCCCATCGCTAAAGTGAGTCGTTTGATGAAGATGGCGATTCAGATGACAGAGTAGAATATCAGATAAAATTGGATCATCTTCTAGCAATAAAATTTTCATCGACCATTTCCTTTTAAGCCAATTATACCATAGCCTTTTGCAAAGCTATGGCATACACGATGATGGCTTTTTTTTCTCAAAAAGAAAATAATCTACGCTGATTTTTCCTGCGCCAAAGGCACATAGTACACCAAGAAATAGCAGATAGTAAAGAGGAATTTCAAAACCTCCATCGGTTGCACTAAAGCCATTGCTTAAATGAACGCTTAGAATTGCAACCACCATAACAGCACTTAATGGTAGTGAAATCCATCTGGTTAATAAGCCTAAAATTAGTAAAACAACACCCACGCTCTCAATGCTTGCGCAAAGGTAAGCGTTGAGTAAAGGCAAAGGAATATTAAGTGTTTCAAACCACTCTGCAACGGAGTGAATATCGCTCCACTTCCGTACAGATGGTTCATAAAATCCATATGCCAACATAACTCTTACACTCAACAATACGATTGATTGCATTGTGTTAACAAGAAATAACCGCATTGCAGATTATTTCTTTTCGCCACCGCATTTAGCAGCACCACATTTGGCATCAGCTGGTTTTTTAGCATCACTCGCTTTGTCGCCTCCGCATTTAGCGTCAGCTGGTTTTTTCATCTCTTTCGCATCTTTCGTAGCGTTCATATCACCACCACATTTACTATCAGCTGCCATAGCGCCACTTACGAACATAGCAGCGATGAAGAGTGCTGCGAGAGGTTTAACGTTTGAAAATACTTGCATTGTAGATCTCCTTTTGGGTTTGGATAGTGACAGTATAATGACATTTTGTGTAGTGAATATGTAGTCGTATTACACAAAAGTTTTACATGCATGTGTTAGAATGCACCCTATGAATAGACGTACATTTATGGCACTGAGTGCTTCATCACCTTTTTTTTTAAGCATAGACGCGTATGCTAAAGATGTTCCTGCTTCTGTGTGGAAAACCATCGAAAGTGTCCAAGAAGTTTTATTGCCTGCAACAGAGCAGATGCCCTCTGCAAAAAATGTCAATGCCCTCTCTTTTTTAATCGTCAATAGCACCAGCCCCTATTTTGATCAAAATGATTTGGAACTTTTGATTGAAGGGGCTTCTGTTTTTAACCAAAAATTTTCTCATTTTTTTCAAGAAAATGCAGAAGCTCAATACCGTATCGTAGAGCTAGCAAGCGAAGATGCTTATTTGGAGCAATGGCTCTCACGGCTGATTTATTACACGCTTGAAGCAATGTTTTGTGATCCAATTTACGGGGGAAACACAGAGGAAATAGGATGGAAATCTGTTTTACATGTAAAGGGAGAACCTCGTCCGAAAAGTACCTATGGGAGCAAAGTATGAATTATGATGTGTGTATTGTAGGAAGCGGCGCAGGTGCTGGACCTCTTGCTTATGAACTCTCTCGTGTGGGTAAAAAAGTGGTGATCCTTGAAAAAGGAGACATTTACAGTGAAAAAGATTTTTCAAAAGATGAGATAGCCTATACCAAGCGTGATGTTTTTACACCAAAATTAAGAGACGAATACCATGTCATTGAGAGCTTTGAAGAGGGGAAATGGGTCAAAACACCTTCGTATGAAAATAACTGGAGTTTCTGGAATGGTAGCCTTTTAGGAGGTTCTTCAAACTTTATGAGTGGATTTTTTCATCGCCTTAAACCCAATGATTTTAAATTAAAATCTCTTTATGGGGATTATGAAGGAGCCAATATTGAAGATTGGCCTATTACGTATGAAGAGCTTGAACCTTTTTATGAACGCACAGAGAGAATCGTAGGTGTTTCAGGAGAGATAACAGAGTACGCGCACCAAGAACCACGCAGTACCACGCAATATCCGTACCCTCCTTTAGCGGAACATCCTATTGTTGAAAATTTTGACACGGCTTGTAAGGCTTTGCATTTTACTCCGTTTAAAACGCCTAGGGCTATTCTCTCAGAGCCCAAGGAAGGGCGAAACCCTTGTTATTACTCCAATTACTGTGGCTCATATGCCTGTTCGAGTGGAGCAAAAGGAAGTTCACGCGCTGCGCTTATTCAGCCCGCTTTAGCGACGGGAAATCTGCATATTATCGCCAATGCGTTTGTTGTGAAATTAGAAACAGATAATACCAGCACCATTAAAAGAGCACAGTACCTCACACAAGAAGGGACTAAAAAGTATGTCAATGCTAAGCTTTTTATCCTTGCAGCACAAGCAGTGGAGAGTTCTCGCTTATTATTAAATTCAAAAAACAAGGCCTTTCCAAAAGGACTTGCTAACTCATCAGGGGCTGTTGGAAAAAATATGGTCTTTTCAGGCGGAGGTATTGGTTCAGGAGAGTTTGATTTAAGCCATTTCAAGCAAGAGACACTTTTCCAAGCAGGGCTTTTTGTCAATCGTGCGCTCAAAGATTGGTATTTTACGAAAGAGTTTAAAGGGGGCGTTGTTGATTTTTTATTTGAACATGCCAATCCAATACGACGTGCAAACAGCCTGAAAAGAGAAGATGGGACATTGATCTTTGGGAAAAAACTTCAAGATAAAATTTTTCAAACCTTAACAACAAAAAGGGTACTCAATTTTGAAGTCTTTAATGATTGGATGCCCAATGACAACTGTTTTGTCTCTGTTGATGAAGCATACAAGGACAAATACGGTATTCCTGTTGCAAACATTCGTATAGGCGCACACCCTCAAGATGTCATAGTAGGAGAATTTTTAGCCCAAAAAGCGGTACAGGTACTTGAAAAAATGGGAGCAAAAAATATTACCTACGCTATCTCACCACTGCCTCCACAAAATCTTCAAGCAGGAGGATGTCGTTTTGGAAATGATCCGAAAAAACACGTACTCAATCGTTATTGCCAAAGCTATGACATACACAATCTTTTTGTAACCGACGGTAGCTTCATGCCAACGGGAGGAAGTGTCCCTTATACATGGACGATTTACGCCAATGCCTTTCGCGTTGCAGAGTATATTAAAAAGAATTTCGATACTTTATTGGCAATTTAGAAAAATATATTTAAACTAAAATAACTATTTAGAAGTAGAAATATGCCTAATTACATATAAGAAAATTTGTTATGCTATTGATTTTGAGATAAATAATAAGAAAAAATTGATTATTACAAATCTAACGCCGTATCCTATATTTTTTAGCAATAGTAAAAAAAAGAAGTTGAGAAGTTTGTTTGAAAGTCCCTAAAATAGGGATGGTGCGGATAAAGAGACTCGAACTCCCATGCCTCTCGGCACCAGATCCTAAGTCTGGCGTGTCTACCAATTTCACCATATCCGCACACAACAGTAGTAAATTTTGCGAAGCTGAAGCTCCGTCTTTAAGGGTGGTACGCCCTACACGATTCGAACGTGTGACCTACGCCTTAGAAGGGCGTTGCTCTATCCAGCTGAGCTAAGAGCGCATCTTCTCTCGGTTTTAGGTGGTGCGCTCGAAAGGAGTCGAACCTACAACCTACGGATCCGAAGTCCGTTGCTCTATCCAATTGAGCTACGAGCGCATAAACCGCGCCACACAAAACAATGGGGTGAGTGATGGGGATCGAACCCACGACCCTCAGAACCACAACCTGATGCTCTAACCGACTGAGCTACACTCACCATCTAAATTTAATTCTGAGAAATAAGTGGTCGGGGCGAAAGGATTCGAACCTTCGACCCCCTGGTCCCAAACCAGGTGCGCTGACCAGACTGCGCTACGCCCCGACATTTAAAAAAACCTATTGGTCTTTTTAAGGCTGAAATTCTAGCCAAAATCCAGCCTTTTGTCAAGGAAATTTTTTTAAGCCTTTGGTTGGAACTCGATAAGTCCTTCCGTTGGTGAGCTAGCCGTTGCAAAAGGCTTCTTTGCAATACGTCCTGCAAGGAAACTTGAACGTCCTGCCAGTACGGCGTATTTCATTGCTTCTGCCATCAGGATAGGATTTTTAGCTTGCGCAATAGCAGTATTTGTAAGAACACCATCCGCGCCTATTTCCATTGCAATTGCAGCATCACTGGCACAACCAATACCTGCATCAACGATGACTGGAATCTTAACAGCCTCTTTGATAAAAAGGACATTGTAACGGTTTTGGATACCAAGACCACTACCAATAGGAGATGCTAAAGGCATTACTGCCGCACTACCCGCATTTTCTAAGCGTTTCGCCATGATAGGGTCGTCATTGGTGTACGTCATGATCGTGAAGCCATCTTTGGCTAAAACCTCACACGCTTTAAGCGTTTCCATCACGTCAGGGTAGAGTGTTTTTGCCGTATCGCCGATGACTTCAAGTTTAATCAGATCAAGACCTGTTGCTTCTCTGACCATACGAAAAAGTGTAATGGCATCTTCTGCGGTGGTACATCCAGCAGAGTTTGGAAGCAGTTTGATGTCTGTGCCCTTGAAATAGTCCATCAGATTTTCTTCATTAGGATTGGTAATATTAACACGACGCACAGCAACCGTGATGAGTTTAGAACCACTTGCGAGCGTTGCGTCTTTGGTCGTTTGAAAATCGGGGTATTTACCGCTTCCTACGATCAAACGGCTTGCAAATTCGATATTTCCTACTTTGAGGGTGTCATTCATTTTTAGTTCCTATTGAGTAAATTTTTCACGGTTTCGGGAAGGAGTTCGTGCTCTAAGGCGTGAATTTTAGTTTCAAAATCTTTAAAACTCATATCTTCACTTTTCTCGAAACAGCGTTGGGAAATGATTTCACCACCATCGAGCTCTTCGCTGACGTAGTGAACGCTGATGCCTGCGACCTTCATCGGTGAATCAAAACTCTCTTTTATAGCACTGCCACCCTTAAAAAGTGGAAGGAGTGAAGGATGTAAATTGATCGCTTTAACATGCTCTGTGAAATAAGGAGTGAGGAAACGCATAAATCCAGCCAGTACGGTAAGCTCCGCACCGCTTTTTAAAATAGCCTCTACAAGGGCTTCATCAAAGCTCTCACGGCTTCCGTAGAGCGTATGATCGATGATAAGAGGTTCTATGCCATAACTTCGTGACTTTTCGATTCCTGCCGCGTTGGGGCGATTGCAAATGGTAGTTACAACTTCAATTCTACAGTGCTCAAATACTTTGTTGTGAACAGCAGCGAGCAATTTTTCCAAATTACTTCCTTCTCCACTGAATAAAATAGCAATTTTCTTTATAACCATTTAAGACCTTTACAAATATCAATCGGGGTAAGCGCAAAATTATTACATGTAAACTTTCGTGAGACGAGAGCATGCGCGAGGGAGCCGCTAATAGCAGCATCTTTTGGGGTATATCCTTGCGCGATGAGGGCGCCTATCATGCCAGACATGACATCGCCACTGCCGCCTTTAGCTAAAGCTGGCGTACCATACGTGTTGATAAAAAGCTCACCATTGTGTGCGATGATGGTGTTGGCACCTTTGAGAACCAATACCACATGCGGGAATGCAAGGCTAAAGCGTTTGGCATACGCAAAGCGGTTAGCTTGAATCGCTTCAACACTCACTTTTTCTTTACATGTAAGCTCTAAAATCGAGCTAAATTCTTTGGGATGTGGTGTTAAAACCAGAGGTTTTTGGGATGCAATGATCTCACAAAGAAGCGGATGCTGTGACAAGGATGCATCGATCACTAAGGGCAAAGTATTGGAGAGTAAAAGTGTTTTGAGTGCTACTTCATCAAAAGGCATCTCAAGCCCCATCCCTGCCACAATCACATTGGCATTTTTAGGCAGTGTTTCGCTGTTCATCAAATAAATAGGTAATTTTTTTGGTTTCTCGCCTATGAGTGTCACGAGTCCTGCGCCAAAATGAAACGCTCCCATGCCCGCAAGTCGTGCTGCCCCCTCTTTCGAGCCTTGTACAATCGCAACATGCCCAAAGGTGCCTTTATTAGCATTTTTTTTGATGCGAAAGGGTAGTCTAAGATCGCTTTTATGAAGTAAAAAGAGGGAGCTAGGTGTTTCATACTGATTGCGGGAAATGCCTAGATTTGCAACTTTGATATCACCTATGGCGTCTTTAACATTGTCATTTAAAAGAGCTAGTTTCAAAGCGCCCATCGTTACAGTTTCATTGGCTTGAAAAATGACAGAACTGAGTGTTAAATCGCTCAAAATACCACTGGGAATGTCGCAGGCGATTTTGTAGCCTTGCTTTGCATTGAGTGTTTCGAGCAGTTTACATGTAAGATCATCTAAAGGGCGGTTAAGTCCTGCACCAAAGAGTGCATCAACGTAGATATCGGCATCAATCAGTTCATCCACGACGATAACACCCACTTTTTTGGCACGTTCCAGTTGGAGTTTTGCAAGTTCAGATTTGATCTTAAAGGGCAGATAGAGACTGACATTGTACGCACCATGCAATAATCGTGCGGCGACAATACCATCGGCTCCATTGTTTCCCATACCACATACAAAGAGCGCACTCTTTTTACATGTAAGTTTTTTTTTGACGGCATGAGCCAGAGCAAGCCCCGCATGTTCCATTAGAATTTCAGGGGTTAATCCAAAAGTGGTATAACAACGATCATCTAAACTATTTGTTTCTTCGTAGACATAATGCATCGGTTTCTCCTAACGCTTACGGAAGCTCAGGGCTTCAAGAAGGTGCTCTTGCAAGATCAATTCACTTTGCTCCAAATCAGCAATAGAGCGTGCAATGCGCAGTACTTTGTGAATACTTCTTTGACTCAGCCCCAAACGGCTTTGTGCCATTTCTAAACTCTCATTGGCTTTTGCTTCGAGGGTACAAAAACGCATGGTGTTATGCTCATCTAGCTTGCCATTGAGCTCATTTTGTCCACGTTTTTTTTGCATCATGAAGGCTTTTAAGACTTGCTCAAACATCTCATGAGAACTCAGTCCTTGCTCTTTCGAACTCTCTTCACTCATTTGGATATAAAGATCAATTCTATCCAGAATCGGCTCGGAAATGCGGTTTTTATAGCGATTGATCTCTACTTCACTACAGCGGCACTCATGGGTTTGACTGAAGAGATTGCCACAGGGGCAAGGATTTTGAGCGGCAGCAAACAGAAATTTAGTTGCGTAGCTCACTTTAGTATTAACACGTGAGATAAGGACGCGATGATCTTCTAAAGGTTCTCGAAGGCTTTCTAAAACCGTTTTAGAAAAGTTGGGAAATTCGTCGAAAAATAAAATGCCATTGTGGGCGAGGGCAATTTCACCCGCACGACTTTGCGAACTACCACCGCCAAAGATGGATGGACGCGAAGAGGTGTGATGGGGAGACCTAAACGGGCGCAGAGGGCTGAGTTCAACATCCTCTTCTTGGAGTGATTGATATGCATTTGACTCTAGTATTTCCTCAATGCTTTGAGGTGGCAAAATGTAGCGAAGTCGTTTAATGCTCATACTTTTGCCACACCCTGGACTTCCTTCCATCAAAAGGTTGTGCATGCCCGCCGCCGCAATCACCATCGCACGTTTGGCTCGGTGTTGACCTAGAACATCGCTAAAATCAAGGGGAAACTGCGTGGCATAAAAATAGCTTTTTGATCCAATTTCTAAGTGATTTTCGCAAAAACTTTGGTGGGGAATTTGTACTTCTGTGTTAAATCGTTTTTCTTTGAAAAAAAGTAGCGCTTCACTCAGCGTTTCAACTCCAAAAGCCTCAATATTGGGGATTTGTTGCACTTTGTTCAGTAGCTCGTTAGGAACAAGGACACGAAGATTGGGTGTATGGGTTGCTAAGGAGAGAATAATAGGAAATATAGAGTTGGTTTTCTTGATTTTACCATCAAGCCCCAGCTCACCAAAGATGAAAAAATCTTTACATGTAAAGCGTTCTTTTTGTATGGCAATCAGCAGGGCCGTGACCAAATCAAAGTGGCTTCCTTCTTTTTTAAGATCAGAAGGGGAGAGGTTAATCGTGATTTTTTGAGCAGGAAATTGAAAATCGATGCTTGCAAGAGCAGATTTTACGCGCTCGCGCGACTCTTGGATGGAAATGTCGGTAATCCCCACAATATTAAATCCAGGGAGTGCCCGCACTAAAGTTGACTCAACATCGACCTCATAGGCTTTATTGCCATATAAGGTTGCACATTTGGCATGCTTGACCTTAGATAATGCAATAGCCTCTTCCACAATTATTTACCTGCTTTTTGCTTTTTTTTCCACTCTTTTTCGAATTTTTTACGTTTGAGATAAGAGAGTTTCTCAATGAAGAGGCGACCTTTGAGATGATCCATCTCATGTTGAACAGCAATGGACATAAGATCTGTAAACTCTGCTTCACATCGGTTGCCATGTCGATCATAGTAGGCTATTTTGATATGTTCGGCACGTTCAATTTCATCGTAATAGCCAGGTACGCTCAGACAACCCTCTTGGTAGATAGTGCTACCATCTTTTTCAAGAATGACAGGGTTGATGATTTCGTAGAGAGTTTCTCTTTTTTGCACACCTTCTTCATCGACAAGATTAATCACCAATACGTTCAGTGGCACAGCGACTTGAATAGCAGCAAGTCCAATACCTTCTTTTATTACCATGGTCTCATACATGTCGTCTAAAAGGGCATGGAGTTGTGCATCAAAGTGTACGACGTCTTTTGAAGACTCTCGTAAAAGCTTATGGGGATAAACTAATACTTCTAAAATCATTGTTCCTCGCTTGGAAGAGATGGCGCACAAACGATATAAGGGACAAGCCTTTTTCCTGTATGTGGTAATTCTTCAAGGGTTGCAGCAATAAACTCTTCGGCATTATGATCTGTATCGAGTGCAACAATAGAGAGTTCAATATCGGTCTCTACCTCTCCTGTCCCTACAAAAAAGCTTGTTTGGTACACCAATTCACTGATGCGATCGCATGCTTTTTTAGCACTAACAATATCTGTATGCTTTAAAATCATTGCAAAAACACCATCGCCAAAATGAGCAACAATATCACTTCTACGGGATGTTTTGAGCAGTAATTTTGCGATATTGCGCACAACGGTGTCTTTGTCTTTTTTATTAATGACTTTTTCCAAGGAGCTCTCTTTAACGCGGGCAAGCACTAAAGAACTTGAATGAGCATAATTTTTAATCAGTTTAATCTCATCTTGAAGTGTTTTTAAAAGATAACGCCTATTGTAAACACCATACTTCACATCAAAAATAGATTGGTTATCAACCTCTTGCAAAATGGTTGTCGTCTTTTGATAATAATCTTTTAAAAGATCAATTTGTTTAGTCGTTAAGCCAAACATTTTATTAAGATCTTCACTCAGTGAAGAGATAATATTTTGAATAGAGAGAGGATTAGCGTTGGTCTCTAATTGTGAAGTTCTTTTTTTAATGATCTCTTGCATGACATTGAGGTTTCGATAGACGGTTGAGACCACTTGCATAATGTTTTTAATTTGCGAAAATCCCTCTTTGACCTCACGTTCAATGCGTGCATGATTTTCATCATTATTGGTACTTTCTAATTCTAAAAAGTCATTAATACGTTTTTTCAATGAGGCAGGTTTGCTTTCTAAAAGTTTGTCGAAATAGATTTGAAAATTAGTGGGTGTTGGAGGGATGCTTTCATCTCCCAACACCTTTAACACTAAGGCGGCAAATTTTTCAAGCTCAACATTGGAAGCTTGCGTTACAATAGGCTCTTTGAGAGGCGGTGGAGGTGGAGTTGGTTCGACGACATCATCTTTTGCATCGATACTATAAACTCCTGTTTTTCCTTTTTCTTTATTAAAACGAACCATTGCTTGCCTTCTTTGATAGGTTATTTAAAACTTTTATCCAATACTTTATCAATCAAACCGTATTCACAGGACTCTGCCGCACTCATGAAAAAGTCTCTCTCTGTATCTTTAATGATTTTAGGAAGTTTTTGTGAACAGTTTTTTGCCAAAATTTCATTCAAGACTTGTTTCATTCTTAAAATCTCTTTAGCTTGAATTTCAATATCTGTTGCCTGTCCTTGAGCACCACCTAGTGGTTGGTGAATCATAATACGTGCATTAGGAAGCGCATAACGCTTACCTTTGGCTCCAGAACTGAGTAAAAATGCTCCCATTGATGCTGCTTGTCCAATACAAATCGTGCTAATATCGGGTCTAACATAGTTCATCGTATCGTAGATACTAAAACCACTGGTAATAACGCCACCTGGGGAGTTGATGTAAAGATAGATATCTTTTTCAGGATCTTCCGCTTCAAGGAAAAGTAGTTGCGCTACAATCGAAGAAGCAACAACATCATTAATTTCACCGCTGAGCATAATGATACGATCTTTTAAAAGGCGAGAGTAGATATCGTAACTTCTCTCACCACGACCAGTTTTTTCTATAACAACAGGAACATAGTAGCTCATTATTTACCTTTTGTAAAAAGCTTTGTGAAGAGTCTCTCTTCAATAATAGACATTTTAATCGCTGGAAGAACACCTTGTTTCTCATAATATTCTAAGTATTCTTTTGGATTTGCACCTTGTTGCATTGCTTCAAAGTAGATCATTTGAAGCACTTCTTGATCACTCACATTGATACTTTCTTGCTTTGCTAACTCATCAACAATGAAAGTGAGTTTAACACTTTTTTCTGACTCTGCTCTAAACTCTTCTCTTTTTTCTTTAATTTTTTCTGGGTTAGTAGAATATTCTTTAATTTCATCTTCACTGAGTTTACCAAAAACGCTTCTCATTTGTAGGTCAATCTCTTGATCAACAATATTCTCAGGAAGGTCGAATGTGATTTTCTCTAAAACATTTTCAACAAACTTAGGTTTAACATCTTCATTGAAAAGTTTTGCTAATTTCTCATTGCGGATTTCATCTTCGATTTGACCTTCTAGTGTTTCAAGTGTTGGATTTTCAACACCTGGAAGCAATTTTTTGATCATCTCTTCATTTGGAGTTTCCGGAATATCTTTGACTTTAATCTCTTTAACGGTGACTTTAAATACCGTTGGTTTTCCTGCAAGGTCTTTATTGCCGTATGTTTCTGGGAATGTTACTTCGATATCTTTGCTTTTACTGCTGACTTTGAGTCCGATAATGCCATCTTCAAAACCAGGGATAAATGAACCACTTCCAATTTCAAGTGTATATCCTTCTGCTTTGCCACCTTCAAATGCGACGCCATCGATAAAGCCTTCAAAATCAATCACAACAAAATCACCTGATTTAACAGCACGTTTTTCTTCGACCGTTTTAAGCTCTGCAACAAGAGCTAATGTTTTATCCAATCGCTCACTAATCTCTTTTTTGGTTACTTTTGGAGTTTTGTACTCAGGCACACACTCTTTGTATCCTTCAACAACAATCGTTGGTTTAAATGAAAGTTTCATAACAAGCTCTAGCCCGCCATCTTTCTCTTCAAATTTTGAGAAACTTGGCTCGCCAACGACAAGGTCAGCTTTGATGTCAAGCTCAGTCAATGCTTTAGTGAAAAGCTCTCTCAGTGCTTCTGTTTGTGCATCTTCTTTGAGTTGTTTGCCGTAGCGTGCTTTAACGATATGTGCAGGAACTTTTCCTTTTCTAAAACCATCAACTTTCATATTTGAAGCCGCAGATGCAATCATCTTTTCTTCTTTTTTTTGTAATAGCGCGGGTGAAATGGTTGCCTCAACTGCAGCATTAGCACTATTTGTACGGTTAACTTTAATTTGCATAAAATCCCTTTTCGATATAAAATTTTGCTCAAATATAGCAAAAATTTGCTTTTAAGTCGCTTTTTATCCATTAAAAAGCAAAATGGAGATAAAATATCTCGTCTTAATTTTAACAGAAGTGAATCAAAATGCAACGAAGAGAAGAGTTTGAACAAGCCGTCAAAACGATGCTTGAAATTATTGGGGAAAATACCCAGCGTGAGGGACTTTTAAAAACACCAGAGCGTGTGTTTAAAGCGTATGAATATATGACGCAAGGCTATGCCCAAAGCCCAAATGAAGTTCTCGGCGAAGCACTTTTTAAGAGCGACAATAATCAAATGGTATTGATTAAAGATATAGAGTTTTATTCGATGTGTGAACATCACCTTTTACCGATTATTGGACGAGCTCATGTTGCCTACATTCCTGATGGAAAAGTTGTTGGACTTTCTAAAATTCCTCGTATGGTGGATATTTTTGCACGCCGTCTTCAAATTCAAGAACAACTGACCGAACAAATTGCTAAAGCGATCGATGATGTGATTGCTCCCAAAGGGGTAGGTGTCGTTATTCAAGCGCGCCATATGTGTATGGAGATGCGAGGCGTTGAAAAAACACACTCCAACACTACAACCTCCGCACTTCGTGGACTCTTTCTTAAAGCAGACACGAGAAAAGAGTTTTTTGATATTATCAACGCACCACAGGCTAATCGTTACTAATGCCATTAGCTCGCCTTAAAGAAAAACTTCACGGCAAAAGCCTCTCTCCCATGTTTGGCACGATCACCAAAATTAGCTCCACGACCATTGAGGCGTGTGGACTTAGACCGAGTATTGGTGACATTGTTAAAATTGCCTCCTTAGATGGTAAAAAAAGTGAGCTTGGAATGGTCACTGAAGTCGATCGAAACTCCTTTTTTATCTCACCTTTTGGTTTTATTGAAGGGTTTAAAACAGGCGATAAAGTGTTTATTAGCGAGCAAGGCATGATGATCCCCGTAGGAGAAGAGTTACTTGGACGCGTGGTTGACCCTTTTATTCGCCCAAAAGACGGCAAAGGAACAATAGGTGCAAAGTCTATGGCACCTATTATGAAAGCTCCATTGGATCCTATGAAAAGAGGGTTAATTAATGAGCCGTTTCGTGTGGGGGTAAAAACCATTGATGGTCTTTTGACGTGTGGCAAGGGTCAGAAAATGGGTATTTTTGCAGGAAGTGGTGTGGGTAAGTCCACACTCATGGGTATGATCGTTCGTGGTGCGGAAGCCTCAATTAAAGTGGTGGCACTCATAGGGGAACGTGGACGTGAGGTTCCTGAGTTTATTGAAAAAAACTTGGGGGGTAATCTTGAAAATACCGTAATCGTTGTTGCCACCAGTGATGATTCTCCTTTGATGCGAAAATACGGTGCGTTTAGTGCGATGAGCATTGCCGAGTATTTCAAAAATCAAGGAAGAGATGTTTTGTTTATGATGGATTCTGTGACACGGTTTGCGATGGCACAGCGTGAAATTGGTCTTGCTTTAGGCGAACCTCCAACGTCTAAAGGGTATCCGCCATCTGTTTTGGCACTTTTGCCACAACTCATGGAGCGAGCGGGAAAAGAAGAGGGGAAAGGTTCGATTACAGCGTTCTTTACCGTATTGGTTGAGGGTGATGACCTCAGTGATCCGATTGCGGATCAATCCAGAAGTATTTTGGATGGGCATATTGTGCTCAGTCGCGAATTGACAGATTATGGTATTTACCCGCCGATTAGCATTCAAAACAGTGCATCAAGGGTTATGGGTGATGTCATTGATGGCGAGCATAAAAAAGCAGCAATGCGTTTTAAACGGCTTAATTCCATTTTAAAAGAGAACGAAGTTCTCATTCGTATCGGTGCATACGAAAAAGGGAACGATAAAGAGTTAGATATGGCAATTAATAAAAAAGAGAAAATGAATGGCTTTTTGCAACAAGCTCCAGAAGAGGTTTTTGAGTTTGAAGCAACGGTTGCTGAGTTAAAACAGATCATTGCCTAAATTTCTTTAGTATTTTTTAATATAGAAAGTAATAGTATTCAAAAATTAATTAGGATAAACTTTATCCTATATAGAAATGGAGAGAGAAGACAATGAGAGTCTATTTAGATAATAACGCGACAACCATAGTTGATCCTAAAGTTTTTGCAGAGATGGTTCCTTATTTTTGCCAGATGTATGGTAACCCAAATTCTTTGCACCAATTTGGTAGTGAGAGTCATCCTGCACTTCGCAAAGCGATGGATCAGCTTTATGCGGGCATTAATGCAAGTGACGATGATGATATCGTCGTGACATCCTGTGCCACTGAAAGCAATAACTGGGTGATTAAAAGTATCTATAACGACTATATTTTGAATGGTGATAAAGACCATATCATTACCAGCGAAGTCGAACATCCCGCTGTGGGCGCTTCCTGTAAATTTTTAGAAACGCTTGGTGTTAAAGTCACCTATTTACCTGTTGATACCAATGGTGTTATCAATGTGGAAGACCTTAAAAATGCTATTACTGATAAAACAGCACTTGTTTCTATTATGTGGGCAAACAATGAAACCGGTATGATTTTCCCTATTGAAGAAATTGGTGCGATTTGTAAAGAAAGAGGTGTACTTTTTCATACCGATGCTGTTCAAGCCGTTGGTAAAATTCCTGTGGATGTAAAAAAAGCCAATGTTGATTTTCTTAGTTTTTCTGCACATAAATTCCACGGACCTAAAGGTATTGGTGGGCTTTATATTCGAGGGGGACAACAACTGACTCCTTTCTTTCATGGTGGAGAGCACATGGGCGGACGTCGTAGTGGTACGCTCAATGTTCCAAGCATCGTAGGCATGGGAAAAGCGATGGAACTTGCTGTTGAAAGCCTTGATTTTGAAAAAAATAATGTCCGACGCCTTCGCGATAAACTTGAAGATGCCATTGCGCTTATACCCGAAACGTTAGTGATTGGTACTAAAGAGCAAAGAGTTCCTAATACCATTTTAGTTAGCGTCAAAGGTATTGAAGGTGAAGCGATGTTATGGGATTTAAATAAAAGTGGCATTGCTGCTAGTACAGGAAGTGCGTGTGCAAGTGAAGCCTTAGAGTCTAATCCTGTTATGGAAGCTATTGGAGCAGAGGCTGATTTGGCTCATACGGCATTAAGACTCTCTCTTTCACGTTTTACAACGGAGGAAGAGATAGACTATACAATAGAAGTTTTAAACAATGCAGTAACACGCCTTCGTGCTATTTCAAGCACATATGCATACGCGCCATCATGGCACGTTAGTAAATTATAATTCAATAACGATAGAGGATAAAAAAATGGCAAAAAATAGTTTGATTGGCGGCTCCATCTGGGAGGAATACAGCCAAAAAGTACAAGATTTGATGAACCATCCACAAAATATGGGTGAGTTGACCGAAGAAGATGCAAAAAATATGGGTGGTAAGCTCATCATTGCTGATTTTGGTGCAGAGAGTTGTGGCGATGCCGTAAGACTTTACTGGATCGTTGATGAAGCAACCGAAATTATCAAGGCAGCTAAATTTAAAAGCTTTGGCTGTGGTACTGCGATCGCAAGCTCAGACACCATGGCAGAACTTTGTATCGGTAAAACGGTTTCTGAAGCGGTTAAAATTACCAATATTGATGTTGAACATGCAATGCGTGATACACCTGATGTTCCTGCGGTTCCACCTCAAAAAATGCACTGCTCCGTTATGGCATACGATGTTATCAAAGCAGCAGCAGCTTCGTATAAAGGCGTAGATGCCGCTTCATTTGAAGATGACATCATTGTGTGTGAATGTGCACGTGTGAGCCTTGGAACGATCAAAGAAGTGATTAAAATCAATGACCTTAAAACCGTTGAAGAGATTACCAACTACACCAAAGCAGGCGCGTTTTGTAAATCGTGTATCAAACCAGGCGGCCATGAGGCAAGAGAGCATTATTTGGTTGATATTTTAAGAGACACCAGAGCGGAGATGGAACATGACCATCTATTGGCTATCTCCAACTCCAAAATCGAAGGTAGCAATACGGTCGACTTTGATGATCTAACCATCGTTAAAAAATTCCAAGCGATTGAATCCATTATTGATGAAAACATTCGTCCAATGCTCGTTATGGATGGTGGTAACCTTGAAATCCTCGACATTAAAGAGGGTGATGGTGGCATCAGTGATGTTTATATCCGTTATCTTGGCGCATGTAGTGGCTGTGCAAGTAGCTCTACAGGCACGCTTTTTGCGATCGAAGCTGTCCTACAAGAGAAATTAAGTAAAAATATACGAATATTACCTGTCTGAAAAGACTTCAAAGAAGAGTCCCCCACTCTTCTTTGAAATTCTTACATGTAATAAGGAAAAGATGTGGCAAAAGTCGAATTTTTAGGACCTCTTGGTCGCCCCAGTATTGAAGTGGATATCTCAAATCTCAGTGAACTTAAAACCTTTTTTAAAGACGATAAAGAACTTCAAGATTGGCTTGCCATCTGTGCAGTTGCGCTAAACGATACGCTCGTTTGCGACCTCAATATCCCCCTCTCCAAAGACGACAAAATCTCACTTTTACCTCCTGTTTGCGGAGGTTGATCTATGTTAGAACTTCACAATGGATCTTTACATGTAAACACTATTTTGGCAGATTGGTACGCCAAAATTAGCGATAAAAACTATGGTGCGTTCATTCCTTTTGTTGGTATTGTTCGTGATGAAGATGGTATCGAGGGATTGAGTTTTGATATTTACGAACCCATCTTAAACAGTTGGTTTAACGCGTGGCAGGAAAAAGCTAAAGTGCAAAATGCCTACCTTCTTATGGCACACTCGCGTGGTGATGTTCCTAACCATACTTCCAGTTATATCGCAGCGGTTGTTTCCCCTAAACGAAAGGTAGCTCTTAAGATGATCAATGATTTTGTCGAAGATTTTAAAGCCAATGCTCCGATTTGGAAGTATGATTTGGTGGATGGAAAGCGTGTGTATGCCAAAGAGCGTTCCCATGTGCTCAGTGGAGCAGGTCTCTTAAAGGCGGATGCATGAGTCACTCATTTCCTCCTTTTGATGAGACGCTTAAGGCGCTTGAAAATTCTATTCAAACCGAAATTGGCATTGAAAATATTTTTATAGGCGATGCTCTGGGTCGTTTTCTTGCCGTTGATATCGTAGCTCCTGAAAACAATCCAACCCATGCCACTTCTTCGATGGATGGGTATGCCATCCGTTTTAGCGACCAACAACTAGGCTCTCTTATTATTAGTGATTTCATACCTGCGGGGACTGAAACGCATGGTATCGTACACAAAGGGGAATGTGTCAAAACCTTTACAGGTACGTTGATGAGCGAAGGCAGTGATACACTTATTCCCATCGAAAATGTGGACGTAAAAGAGGGTAAGATTCACATTACCTCCGCTGTTTCCAAAGGCTTTGCGGTTCGTCCTGTGGGAGAGAACTATAAAGCGGGTGAGGTGCTCATCAAAAAAGGCACGAAGATCGGTTTTGCGGAGATTGGTGTGATGGCAGAAGTGGGTATGGTTCAAGTTGAGGTCTTTATGAAGCCTCGCATTGCCATTCTTTCCACGGGCAATGAAATCTTGGACTTTGGCGAGCCTAAAACTTCTTATGCACAGATTCGCAGTTCAAACCACGTCACGGTTGAGAGCATCTTGCGCCAACTCGGCTGCGAAACCATGCGTTTTAAGCTCATTAAAGATGATCGTGATGTCATTGAGCAACAACTTCGTCAAGCCCTGATGTGGAGTGACATCGTCATTACCACAGGTGGTGGAAGTG
Source organism: Sulfurospirillum diekertiae (assembly GCF_002162315.1). Taxonomy (NCBI): domain Bacteria; kingdom Pseudomonadati; phylum Campylobacterota; class Epsilonproteobacteria; order Campylobacterales; family Sulfurospirillaceae; genus Sulfurospirillum; species Sulfurospirillum diekertiae. The sequence continues at coordinate 2,644,814 of NZ_CP021416.1, read as the reverse complement.
TTGGGGATTTTGACTACTTGCAGAGCATTCTTACCGATATGAAAATCGAAAACATCATTGATGGGTCGTACATGAAACCAGGTCGTCACATTCGTGTCGTCAAAACCGGTCACAAGTACATCTACGCGCTCCCAGGCTTTCCGTACAGCGCATCAGTCTGTACCTTTTTGTTCATCGCTCCCTTGCTTCGCAAACTGCGTGCACAAACCTTTGCCTTACCAACGATTAAAGCCTTTATGGGCGAACTCTATAAAAAGCGCTCCAAATTTGTGGAATTTACCGCTTGTAATCTTCGCTTTACTGAGGGTCAGCTCATCGTTGACTTGCACGGTAAAAAAGAAGGCAGTAGCGCCATTCTCAACAATCTTTTAGACAATCCCGTTCTTCTTCGTGTCGAAAAAGATGTTCAAAAAATTGAAAAAGGTGAGATGGTTGACGTGGTATTGCTAGACTTGTAAGAGTCTGGCAATACCCAAAAACTTCGTTTTAGTCTTTACATGTAAAGAGATAACTTCTACGTTCTGAAAGGTTTTTATGAATAATACCCTCTTTGACAAAACCATCACCTGCCCTTATTGTTGGGAGAGTTTTTCGATTTATATTGAACCTAGTAGCGAAGTAGGGGAGAGTTATATTGAAGACTGTTATGTCTGCTGTCGTCCCATTGAAATTTACGTCGCATCGAAGAGTGATGATTTTATAGAGATTCGAGTTAGCCGTATCGAAGGCAATGAGTTTTAAGCTAAAGCCTTTACATGTAAACGTTAAAAGCCAAGCCTTTTTATCTTTGGAGATACATCATGAAACGATTTTTTTATCCACTGCTGATTTTAATTCTAGGCTGTGCGTCTCTTTTTGCGCAACAAACATTCACCGATAAGGCCAATACAACACATACGGATATTCCCGATTCCATTAACCGTATCGCCGATGCGTGGCCTGCGCATAATGCGATTGTCACGATGCTAGGAGCTGGCGATAAAATCGTAGCAACCATCGTCACAGAGCAGATGTGCCCATGGCTTTACAAGATCAACCCACACATGCGTCAAGCAGCCGTTGTTTTTAGTAACAATACCGTTGCGATGAGCTCCATCGAAGAGTTGTTGAAAGCCAAACCAGATGTTGTTTTTACCTTTGTGGGCAATAAAAATATCGGGGTCTTTCGAAACCTTGGTGTGCCAATTATCGAGCTTTCACTTGTGGATTTTCCTTCTTTAAAAGAGTGTGTTTTGATGACGGGCAAAATTTTGGGCAAAGCCGCACGAACAAAAGCGGAGGCATACGCACTTTATTTAGATCAAGTCACACAAAAGATTGATGAGAGGCTCAAAGATGTTCCCGCTCAGCAACGACCTAAAGTGTTGCATATGAGCAATATTAGTACCTCGTTTGTGGTGGATGGCTCAGGTTCAATGATGGACTCTTGGATTCGACTCGCCGGAGGTATTAACGTCGCCAGTGAACTTCAAGGCCCCAGTAAAACTGTCTCAGCCGAGCAAATCATCGCATGGAATCCCGATATTGTCATCATCGGCTCTACCTCAAGCGAGATTCAAGCGAGCGATTTCCTCAACAACCCGATGTTCAAAAATATTTCCGCAACCCAAGCCAAACGAGTCTACATTAACCCCAAAGGGATGTTCTTTTGGGACAGATACAGCGCCGAAGCCATTTTGCAAGTCCAATGGGCAGCACAGATTTTTTACCCTGAAAAATTTAAAGAGTTTGACATCGAACAAGAGACTATTGCTTTTTACACACGCTTTTTTGACTATCCGTTGAGTAAAGAAGAGGCAAAAATGATTCTAAAAGGGATTCCCCCTAAAGAATAAAATGGGTTTATGAAGTAAGGTTTTGTTTTACATGTAAAGCTTTAAAATCTCTTTATATCTCTTGCCAAAACCTATAATATCATGGCGTTCCACTAAACTCTTTTGCATGTAAGATGCTTTAATGGAACACCCAATTTTAAGCTAATCGTATCAAAATAGCCCTATCCAACTCCAATAGGTATAAACCATAACCGTACAAAATACCGCACCAAAGAGACTCATAATCGCACCGACTTTAATCAATTCGCTTGAGGTGATCTCTTCCGTTGCGAGACCGATGATGTTCGGGAGATTGGAGACGGGGAGTAGGTATTGGTGAAGCATATTCATACTGACTAAAATGACAAATGCTGTGACTTGCATGCCAGCATTGGCGGGAAGCGCTGCAACCGCAATGGCATGAGCAATAACCACGGGCGTCAATGCGGTTGTTTTAGGCCCCGCACCTGTGAATAAAACTTGAAGGGCAAGCATCAGCCAGATAAAAATAACGACTTGCAGTTTGACATCGAGGCTGAGCAACGGATGAAAAAATGTACTCGCAAGCCATGCGGCTGCACCCGTTTTAACGAGCAATGAACCCATAGACAAACCAGCTCCATACACAATAAAAACATTCCAAGGAACTTTTTTCTCAGCTTCTTTCCATGTCATAACTTGCGTAGGAACGGGGGCGATCATCGCGGCAACGGCAAGCATAGCAACAAGGGTCGCATTGAGACCGTGCAGTTTATCGGTTGCCCACAGCAGTAGTGTTGCGATGAAAATGACAAAAGCATAAATCTCTTTTGAACTCATTTTCCCCATGTCGCTTAATTGTTGATTCATCACATCGCGACCAGCGGATATATCTTCAATATCGGGTGGAAACATCTTAATGATGATATAGGTTGCAATCAAGCCCATGAGTAAAGCGGGTGGCATGCCGATTTTAAACCACTCCATCCAGCTGACATCAACGCCTGTTGCATTTTTGATAAGGCTAACGGAAATGGGGTTTGCGGCGTGGGAGGTCATAATGCCCATGCAGTACATCGTTCCTGCGATAGTGACAATATAAATCAACCCTTTTACGAGGGTACTTTGCCCTTTTTCTGCACCAAATGCCAAACCCATCGAGGTGATAATCGGCAAAACCAAAAGGGTTTTTGCTGCAAGAGAAGGAATAAAAAAGGTCATAATCAGCGTCACTAAGGAGATTGCCCAATACAAATTGATAGCCGATTTTCCAATCTTACTCACGATGATAAGAGCAAGTCTTTTAGAAAGTCCTGTGTCACCCATACACGCCGCCATAATCATACCTAAAACAACAATCCAAACGCCCGTAGAAGAATAGCCGATCAGTGCTTCTCCAATTTTTCCTGCCCCAAAAAGCACTAAAAAAGCAATGATTAAAAAACCGCTCTGTGCATCATCTAGGGCTTGCGAAATCCAGACGATGATAGCAAAGATACCAACACCAAGCGCGACTTTCCCTTTAAAATTTAATCCCGGCATCTCAGGTGTGAGATAAATCATGGAAAGCATAGCGACTAACGCCAAAACAATAAAAATCATCTTCTTCGTATTAAACATATAACCTCCTGGTATACACTTTAGATGTCAGATGAAAGAAATAAAAAAAATTACTTATAGTAAAGATTAAAAATATTAAATTTGGTTCTTGAAGTAGGATAAGATAAGAAACCTTAAATTTTAGGAATGAAAAAAAGTTATATTCTAGGGGACTTTAGGTGAAATTTGTAGATTTTCTAAGGGGAAAAAGATTGGAGCTAAACTTTTAACCTTTGCGGCGCTCTTTTTAAAAATATGCGCAATTTTGAGAGGTAAATTCTTTACATGTAAAGAAAAAAGCATCCGTTAAAAGTTTAGGATTTTTGAGTCGACTTATCTTCTGTAATGATCAAAACGATCATAATGTCGATGAGGTCCGTAATGGTAAAAGCCATGTCCCATGGCATCGTATAAAAGACCATAAAAGAGGACGGTACCTGCCACATCTACGACATCATACACGGGACCTCTGTCAATGATTCGTTCTCTAATAATAACAGGTCGATCGTACGTGACGACTCTATCTTCAACCATAACAGTCGTTGTTTGTATAGGGGAACCTTCTACGATGACGTGTGAAGAAGGAGGCATAGGTGAAACTCTTTCAACTCTGTAGATAGTTTGGTCTGCCGTGTTGTCATACACAACCGTGCCACTTGGTAAGATATAACCTGCACCAAAAAGTGATGGTGTGATCAACGAAAATATGCCTAGCGTCATAATAAAACTTTTGCTGATGTAAAGGTTGTTTAGTTTTGATTTAGTAGGGTACAACATTGTTGAAGCTCCAAAATTCATATTTTAAAACTATTTGGATCTATTATAAGTCTCTTCAGTTAACGATTTGTAAATTATCGGTACATACGGCATCATTTTGTGCCATCAATCTTCTTTACATGTAAAAACGAAACCTCTTTATGTCTTTTGCCATTAAACGAAAAAATCGTTTGAAGATTGATCTTTTTTCCGCCTTTTAAAACTAAAAACTCTTCATAATCGATCATCCTTAATTCTGTAACAACACCTTTAAGTGTAGTGCTTTGTTCCTTTTCCAGATAGACAATGGTGGAAGGAATTTTACGTTCTATGGCGACCATGAGTTGATCGTAAAATTCGCAGGAGATGGGTGTGTTCATAAGTGACTTCTTTGTGTGTGGATTTACGATGCGATGGCTAAAAAGCCAAGGTAGACAAAAATATACCGAGCGAATTTTGAAAATCCCACGATGATAATAAACTTCCACCACTCATAACGAACAACGCCTGCAACAAACGTGAGTGGATCGCCGATGATGGGAAGCCAAGAAAAGAGCAAGCTCCAAGCACCGTATTTTTCAAAAAGAGACGAGGCTTTTCGGAGGTGTTTTTCGCTCATATAGTTTTTGCGAAGTGCAAAGTCTGTGGCGTATTTTCCAAGCAGATAGTTGACAAATGCGCCTAAGGTATTGCCCAGCGTTGCGATGAGAAGCAAAAAAAAAGGGTTTAAATGAAGGCTAAGAAGATAAACAAAAAGCGCTTCGCTTCCACCCGGTAGTAGCGTGGCAGATGCGAAACTTGTTAGAAAAAGAGAGAGATAACTCACTGATTAGGAAATGACCGCTAAAATCGTCTCTTTGTCAGTGAGGTTGGCATCGTATTTGACGACCAAGATTTTCTCACTTTCGTTGCGATACCACTCAACAATGCCCTTAAGCCCTTTGAGGTGTTCTACACGTGAAATATCAAATTCACCATAAGGCAAGTAGATGTTTTTATTATGGCTTGGATTTTTAAGGCTAGCGATCAAAAAGAGCCAGAGAATACAGATGATGAAGATTACCCACGCAATCTCCATAATGCCAAAGTGTTGCAAGAAATAACCACCAAACACACCACCCACAAATGTTCCACCGTAACCAAACGTATTAAAGACACCCAGAGCCGCACCTTTTTGGTGAACTTTAGCGTATTTGCTTGCCATGGATTGCATGAGCGGTTCATGCATATTAAAGCCGATAAAGAAGATAACCACACCTACGATGAACCATGGAGCTTTGTGCGCATAACCCATCATGACGTAGCTGATCGCAAAAAGGGCTACACCGATCATGAGCATCTCTTTGGCTTTATGTTTTTTCTCTCCTAAAATGGCAGAAGGTCCCATCGCAAGCACACCACAAAGCATTGCAGGCAGATATACCATCCACAGCTCTTTTTTGGCAAAACCGAACTCTTGCACCATGATGATAGGAATGACCATAAAGGCAAGCGTCATCATCCCTTTTTGAAGCATGTTGGTGATGTTCATTTTCATGAGGTTCTTGTCTTTGAGAATATGTCTCAGTTGCGTCTCATCAGCACCATAGTTGTGAATAATTTTGGGAGGGTTAGGCACTTTGGTGTAAAGCACGATCATCGCAAAACAGAGAGGGCAGCGGTGATAAAAAAAGAGCTTATCGACACCGTAATAACCACCAATGACAGAACCTAACATCATGGAAATCGCAAAACTGGCAGCAATACAGCCACCCATAATCGCCATGGCATGTCCGCGTACCTCTTCTTTGACCATGTCGCTGATCATTGCCGTTCCTACAGCGCCAATGGCTGCTGCACCTTGCAAGAAACGACCCATCATCAGTCCATAAATCGTCGTGCTATACGCACACACGAGCGAGCCGACGAGAAAAACAACCAGTCCAATAAAAATAGTAATTTTACGTCCAATTTTGTCTGATAAAATGCCAAAAGGAATTTGCAGAAACATTTGCGTGAGTGCGTATCCACCGATGGTAATACCCACTAAAAATTCGTTTGAGCCTTCGAGATGAAGTGCGTAAACGGAGAGGACGGGAAGGACGATGAAGAGACCTAAGAAACGGAGTGAAATAATAAGGCTAAGGGGAAAAATAGTTTTAAACATGGGTGCAAAAATTCCTCAAGATTAATTAAGGACAATTTTACCCTTGTTAAACTTTGAAAATTCTATAGATTATTTTGGGTGAATTTGGAGCAAGGTTGTTTTATGTTATAATTTTTTGATACATTTTTGAGTCGGATACGCCCGAAATAGCTTATACCAGACTCAACAAGTTAAAAAAATGATGAGATACCTTTAAGGGTAAGCTCTTTTAATGGATTGTGATGCGATATAGTCTCCCCCTTTTGATCTGTCTGCTGTTTGTGTTGAGCGGTTGTGCTCCAAAATCTGCTCCTACGCCTCAAGATGAAGCGTTTGTCACCTCTGTAAAAGCTCAAAATGAACGCTTTAATGCACTCGCTGAGCATGAGAACTTTGATGAACTTCTTTCGCTTTTTCGCCAAAATTGCGCCGCACCGCTGAGCAAAAAAGCGTATCCGAATGTTTGTGAACAAGCGTTACATGTAAAAGATGCCAGAGCCTTTTTTCAAAACTCATTTGAGCTTAAAAAGATTCAGCCTAATGATCAACGCTCGATGCTGACGGGGTATTACGAGCCCTTATTGCATGGCAGTATGAAAAAAAGTGCACGCTTTAAATATCCTGTGTATGCAAAACCCAAAGATTTGGTCGCAATTGTGGGAGAACACGACAAAAAAATGCGTGGACGCTCCGTGAAAGGCAAAATGCTTCCGTACTATACCCGTGCAGAGATTGAAAAGCATAAAATCAATGCCGAAGTGCTCTGTTATGTGGACGATAAAATCGATCTTTTCTTTATGGAAGTGCAAGGTTCTGGCAGGGTTGAATTTGAAGATGGTAAAGTCGTCTTTATAGGCTATGCGGACTCCAATGGGCATCCGTACAAATCACTCGGTCGAGAGATGTTCAATCGTGGCATTTTTACCAACCTCGAAGATATCTCTTTACAGAGTATCAAAGCGTGGCTAGTAGCGCATCCTAACCAAATTGACGCGATGCTCAATACCAATCCAAGCTATGTGTTCTTTCGCAAAATGGAACAACGTGCTACGGGAAGTTTAGGACTGGTTTTAACGCCTGAACGCTCCGTTGCAGTAGATCGCAGTTATATTCCTCTAGGCTCTCTTTTAGCGGTCAAGAGCGAATCGCCTAACTACAAAGTCGATAAATTTGTCTTTGCGCAAGACACGGGTGGTGCCATTAAAGGGCCCAATCGGGCTGATATGTTTATGGGCTATGGCGAGAGGGCACAGTGGATAGCAGGCGAGCTCAAAGCACCGCTGGAAGTCTGGATAATGCAACCGAAGTTTTAAACAAAAAGTAGGTAGAATAAAGCCTTATTTCGTTTTGTGGAGCAGCATTTGAGAATTATTTTAGCCACGTCCAATCAAGGAAAAGTGAAAGAGTTTCAGTCATGGATCAGCGAGTACGAAGTGGTTGCGTACAGTGATGTTATGCCTGCTTTTGAGATCGATGAAACGGGCTTAACCTTTAAAGAAAATGCTCTGATTAAAGCGCGCGCCGTGTATGAAAAACTGGAGCGTAAAGACGACATCGTTTTAAGCGATGACAGCGGCATTAGTGTGCCTTCCTTAGGTGGAATCCCCGGTATTTACAGTGCGCGTTATGCAGGAATTAATGCGAATGCTAAAGAGAATCTTACCAAATTGATTGCGACCTTAAAAGAGAACGGTCTTGCAAAAACACCCGCGTTTTACACGGCAGCGATTGCGCTTGTGTGTGCCAAAGGTGAATTTTGTGTACATGGCTGGATGCACGGTGAAGCTATAGCAGAGGCTCGTGGAAACAATGGTTTTGGCTACGATCCGATGTTTGTTCCCTGCGGATTTGAGCAAACCTTGGGTGAACTGGATGAAAGTGTCAAAAAAGCGTTTTCACACCGAGCCCGCGCGTTGGAGCTCGCGTATATCGTGCTTAAAAGCTTGAAATAAAAACGTAATCAAATCACATTAAAATGTAAATCAGGCTTTTTTGATAATGGCTATGGTGCATAGCTCTTATTAAAGAAGCCTCATAATGAAACCTCAAAGGATAAAAATGGCAACAGTATTAATTATTGGCGCGGGTGGGGTGAGTCGTGTCGTCACCAAAAAATGTGCGATGAACAGCGCGGTATTTTCACACATCGTCTTGGCAAGCAGAACCAAATCAAAGTGCGACCAAATCGCAAACGAGATCAAAGAATCTTTACATGTAAACATTGAAACGGCTGCGATTGATGCGGACGATGTGGATGCGTTGGTGGTTTTAATCGAAAAAGTAAAACCCGCTTTGGTGATGAACATCGCCCTTCCATACCAAGATCTTACCATCATGGATGCGTGCATTAAAACCAAAGTACCTTACCTTGATACCGCAAACTACGAGCATCCAGATCTCGCAAAATTTGAGTACAAAGAACAATGGGCAAGAGATAAAGCGTTTAAAGACGCGGGCATTATGGCACTTTTGGGCAGTGGATTTGATCCGGGTGTGACGAATGTTTTTTGTGCCTATGCACAGCAATACCTTTTCGATGAGATCAACTCTATCGACATCTTAGACTGTAATGCAGGCGATCACGGTTACGCATTTGCGACCAATTTTAATCCCGAAATTAACCTTAGAGAAGTGAGCTCCAAAGGGCGTTACTGGGAAGAGGGCAAGTGGATCGAGACTGAGCCAGTGTCTGTGAAAATGGTGTGGGATTACCCCGAAGTAGGGCCAAAAGACAGTTATTTGCTGTACCATGAAGAGTTAGAGTCTTTGGTTCAAAACATCAAAGGGCTTAAACGTATTCGCTTCTTTATGACGTTTGGTCAAAGCTACCTCACGCACATGAAATGTTTGGAAAACGTCGGTATGCTGCGCATTGATGAAGTGGAAGTCGATGGTGTGAAAATTGTGCCGATTCAACTCTTAAAAGCACTCCTTCCCGACCCAGCAAGTTTAGGACCTAGAACCGTTGGCTTTACCAACATCGGCTGTGTATTTGAAGGACTCAAAGACGGTCAAAAACGAAAAATCTACATCTACAACGTCTGCGATCACCAAGCGTGTTACCGCGAGACAGGTGCGCAAGCGGTCAGTTACACCACAGGCGTGCCTGCGATGATCGGCGCTAAAATGATGTTAGAAGGTAAATGGGCTGGTAAGGGTGTGTTCAATATGGAACAATTCGATGCAAAACCCTTTATGGACGAGCTCAACACCCAAGGGCTTCCTTGGAAAATCATCGAAATGAAACCTGAGGAAACGTTCGAAGTTAAGTAGGTTTCTTGCATAATTGCAAGAAACCTCTGCCTTGTAAAGGCAAGCTTTAGTGCCACAGCGGCTAGCGTAGCTTTTTTAGGCTTTGCCTAAAAAGCGTTATAAAAATATGATGTCTCTTGCTTAAAGCTTTACATGTAAAGTTTTGAGCTCCCTCTTTGACAACTTTACATGTAAAGGATGATCATGTCAAAAAAAGCAAAAATCTTATGGACAACGGATAACAAAGAAACCGCCTTATTAATGGTATGCCTTTATGCGCACAATGCCATTTTAAAGGGCTGGATGGATGAAGTTGAGGTGCTTGTTTGGGGTGCTTCGCAACGTTTAATCACTGAAGATGCAGAAGTAAGAGCCAAAGTGGAAGCGATGATAAACGACGGTGTCAAAGTCGTGGCGTGCCTTAAATGCGCTGACACGATGGACATTACTGCTCCACTACAAACGTGTGGTATTGATGTTTTTTACACGGGCGAGTTGCTTAGTTCGTGGATCAACTCAGGTGAAACCATTCTTAGCGTATGAAAACACAAACTATTCTCATCACAGGGTGCTCTTCGGGCATCGGTTACACCTGTGCACATGGGCTTAAAAAGTTAGGTTACACTGTTTTTGCAACGTGTCGTAAAGATGAAGATGTGAAGCGTTTGCAAGCTGAAGGTTTGAATACTTGTAAACTTGACCTTTGCGATTCAAGCAGTTTACATGTAGCCCTTGCGTGGATGCTTTCACAAACGGGTGGTCGCATTGATATACTCTTTAATAATGCCTCTTTTGGACAACCAGGAGCCGTGGAAGACCTCAAACGAGATGTATTACGAGAACAGTTTGAAACCAATGTTTTTGGAACCGTTGAGCTTACGAATTTAGTGCTTCCTTATATGCGAAAACAAGGGCATGGACGGATTATTTTCAACAGCTCTATTTTAGGATTTGTGGCGATGAGTTACCGAGGTGCATACAACGCTTCAAAATTTGCGATTGAAGGACTAGCCGATACGCTGAGACTGGAACTTCATGGCAGTGGCGTTGACGTTGTTTTGATTGAGCCAGGTCCAATTCGCAGCAATTTTCGTAAAAATGCACTGGCAAAGTTTCTTGCCAACATTGACCAAGAGCGCTCCGCACACAAAGCAATTTATGAAAAAACACTTGGGCGCCTTCAAAAAAATGGTGACAGTGCTTTTACCTTAGGCGCTGAGGCGGTCTTAAAAGTCTTGGTTGAAGCGATGGAGTCTGCAAAACCAAAATTTCGCTACCCCGTTACGTTCCCTACTAAGCTTTTTACCATATTAAAACGCATTTTACCAACATGTATTATGGATTCGATCGCTAGAAAAGCGGGGGAATAAGAAGTCTCAAAAGAGACCTCTTCTCAAGTTCTAAATTTATTCAAAATGGCATTGAGTTTTTCAGTCAATGAGTTAAGATGCTCACTTGCACCCGCGATCTCTTCGACGCTTCTCGTATTTTGGGTTGAGAGTGTGTTGATCTCTTCAATTTTAGAGACGATTTCTTCTATTTTTGCCCCCGTTTTAATATAATCGGTGACGGTTTTGTCGTTCAAGTTGGTCGCAAGGTTCATCATATCAACGGTTATGTTGATTTTTTTACCCACATCTTCCGCAATCACAGAGAGCTCTTGTACCTCTTTAGAGTTTTTATTCATTTGGTCACTGCTATCCATGATGGCTTGAACAATGATATTAATGGTGGCATTGATCTCCACTAGACTTTTTTGAGTACGTTCTGCCAAAGTGCGTACTTCATCAGCAACAACGGCAAAGCCTCTTCCATGTTCCCCTGCGCGCGCAGCTTCGATTGCGGCATTGAGTGCTAAAAGGTTGGTTTGATCGGCGATATCACTAATGACCGTTAGAACATTTTTCACTTGATCGGCGTCGGAACTAAGCTGTTGAATTTTTTGTGCGAGTTCCATCTCCGTGTGGGCGCTGTTTTGAACACGTTCCCCTAACTGTTGGACAAATCCTCGAGCTGTTTTCAGTTCTTGGTTCGCTTTGATGACCTCTTCTTTAGAGGCTTTTGCTTCTTCCACTGACACACTGATCTCTTTTTTAATGATAGTAGACATCTGCGTTGTTTGATTGATGATATTGGTTGAGTCCTCGACACGTTTACCGACTTGCAAGGTTGTGACAGAAAGCTCGTGTGCGATTGAAGCATTTTCGCTGCTGGTATCCTTGGCAAGGGCGATGGTTGCACGCACTTTTTCAATGAAATTGTTGATCTCTTTGGCTGCACCACCAATTTCATCATGGTGTTTGATGTCTAACTGTTTGGTAAGATCGCCATCTCCTTCTGCAAGGTTATGGGCTGTTGCTTGGAGATTGAGCAAAGGTGTTGCAATAAGGCCAGTAATAAGAAAATAAATGGCAAAAATAGCTAAAAGTGCCACAATAGCACCTGATACAATCGTTCCAATCAGCATAGCATTGATGTTGGAGTTGACTTTTTTGTCCTGTGTCGCCGTGTATGCTTCAATGGAGTCTGTGTAAAGACCTGAAACTATAATCCAATCCCACGCTTTAAAATACTTGGCATAGGCAATTTTTGGAGCATCTTGTTTGGTTTTAGGATGTTCAAAATAGTACGGTACAAACGTACCTTCCTCCATATTCTTGGCTACATTTTGAACGATTTCATCACGGTACATATTGCCGTGAGAGTCTTTGATGCCTAGTTTAAACTCTTTGTTTTTTTGCGAAGGATTTGTTGCATGAAAGGCATAGGCATACCCTTTATCTGTTTTTTTGATGGCATAAAAATAACCATCGTCTGCATAGCGGAGTTTTTCTAAAACCTTAATGGCTTCATTTTGGTAGCGTTCCTTAATACTGGACGCATAATCGCCTGTGCCAATCACCAAATCAAGTGGTTCATAGTAAAAGTTGTAAGAGAGCTTTGGCTCATCCACTTTGGTGACAGGATGTGGCCAAATAAAACGCGTGACGCCTGTTCCCTCTTTGGCAGCTTTAATAAGATCTTTAATGACGAAGTTTCCTTCTTTATCTTTCATATCCATGAGATTTTTACCGACAAGCGCTTTGTTGATAGGATGTACCACATTAATACCCTCGGTTGAATAGGCATAAAAGTAGCCAATGTCGTTGTTATAGCGATACCCATTGATGAGGCTTAAAAGCATGGTTCTAAGCTCTGCACTGGAGAGTTTATCTTTATTGTTTTGATAAACATCATCCAAGGTTTTTTTCAAACTCATAGCGTCTGATTTAATATTTTGTGCGATGTTTGCTTCGGAAGAAGAAGCTTCGTAAAAGGTGCTAATGGCATTTTCAGCCATACGTGTATACGCTTTCAGCTCATTTTTGCTGAGATCTAAAATAAGCTCTTCAGTATCTTTTGTTTGTGCTTTTCTAAGTTCATTTGATTTATAGGCCATAACGAGCAAAGAAGCTCCAGCAACAAAAAAAATCGTTAGTGTAAATAACAAGAGCGCTTTTATTTTAATGCTTAGATTATGCATATCTTATCCTTGGGTGGAATATCACTATTATAGTATCGGTATTATGATACAAAATGATGATATTTCTAGGTGTTTTTTCCATTAAGGCAAAAAATGTTACATTTCATGTGTAATTTTGGGAGAAATGTATGTTAAAAATAAGTCGTATCGAAACTATTTTACATGAGATTAAAACACCGGTGTATGTGTGTGAAGAGCAGTTATTAGAGCAAAACTTGACTCTTTTAGAAGAGGTTGCCAAACGTTCAGGTGCTACCGTTTTACTCGCTCTTAAAGGCTTTGCATTTAAAGCACTTGCTCCTTTGGTCGATCGCTATTTGAGTGGCTGTACTTGCAGTGGACTTCACGAAGCTAAATTTGCGAAGGAGTATTTTAAAGGTACGATTCATACCTATTCACCTGCCTATAAAGAAGAAGATATCGATGAAGTGATTGCTTTAAGTGATCATCTTATTTTTAACTCGTTCAATCAATGGGAAAAATACAAAGTAAAAGCGATTGGCAAAACAAGTTGTGGCTTGCGTCTTAACCCTGAAGTCTCTTCCAGCCCTGTCGATCTTTACAACCCTTGTGGTCTTTACAGTCGCTTGGGCATCACCAAAGAAAATATGCAGTATGACAAACTTGAAGGCATTGAAGGGCTTCATTTTCACGCCCTTTGCGAACAAGATGCATCTGCACTTGAAGCGGTTTTGAAAGGGTTTGAGGAACGATTTGGTGATTTGATTCCTCGTATGAAATGGGTCAATTTTGGAGGAGGGCATCACATCACGCGTGAGGGCTATGATGTGGAAAAACTCATCTCCCTTATCAAGGATTTTAGAGCCAAATACAATAATATCAAAGTCTATTTAGAACCGGGTGAAGCCGTGGGCTGGCAAACAGGCCCTTTGGTGGCAAGTGTGCTTGACATCGTTCACAACGGCATGGACATCGCCATTCTCGACATCTCCGCAGAAGCGCATATGCCAGACACGCTTGCGATGCCTTATCGTGCCGCGATTCGAGGTGCAGGTGAAGTAGGTGAAAAACCTTATGTATACCGCCTTGGAGGGCCGACGTGCTTAGCCGGCGACATCATGGGGGACTACAGTTTTGACGTGCCACTGAAGATTGGTGATAAGCTCATCTTTGAAGATATGATCCATTACACGATTGTTAAAAACACCACCTTTAATGGCGTAAAACTACCTGATTTAGCCGTGCTTCACAAAGATGGACGCTACGAAGTGACGAGCCAGTTTGGGTATGATGAGTATAAAAGACGTAATTAGAAATCTTTACATGTAAAAGAGGAAGTCATGCACTTTTTCTTTTACATCCTAACAAAATCCTTATCTTTTAACCCAAAATCAAGATATTTCCCCGCTTTTATCTGCTCTATACTTTCCTAAATGACAAAAAAGGAAAACAATGGTTGCAGATATAACCCTTTTTATAGGCTTTTTAATTTTGCTCATAGGAGCGGCGAAAGCATACAGTGGGTTTTTTACCAAAGTGTTGGTGGGTGAGAAAAACGTTTTAACACTTATTCTTGCACCGGTAGAAAATAGTCTTTATCGCTTGTGTGGCATCAATCCTCAGCTTGAGATGAACTGGAAAAAGTACGCTTTGGCACTGATGCTCTTTAATGGTGCGGGCATCGTACTTGTGTTGGTGGTGCTTTTGTCACAACATCTTTTGCCACTCAATCCACAAGGCTTACCCGCTTTGCCCTTCGAGTTAGCCTTTAATACGGCAGTGAGTTTTGTGACCAATACCAACTGGCAAAATTACAGTGGTGAGAGTACGATGAGCTATTTCTCTCAAATGTTTGTCTTAAGCGTGCAAAATTTTCTCTCCGCTTCAACCGGTATTGCGGTAGCCGTAGCTTTTATGCGAGGTATTATCTCTAAAGAGAGCGAGTCTATCGGCAATTTCTGGGCGGATATGGTGCGCGTAACACTCTATGTTTTACTCCCGCTCTCTTTGGTGTATGCGCTCTTTTTGATATCACAAGGTGTCATTCAAAACTTCGCTCCTTATGTCAGCGCAGTGACATTAGAAGGGGCACATCAGAGCATTCCGATGGGGCCTGTGGCTTCACAAGAGGCGATTAAGATGTTAGGAACGAATGGTGGAGGTTTCTTCAATGCAAACTCCGCGCATCCTTTTGAAAACCCGACCCCACTTTCTAACTTTGTGCAGGTTTTTTCCATCCTCTTCTTGCCCATTTCATTGCTTTTTGTCTATGGAAAAATGAGCCAAAAAAGCGGTGAGGGACGTTCTATCCTGATCGCGATGGTTGTCCTTTTTGTGTTGATGTTAGGTTCTCATTATGTGTCTGAAAAATTTGGCAATCCTGAAATTTCAGGCATTGTAGGGGAGAGTGCGATGGAAGGCAAAGAGGTGCGTTTTGGCATTGCCTCAACCTCACTTTTTTCAGTAGCTACAACGGCAGCATCGTGCGGTGCGGTCAATGGTATGCACGATAGTCTCACTCCGCTTGCAGGTATGGTGACTATGGTGCAGATGATGCTCGGTGAGATCGTCATCGGCGGTGTGGGCGCAGGGTTTTACGGCATGATGGCGTATGTCATTTTAAGTGTGTTTATCGCAGGACTGATGATAGGCCGTACACCTGAGTACATGGGCAAAAAGATTGAAGCCAAAGAGATGACTTATACCGTCATAGCTGTATTGCTTCCAGGCTTATGCATCCTTCTTTTTACGGGCTTATCACTTTTAATCCCCGATGCCACCAGCTCCATCTCCAACCCTGGACCGCATGGGCTTTCTCAAGTTCTTTATGCCTTTAGTTCGGCGAGTGCAAACAATGGCAGTGCTTTTGCAGGACTCAGTGGCAATACACTTTACTATAACTACGCACTTGCCTTGTGTATGTTTGTGGGACGTTTTGGTGTGATTATCCCCATGTTAGCGATTGCGGGAAGCTTGGCACGAAAGAAAGTCGTTCCCTTTGGTAAAGGCACACTCAATACCCAAAGTGCGCTTTTCATCACCCTTTTGGTGGCAACCATTGTGTTAACGGGAGCGCTCACGTTTTTCCCTTCACTGGCACTTGGCCCTGTGATTGAGCATTTGATGATGCTTGAACACATCTCTTTTTAAGGAATGAGTATGAAAAAACGAAATAATTCTAGCTACAACCAAGCGATTATTAAAGACGCATTCAAAGGGAGTATTGCAAAATTAACTCCCAAAGAGCAGCTCAAAAATCCGATCATTTTTGTGGTCTATTTGGGTACATTCATTACGGGCTTTATATGGCTTTATGAGAGTAGTCAAGGAGTTATCTCTCTTTTTGGATTTGAATTTTGGGTCTTTGCATGGCTCTTTTTTACCGTCCTTTTTGCCAACTTTGCAGAAGCATTAGCCGAAGGCAGAGGCAAAGCACAAGCGAGTGCGTTACGTTCAGGCAAAAAAAGTAGCAGTGCCAATAAGTTAAATGAGGATGGTAGTCTTTCAAAAGTGAGCTCGCAGAGCCTTAGGGTGGGTGATGTCGTCGTTGTCAGTGCGGGTGAAGTGATTCCAAGCGACGGTGAGGTCATCAAAGGCATTGCGAGCATTGATGAGAGTGCCATCACCGGCGAGTCAGCTCCCGTCATTCGTGAATCAGGAGGGGATCGCAACTCGGTTACGGGAGGTACGCTTGTTTTAAGTGATGAGATTACGATCAAGATCACGAAAAATCCGGGTGAGACGTTTTTGGATCGCATGATTAGCCTCATTGAAGGGGCTAAAAGGCAAAAAAGTCCGAATGAAATTGCGCTCTCGATTCTGTTGATGGGCTTGACCGCTATCTTTATTGTGGTGACGTTAACCCTTAAACCGATGGCGTTACATGTAAACGCAGATATTTCTGTTGTCTCCTTGATTGCACTTTTGGTCTGTTTGATTCCTACAACAATCGGGGGGCTTTTAAGTGCCATTGGCATTGCGGGAATGGACAGGTTGCTTAAAAAGAATGTGCTGGCAATGAGCGGTAAAGCGATAGAGGCTGCGGGTGATGTCAATGTGTTATTGCTCGATAAAACAGGCACGATCACCTTTGGTAACCGTATGGCAAGCGTTTTTCTTCCTATTGACATCAAGGAGATTGATACTTTGGCGTATGCCGCATTGTTAACATCACTTTCCGATGACACACCTGAGGGGAAAAGTACGGTCACTTTGGCGCAAAATCATTATGGCGCTAAGGAACCGGCTAATCTTAAAAGTGCCCAGTTTATCCCCTTTAGCGCCTATACGAGAATGAGCGGACTTGACCTTGATGGCAAGGAGTACCGCAAAGGGGCGGTGGATGCCATTGAAAAATTTGTCACCGCAAAAGGAGGAAAGTTCCCCAAAGAGGCACACGATATGTGTATGCAAATCGGTAAAAAAGGTGGCACGCCTTTGGTCGTATGCGAGGGCAGTAAAGTCTTAGGGGTGATTCATCTCAAAGACATCATCAAACCTTCCATCAAAGAGAAATTTGCCGAGTTTAGAGGCATGGGCATTAAAACGGTGATGATTACGGGAGACAATCCTATCACGGCTGCTGCGATTGCCGCCGAAGCAGGTGTGGATGATTTTGTCGCCGAAGCAACCCCCGATACCAAAATAGCGCTCATTCGTAACTACCAAAAAGAGGGTTTCACCGTTGCGATGACGGGGGATGGTACCAACGACGCGCCTGCCCTTGCCCAAGCCGATGTGGGACTGGCAATGAACAGCGGAACCCAAGCAGCTAAAGAGGCTGCCAATATGGTGGATATGGACAGTTCGCCTACCAAACTCATCGAAGTGGTTGAGACAGGTAAAGAGCTTTTGATGACCAGAGGTGCGCTAACGACTTTTAGTTTAGCCAATGACATTGCGAAGTATTTTGCGATCATTCCCGCCCTCTTTGTAGTGGCGTTTCCTCAGATGGAAGTGCTCAACATCATGCACCTTTCATCGCCCGAGAGTGCTATTTTATCAGCGGTTATTTTTAACGCGTTGATCATTATCGCACTGATTCCTCTGGCGATTTCAGGGGTTGGGTATAAAGCCTTGGGTGCAGATGTGGTGCTAGGAAAAAACTTGGTTATCTATGGACTTGGCGGTATTATCGCTCCATTTGTGGGGATAAAACTGCTTGATATGTTGCTTGCAACATTGCATCTTTTGTAAAAGGAAGACTATGAAAACACTACTTCAATCCGTTAAATTGCTTTTAGTCATGACATTTTTACTCGGAGGTGTCTATCCTCTTGTGGTGACAAACTTAGGTGCATGGGTTTTCCCAACCCAAAGTTCTGGGCTATTACTGGAAGATAATGGATCTGTTATAGGCTCAGAGCTTATCGGGCAAAATTTTTCCAAAGAGGGTTATTTTATCGCTAGACCCTCTGCTGCGGGGGATGATGGCTACGATGCACTCTCATCCAGTGGGAGTAATTTAGCACCAACAAACAAGCTTTTGTTGGATAGAATAAATGCTAGTAAAGAAGCTTTACATGTAAGATTTGGCGAGGGTGACATTCCCAGTGATTTGGTGATGAGTTCAGGCAGTGGGCTTGACCCGCATATCTCGAAATTAGCAGCCCTTTATCAGGTCAATACCCTTGCAAAAGTGCGCCATGTCGATAACGTTCAGATGCTAGAGCTTGTCAATCAACATATTGAGCGAAAATTTTTGGGTTTTATAGGTGAGGAGAGGGTCAATGTCCTTCTTTTAAATCGTGCGTTAGATAAAAACTTTGGAGTTTTAAATCCTTAAGATGAATGAAGATGTCTTAGAAACGAGTGATCCCGTTCTTCAAGAGATCAAAAACAGACGCGAAACGGGTGAGCTAACGCTCTTCTTTGGAGCTTTAGCAGGTGTGGGCAAAACCTACACCATGCTTCGTAATGCCAAAGAGCTACTCAAAAGCGGTACACGCGTTTGCATCGGTTATGTGGAGATGCACGGTCGTGCTGAAACAGAGCGTTTAACCCAAGGCATCCCTTCCATTGCACCTAAAAAGATCGTGTACCGTGGAAGTACACTGTATGAACTTGATATTGATGCCATTTTGGAAGCCAAGCCCGATGTGGTGCTCATTGATGAGTTGGCTCACAGTAATGCGCCCACCTCAAGGCATCAAAAGCGTTATCAAGATGTTTTAGAGATATTAGACAATGGCATTGATGTTTACAGCACGATGAATGTCCAACACCTTGAAAGCCTTAACGATTTGGTATTGCAAATTACGGGTGTGAAGGTCACTGAAACCGTTCCCGATAGTATTTTGGAACGCGTCGATAAAATCCAAATCATCGACATCCCTCCTGAAAAATTGGTTGAGCGGCTTAAAGAGGGGAAAATCTACAAACTGCAAAGCGTTGAAAAAGCACTGATGAACTTTTTCAAGCTTGGCAACATCAATGCGCTTCGAGAAATTGCCCTCAAACAAGCCGCAGGACGCGTGAGCAAAGACGTTTACGAGCTGTACAAAGAGAATAAGCTGGAGCGTTGGGAAGCGGTTGAAAAGGTGATGGTGTGCATCGATGGCAGTGAATTTTCCGCCAATTTGATTCGCTATGCCAAGCGGCTCTCTTCGCAGATGAATGCGGAGTGGATCGCGCTGTATGTCGATGACTTCTCAACTAATAACCGTGAAAAACTGGCTAAAAATATCCGTTTAGCCGAAGAGTTAGGCGCTGAGGTCAATACGGTTTCGGGGCAAGATGTCGGCGAAGAGATTTTAAAACATGCCAGAGCGCGGTTTGTAACGCACATCGTTGTGGCGAAACGCAAAAAGAATTTTATAGGCAAGTTTTGGCGAATGGATATTGCCGATGAACTGCTCAATGCAGGCGATGAGTTTTGCATTATTTCGTACATTAACAAAACCAAAGAGCAGACCTTAGAATCTTATGTGATTGAAGAAGAAGAGAAAAAAGAGGAGATGCCTTTGTGGCACTCTCTTTTTGGTTTAGGACTGCTGGGTATCATCACGTTTGGGTGTATTGTTTTTAGAAATTATTTAGAGCTCCTCAATGTTGCACTGCTCATTTTGATTCCTGTGCTGATTGTCGCCTCAAGGGGTGATATGAAAACATCTATGCTCATTACGTTTGTGGGTGTGGGGCTTTTTAATTACTTTTTTGTTCCTCCTATTTATACCTTTGTCGTAACGGATATCTCACATTTGTGGAGTTTTTTCATCTTTTTCATCGTTGCGTATCTGATCTCATCGCAAGCCAAAAAGTTAAAACTCATTGGCGAGGTGATACGCGAGCGAGAAAAAAGGGTAAGACGACTGTATAAACTCAGTCGCAGGGTAACAGCAGTGTCTGAGATAAAGCAGGTGATTAAAATAGCGATGCCTTTAATTGCCGAATCGCTCGGCAAAGAGACCTTCTTTTTCTTGCGTCGCCATGTGGATGAGATGCCAAAACTCTATGCGCATTATGATCCTCAAAGTCCACTTTCCAGTAAAAAACACGATGCCATGTTTGAAAAATTAGAGGCTATTTTTATCTCTTCGAGCGAGAAAGCCGTCCTTGATTGGTGTTTAGACAATGGCAAAATAGCTGGAGCAGGTACGGATACCTTTTTGGCCTCGGACATGCTCTATATTCCCATTCAAAGCCGCGATATTGTGTATGGGGCTCTTGGGATTAAAATCAAACAAGATGAGATGAATACGGAGTTTAAGATGTTTTTAGACTCGGTCACCAGTGTCATGGCAGTCTCTTTTGAGCGTATTTCACTCTCTGAAAAAAACAGTAAAAATGCGATTACACTCGCACGTGAAGAGCTTAAAAATGCGCTGTATGGTTCGATTTCGCATGATTTACGAACACCGCTTGCTTCCATCTTGGGGATGGTCTCGATGCTGAAAACAGATGAGACATGGTTGGATGAGAAAAAACGCGTTATTATCTCTCAAGTCATTTTTAGTGCAAAAAAGATGGAACGCCTGATGAATAATTTGCTCGATTCGGCACGGTTTGAAAGCCATAAAGTGGTGCTTAAAAAAGATTGGTGCGATGTCGCAGACATCTTCTCTCAAGCGGCGAAAGAGTTTGAAGATATCTTAAAAGAGCGCAATTTTAGCATCAAGATTGAAGAAGAATCGGGCATTTTTAAAGCCGATTGCGTTTTGATAGAACGTGTGGTTGTCAATCTTTTGGAAAATGCGATTAAATACTCGCAACATGGAAGTGCCATTACCTTAGGGTTTCAAAAAGAGGGGGCATGGTGTAAAATCTTTGTTTTAAATGAAGACAGTCACATTAGTGACGAAGACCTTAAAATGGTGTTTGAGAAGTTTTTCAGAATTAAAGGCATTAGCGATGATATTAATGGCAGTGGTTTAGGGCTTTTTATCTGCAAAAAAATTGTAGAAGCGCACGGTGGAACCATTTGGGCAAGAAATGTGGAAAACAGTGTCATTTTTGAGTTTAACATCCCCATAGAGGAGGAATAATGTCTCAACCTAAATATAAAATTTTGATCATCGAGGATGATAAACAGATTCAAAAGCTTTTAGAAGTGAGCCTTGAAGAGCATGCTTTTCTCTTAAAATTGTGCGGTACGCAAAAAGAGGGCATGTCTTATATGATTCAGTTTAATCCTGATCTGATTTTGTTAGATTTAGGGCTTCCCGATGGTGATGGAAAGCTGTTTGTGCAAAAAATACGCGAGTTTAGCAATATCCCCAT
The DNA here is from genome assembly GCF_002162315.1 of Sulfurospirillum diekertiae. Classification (NCBI taxonomy): domain Bacteria; kingdom Pseudomonadati; phylum Campylobacterota; class Epsilonproteobacteria; order Campylobacterales; family Sulfurospirillaceae; genus Sulfurospirillum; species Sulfurospirillum diekertiae. The sequence continues at coordinate 2,623,087 of NZ_CP021416.1, read as the reverse complement.
TATTATTGTCTCGGCACGAAATGGCGAACAAGAGATCGTAGATTCACTCAATCTTGGAGCGGATGATTATGTGGTAAAACCATTTTTCACAGGAGAACTCGTTGCTCGCATTAACTCTGCACTTAGGCATGCTCAAAAAAAAGAAAGCACACCACTGCTCAAAGTTGGCACACTTGAGCTTGATCTTGAAAAACGTGAATTTAGGTTAGAGGACGTGCCTTTGCATCTCACCCCACTCGAATTTAGCCTTTTAAAATTTTTTATGCAAAACAGTGGTAAGGCTCTAACCCATGCGCAAATCTTAAAAAAATGTCTGGGGTGTTGGCTATCAAAGCGATACTAAAATCCTGCGGGTGTTTGTCAATCAGATTCGCAAAAAAATCGAAATCGACCCCAATCGACCTCAATTACTCATCACCATTTCTGGCGTTGGATATCGATTTGGATAAATTTATGTTTCGGTCACATATTTACATGTAAAAAATTTTTCTAATGTTACTCACTGTTTACTGCTTTAGCGTTAGCATTGCTACTGGGATATCCCCAAGCCAAATAAAGGAGGAGAAGATGACTATAAGTTCAAATTCTCTTTACGGAACGTCATCGTACGCGACGTATGGCAGCAGTACCAACAGTGCTAGCTCGTTAATGTCAAAATTCGCAGAAGAGTTGCTTACTTCTTTGGATAGTGATTCGAGTGGTTCTGTGGACAGTACTGAGTTTAGCAGTGCTGCTCTAAAACTTTCAAACGCTGATGAAAGCACGGTCAATAACGCTTTTAAAGCACTTGATAGTAATGGAGACGGCAAGATCAGTGTAGATGAATTAACGTCTATGCTATCCGCGCAGCAGTCTACAGCAGCGGCAGGAAGTATGCCCCCACCTCCTCCGTCATCGTCCTCTTCTACGCAAACAGATACAGGTTATACGGCAGATGAGCTTACCGCTATGGCGAGTGAAGTTTCCTCTACGGATAGCAATCTTGCCTCATTACTTTCTTCAGTGGTTGCGAATTTCTCAGCAGCTGATACGAATGGTGATGGTAAGGTAACCTCTGCTGAAGCTATGGCATATCAGCAATCAACGCAACAAGATACGACAACCAGTGGAACAACCGATGCAAGTAACGTTGCAGCGTCAGGAAGTATGCCCCCACCTCCTCCGCCACCATCCTCTTCTACACAAGAAGATACGGGCTATACGAAAGATGAACTTACCGCTATGGCGAGTGATACTTCATCAACCGATAGCAACCTTGCTTCTCTTTTTGATACATTGGCTCAGAATTTCGATGCGGCTGATAGCAATGGCGATGGCAAAGTGACTTCTGCTGAAGCGAAGGCATATCAAGACTCCACGAAAGCTGCAAGTATTGGTACAACAACCAGTGCTTCGGCAACAGATGAGAGTAGTAACGAAAATTCTTTGATGAAAGCGCTTTTAGCGCAAATCATCTCGAATTACGCTACCCAAAATACTCTTTCAAGTAGTTCTGTTAGTTTTAGTGCCTAAGCTGAAAACCACGCTCTAAGCAAGGCGTGGTTTTGTGTTACTTTTCATTTACTTTATCTTCGTTATAATCAAGTATGATTAAAATTTTAATGATCGAAGATGATGTTGAACTCGCACAACTGCTTCAAGAATCTCTTTTTAAAGAGGAGATTGAAACTATCCTCGCCTTTACCCCTTTAGATGGATTGACAGCACTTCAACACGATACATTTGATGCACTCGTTCTTGATCTCTCTTTACCTCAAATTGATGGATTAGAGATTTGTCGCATTGTCCATGAAGCCATTCCCACACTCCCCATTATTATCTCCTCAGCAAGATCTGATATGGGCGATAAAGTGATGGGCTTTGAGCGTGGAGCGGATGACTTTTTACCCAAGCCGTATGATCCACGAGAGCTTGCTTACAGGCTTCGTGCCATTTTACGAAGAGGCTCAACACTCAATGAATCCACGCATCATACCTTTAGCCTTGATGAAGAACGACACATCATCAAACGGGGTCAAAATGAGCTAAAACTTACTATGGCAGAGTATGATATTGTGGCGTATATGTTAAAAAAAGAGGGCTTTGTGATTTCAAGGGAAGAAATTTTACTCAATATTGGTTCGATCAAATACGAAAGTAGTTTAAAAAGCATCGATGTCATTATGGGCAGAATTCGTCAAAAAATTGGAGATGATCCCAGAAAACCTCGTTTTATCCTCTCTGTGCGAGGGGTTGGGTATAAATTTGTCAATGCGTAAACTATCAATCGTCACCCTTATCACTGTTTTTTTCGCGCTGAGCTTCGTTGTCATAAACATTGCCTTTGTTATTGAATACAAACGACAGATAAGCGATCAAGAATTTTTCACCTTTCGACGTTTCTTGGTCGCGATGAAAATGATGCATGACAATGTCCCTGATCGTAATGCAACGCTTGCAAAACTGGGTATTCGCATGAGTGACCACGATAAAAACATCCTGCTTCAAGAGGGTAAAAAGATATTGGAAGACCCTTTTGCCGATATGATTTTATACGAGAAAAAACTCTATCTTGTTCCAAGAAAGCTTCCTCATCCACCGCCTCCTCCTAATGAACCATTTATGAGAGAAGGGACATTTCCTTTTCCGCCGCCACCACCGAAGATGAGAAGGGAAGAACCTCCCGTCTTGGAAAATTTAGAAGAGACATCATTTTACAGATTGATTATTTTAGGAAGCATTACCAATACTCTTTTGCTTCTCTTCTTCGGGATTGTACTTCGAAAAGTATTGCGTCTTAGTCATCTGAAAAGTGCCATTCGCACCTTTGGCAATACGAAAAAGTTTCAAGCGATTGACGTGGAAAGTCAAGATGAGCTAGGTGAAATCGCGTCAGAATTTAATCTAGCCATGGAAAAAATTCATCTCTTAAAAGAGGCACGCACCCTTTTTCTACGCAATATCTTGCATGAGCTTAAAACACCTATTATGAAGGGTAAGATTCTTTCAAATTCCCTAGTCGATACAAAACAGCAATCTCAAATGGAGCGTATTTTTGAACGTTTGGAAACCCTTTTGGGGGAGATGGTCAAAGTCGAAAAACTGAGCTCAGATGAGTGGATTTTACAGACACAAGAGTACCGTTTGGTTGATATTCTTGATCATGCTATGGATTTACTCCTTTTAGGGGATACCAAACGGATTCATCTTTCGCCACAAGAGATGGCGCCTTTGGTTAATGTCGATTTTGAACTGTTTGCCACGGCCATTAAAAATCTACTGGACAATGCACTTAAACACTCAAGTGAAGAGGTTGCCGTTGATATTGATCTTGAAAGCATCAGTATCTGTAGTTTTGGTGCAAAAATACCGAACGAGCGACTCGATTTTTCACGTGCGTTTAATCGAACGGTTGAGGGCTCTAGTAGTGGGTTAGGGCTAGGGCTTTACATTGCTAACGCTATTGTTGAAAAGCATGGATTTCGCTTGAGCTATTTACATGTAGAGGGACAAAACTATTTTACGATTCATTTCTACCCCAATGCGTTACATGTAAAATAAATTCAGCAAATTGCCTATTTTTTAATCATTTAGGTTCTTCTTTTTTATACGAGTCTTCGTTATACTTACTTCAGAAAACATGTCATGAGGCTGTGAGGCCTCGCACACTAATAGGTAGCTAGGGTTCCGACAAAGCAATTTGTGTCTGGTCCGAGAGCTATCAACCTCTTGAGTAGAGGTTCACGGAGGGATAAAAGCCCGGGAGGTTTCTCAACCTCTTGGCGTGTTAATCTCATCTACTCAGGAGCCTCTTATGAACGCTTTCTTCTCACCCACCCTTAAGTTATTAGTTGCCGCAACGCTGGCTATGTCCATTGGTGCTTCTACTCTTGCAGCAGAAGTTAAAGATAAATTTCAAGTGGCTTGGACCATTTACGTTGGCTGGATGCCTTGGGATTATGCTGAGCAATCTGGTATTATTGACAAATGGGCTAAAAAATACGGTATTGAGATAAAGATGGTACAAGTCAATGACTATGTCGAATCCATCAATCAATACACTGCAGGCAAATTTGATGGCTGTGTGATGACCAATATGGATGCATTGACTATCCCAGCAGCGGGTGGTGTGGATTCAACAGCGGTTATCATTGGCGATTTCTCCAACGGAAACGATGGTATCATTCTCAAAGATAAGAAAAAACTCTCCGATATTAAAGGTCAAAATGTCAATTTAGTGGAACTCTCTGTTTCTCACTATCTTTTAGCACGTGGACTTGAATCAGTTGGGATGAGCGAAAAAGATGTAAAAGTAGTCAACACCTCTGATGCCGATATCGTGGCTGCCTTTTCTTCGAAAGATGTCACCTCTTTAGTCACATGGAATCCACAACTCAGTGAAATCAAGGCGATGAAAGGTGCAACTTTGGCTTTTGATTCCAGTAAAATCCCTGGCGAAATTATTGATATGCTTGTGTTAAACACCAAAACAATGCAAGACAATCCAAAGCTTGCTAAAGCACTTACAGGCGCATGGTATGAAGTGATGGCACAAATGAAAAAAGGTGATGCTCAAGCGATTAGCATGATGGCAAAAGCTTCTGGAACGGATGTTGCGGGTTTTAACAGCCAACTTAAAACCACCAAAATGTTTTACGATGCGAAAGATGCTTTAGCCTTTTCAACCAGTGCGGCACTGCCTGCAACGATGCAAAAAGTGAGTGAGTTTTCCTTTGAACATGGCATTTTAGGCGATGGCGCTAAAGATGCAACGTTTGTTGGCATGTCCTTTCCAAATGGAAAAGCGTATGGCAGTGCGAGCAATATCAAGCTTCGCTTTAGCGACGAATACATGAAACTAGCGAGTGAAGGTAAACTTTAAGGGTTTTGTTAAAACTCTCGATCAAAGAGGATGAACTATGCGACTGATTAACCAAAAGCCTTCTCATTCCAAAGCTCTTGTGCTAGGGCTGATGCCTTTTTTACTGATTGTGTTGATGTATGTTTTTGCATCGAATGCAAGACTACACGAAAATGAGGACGATAAACTCTTACCCTCTTTTTCGCATATGGTTGACACAATGGAAAAATCTGCCTTAAGTCCTAGCAAGCGTTCAGGAGAGGTTATTTTTATCAATGATACGCTCTCTTCGCTCAAACGTTTAGGCATTGGTGTGGTTATCAGTGCTCTTATGGGGCTTATCATTAGTATTCCTCTAGGGCTTATTCCGTTAGTCAGAGCGGGTCTTTCACCCTTTATCGCAGCTTTTTCAATGGTACCACCGATTGCCATTTTACCTATTCTCTTTATTATATTTGGGATGGGGGAAGTGGCAAAAGTGGCACTCATTGTTATCGGTGTCACACCACTTATCGTGCGTGATTTACAACACCGCGTTGAGGAGTTTTCCAAAGAGCAGCTCATTAAAGCGCAAACATTGGGTGCTTCGACATGGACGCTTGTGATCCGTATCATTCTTCCGCAAATGTTACCGCGCCTTTTAGATTCGGTACGTTTGACCTTGGGAACCGCGTGGATATTTTTGATCTCCTCAGAAGCTATTGCTGCTACAGAGGGGCTTGGGTATCGCATCTTTTTGGTGCGTCGTTATTTGGCGATGGATATGATTTTACCCTATGTTATTTGGATCACTTTGTTGGCTTTTTTAGCAGATTTTCTACTGAAAAAGTTTACATGTAAACTTTTCCCATGGTACGAAAATAAGGATAAAGCATGAGTTTAATCACCATTAAGAACTTGTGGAAACGCTATGGTGAAACGGTTGTGTTGGAAAACCTCTCCTTTAGTATTGAAGCAGGAGAATTTTGTACGCTGGTTGGCCCTTCAGGGTGTGGCAAGAGTACGTTTTTAAAAATGCTTTTAGGGGAAGAGAGCCCGACAAAAGGTCTGTTTTTATTTGAAGGCAAACCGTTCCCTGCCGAGCCAAGCGCTGAGCGAGGTATTGTGTTTCAGCGCTATTCACTCTTTTCGCATCTGAGTGTATTGGAAAATGTAATGCTTGGCATTGAACTAGGGGCATCGCCTCTTTTGGGTAAACTCTTTGGTAAAGCGAAGAAAAGAGCACGTGAAGAGGCGATAGCGATGCTTGAAGCAGTAGGGCTAGGGGATGTGTTGCATCACTATCCAAGTCAACTCTCCGGTGGTATGCAGCAACGTCTCTCCATCGCGCAATCGTTGGTGAAAAAGCCAAAACTGTTACTGCTCGATGAGCCTTTTGGTGCACTGGATCCGGGTATCAGGGCTGACATGCACGCACTCATTTTGGATTTATGGAAAAAAAATAATTTAACGGTTGTGATGGTCACGCATGATCTTCACGAAGGATTTTACCTAGGAACAAGGCTTCTGGTGTTCGATAAAGTACGTCTTGACCCACAAGCACCGAATGCCTTTGGAGCCAAAATAACCTATGATATTCCCCTTCACGATAAAAAAGAGAAGGAGAGTGTGTTTAAAAAAAATTAATCAAACGATAACGAGGGAAGCATTATGATAAGCAAACATCTCAATCTTAAGCAAGAGAGCATTGTGCTGGATGAAGTATTGCCCGGCGGTGGTAAATGGTCTAAAATCATTAAACGTGGTCAAAAGGTGCGCATCAGCACGGAAGATGGCAAAGGAGCTGTGAGTGCTCTTTTTTACAATGCTGATAATACCGCTGAGCGCTATAACTTCGCCGATACGGTTAAAATTCAATGGAACGCATTTTTAGGAAAAGGCAAAGTTCTGTTTTCAGAACTCGGACATATTCTCTTTTCTATTACCGAAGATACGACCAACGGACTCATGGATACAGTAGCAGGCATGAGCAATCCACGCCTTGTCAAAGAAAATTTTGGTGAAGGGTCATTTAACGATATTCGTAACCGCTACTACAAGAGTGATCGTGAAAATTTCTTGGTAGAGCTTGGAAAATACGGTATGGGAAAACGAGACATTGTTGCGTGTCTTAATCTGTTTCGTAAAGTAGATGTTAAAGAGGGAAGCAAACTTTCTCTTTCACCGTTGCGCCCAGAGACGTGTGGTTATATTGAGTTAAGAGCAGAGATGAATGTGCTTTTAGTGCTCTCTAACACACCGCATGTGATGGAAAAAGGGGTGTATAACCCTAGTGATGTGCAAATCACCATTTATCAAGGTGCTCCTTTGAGTGAAGATGATTTTTGTATGAATTTTAGTCCCGAAGCCAAACGTGGTTTTGAGAACAATGCCCGCTATTTTGCGTAAGGAGATGTGATGAAACGAGAAATTCAAACCGCCATTTACAATGAACATGTGCCTTCTGGCATTCCATGGTCAAAAATCATTTATAAAGGACAAACACTGCGCATTGTGGATTTAGAGGGATGTCAAGCGGTCGATACACTGTTTTATAATGCACATGATCACGAAGAGCGTTACAGTGCGTCCGATACGATACGAGAACAAGGCAGTATCTTTATTACGACAGGAACGAAACTGATCTCCAGCGATGACAATGTGTTGATGGAAGTGGTGGCAGATACGTGTGGAAACCATGATACCCTTGGTGGACATTGCAGTGCCGAGAGCAATACCGTACGTTTCGGGCATGATAAAAAGTACATGCACAGCTGTCGCGATAACTTTTTATTTGAAGTCGGTGAATTGGAGATGAACCCTCGTGATCTTACCAATAACATTAACTTTTTTATGAACGTCCCTGTGGAAGAAAATGGTCATTTAGCGATTGTGGATGGTATCTCCAAACCGGGTGATTATGTCGAAATGACAGCGGTGATGGATACCTTAGTCTTAGTTTCCAACTGCCCACAGCTCAACAATCCGTGCAATGGATTTAATCCGACACCCATACAGATGATCGTCTGGGATAAAGAGTGATCGCATAACCGCCTAGAAGAGCGCATCTTCTTCTTTGCTAGGACGGCCTAGAAAAGAGATGAACTTGGGACGACCCAAAACCATCATACAGGATGAGAAATGTTTTCAAAAATATTGATCGCCAACCGAGGCGAAATCGCGTGTCGCATCATACGCACGCTCAAAAAGATGGGCATTGCTTCTGTTGCCCTGTACACCAAAGCGGATGAAGATTCTTTACATGTAAGCTTGGCCGATGAGGCGTATTGTATTGGTGAAGGCTTAGCCAGCGAGAGTTACCTTGATACCCAAAAAATCTTTGATGTGGTCTATAAAAGTGGCGCGGAGGCGATTCATCCGGGGTATGGATTTTTAAGTGAAAATGCCACGTTTGCCAAAGCATGTGAAGAAAAGGGCATCGTGTTTATTGGCCCGCGGGCTGAACATATGGAAGCTTTTGGTCTTAAGCATACCGCACGCTCCCTTGCCGAATCTAACAATGTTCCTCTCCTTCCCGGCTCTTCATTGCTCTTGGATTTAGACGAAGCAATAGTGGAAGCCAAACGTATCGGTTACCCTGTAATGCTCAAAAGTACCGCTGGGGGTGGTGGCATCGGGATGCAGTTGTGTTATGACGAACAAGCCCTTTGCGATGCGTATGCTTCGGTCAAACGCCTCAGTGAAAACAACTTCTCCAATGGCGGAATGTTTTTAGAAAAATACGTTGAACATGCGCGTCATATCGAGGTGCAAGTCTTTGGCGATGGCAAAGGCTATGTCGCAACGCTTGGGGAGCGAGACTGCTCGGTGCAACGCCGTAACCAAAAAGTCATTGAAGAAACTCCCGCTCCTTTTTTACATGTAAAGACACGTGAAGCGCTTTTCAGTGCGGCGCGTACTTTGTGTGAGTCAGTTAAGTATCTCTCCGCTGGGACAGTTGAATTTGTGTACGATACGCAAAGTGAGCAGTTTTATTTTTTAGAGGTCAATACCCGTTTGCAAGTCGAACACGGTGTGACCGAAGAAGTCAGCGGCATCGACTTAGTGCGATGGATGATCACACAAGCGTATGGGCATAATCCCGAATTGTACGAATATAAGCACATGCCTCATGGGCATTCTATCCAAGTGCGTGTGTATGCCGAAGATCCGATGAAAAATTTTCAACCCAGCTCTGGTGTGCTCACCCACGTGCATTTTGCTCCCTCTATTCGAGTGGATAGCTTTATCGAAACGGGTTTGAATGTTTCGTCATTTTACGATCCGATGATTGCAAAGCTGATTGTCAAAGAAAATACACGAGAAAACGCCTTAGCCAAAATGGCGCAGGCGATTAAAGAGACGCGCATTGATGGGATTGAAACCAATTTAGACTACCTTGGCGCGATTGTAGCGGGAGATGTTTTTCAAGCAGGCAAACAAACGACCAAGTTTCTCAATACATTTCGCTTTGCTCCTCAAAGTATTGATATTTTGCGTCCCGGAACGCATACAACCGTGCAAGATTATCCGGGGAGAATCGGGTATTGGGACATTGGCGTACCTCCGAGCGGTCCGTATGATAACCTTAGTTTTCGTTATGCTAATGCTTTAGTCGGTAATAGTGATGATGCCGCAGGTCTTGAGATAGCCATTGCTGGTCCTACGCTTCGCTTTAACTATGATGGAGTTATTGCGCTGTGTGGCGCTGTGATTGATGCTTTTATTGATGGTGTTAAAGTGGGCATGAATCAAGCGTTACATGTAAAAGCTGGCAGTGTTTTAAAAACTCAAAAAAAGTACACACGAAAGGCTTTAGAAGCTACCTTGCCGTGCGAGGGGGCATTGATGTGCCTTTGTATTTAGGAAGCCGTTCGACGTTCTCTTTAGGACTTTTTGGCGGACATGCGGGAAGAGCATTGCTTGCAGGAGATGTGCTGCATGTGGATGCCATGGTTGCCAAAGAAGCGTGTTTTGAGACCATTACCCCTTATCGTTCATTTACAAATGAGTGGCGCATTGGAGTGTTGTATGGACCACATGGCGCACCCGATTTTTTTACCAATGAAGATATCAAAGCCTTTTTTGAAGCCCGTTGGGAAGTGCATTACAACTCTAATCGCACGGGGGTAAGACTCATCGGTCCTAAACCTACATGGGCGCGTAGTGATGGTGGAGAAGCAGGTTTGCATCCTTCCAATATTCACGATACCGCCTATGCTATTGGTGCGGTGGATTTTACGGGCGATATGCCCGTTATCTTAGGTCCTGATGGTCCAAGTTTGGGCGGTTTTGTCTGTCCTGTGACGATTGTCAGTGCGGAGCTTTGGAAGATAGGACAACTACGTGCAGGCGACACCGTCACCTTTGTACCTATCTGCCATGATGAAGCGATGCAGATGCTTCGCTTGCAAGATGAAGCGCTTTGTTCACTGAAGACGTATGACGAACGAGCGATGTTGTGTGAAAAAGAGATAGGCTCACCCGTTTTATACTATGATGAAAGCAGTGCGCTTTTGCCAAGTGTGACCTTTCGTCAATCAGGCGATAGCAATTTACTGATTGAATACGGAGAAATGCAGCTCGATATTAGCTTACGTTTTCGCATTCATGTGCTGATGCAAGCGGTGGTTGATGCCAACATCCACGGTGTGATTGAATTGACACCGGGAATCCGTTCGTTACAGATTCATTTTAATCCACGTTTGTGTGAGCGTGAAGCACTGATGCAAACGGTGCAGAGTTTAGAGCTCTCTTTACCTTCCATAGAAGATATTGAAGTGCCTGCGCGCATCGTGCATTTGCCGCTTTCATGGGATGATGAACAAACGCGCATTGCGATTGATAAGTATATGAAAATTGTCCGTCCTGATGCACCATGGTGTCCAAGCAATATTGAATTTATTCGTCGCATTAACGGATTAGAGAGCATTGATGAGGTCAAACGTATTCTGTTTGAAGCGAGCTATTTGGTCATGGGCTTGGGCGATGTGTATCTGGGTGCTCCTGTGGCAACGCCGCTTGATCCAAGGCATCGACTGGTGACGACCAAATACAATCCTGCTCGTACATGGACACCTGAAAACGCTGTAGGAATTGGCGGGGCATATATGTGTGTGTACGGTATGGAAGGACCAGGAGGCTATCAGTTTGTAGGACGAACCGTTCAAATGTGGAATCGCCACCGTCAAACCGAAGATTTTAAAGAGGGGAAACCGTGGTTATTGCGCTTTTTTGACCAAATTCGTTTTTACGAAGTGAGTGCGGAAGAGTTACTGCGTTTGCGTGAAGATTTCCCCAGAGGGCGAGCTAAATTGCGTATTGAAGAGACAACCTTTAGCCTCAAAAAGTACCAAACGTTTTTAGATGAGAATGAGACCACTATCAAAGCCTTTAAAGCCACTCAGCAACACGCATTTGAAGAAGAGCGCAACATGTGGGAACGCACGGGACTTGCTAATTTTACCTCACAAAGTGCACACGAAGAGCATCATGATGAGAGTGCTTCAGTGGTGATTGATGACGATAAAGAAGCGGTTGAAGCTCCTATACAAGGCAATTTATGGAAGATTTTAGCCAAAGTAGGTCACACCGTGAAAGAGGGTGAACCCTTAGCGATTGTCGAGTCGATGAAGATGGAAGTAGAAATTGAATCGCCTGAAGATGGTGTGATTGTGGATATTTTGTGTGAAGAGGGTGAGAGTATTTATGCGGGCAAACAACTTTTCATCTTAGAGCCTTTGAAAGCGTAGCCATTATGAAAGGCTACTTTCCCGTCATTGTTTTACTCGGTGCTTCTGTTTTATGGGGGCTTTCATGGATTCCGCTCAAAGCCATCAATGCGATGGGTATACAGGGTATTGCTTTGAGTTTTGGAGCATATGGCATTATCGCTTTGGTGATGAGCCCACAACTTGTAAGACAAAGAGCGTTAGGGTGGAAACATCGAAACATGATGTTTTGGATTGCCTTATTCGGTGGAGGAGCTAACTTGACATTTACCTATGCACTCATTAATGGTGAAGTGATTCGTGTGATGGTGCTTTTTTACCTTTTGCCCGTATGGGGCGTTTTGGGTGGCTACTTTTTTTTAAAAGAGCGCATTGATAGGTGGCGTTGGGTTGGGGTCGTTGCGGCTGTCTTAGGTGCGTTTTTGATTTTAGGTGGCTTTAAAATCTTTAGCACTTCGCCTTCATGGATTGATGCGTTAGCGCTTCTCTCAGGGCTTTTATTTGCGCTCAATAACCTGCTTTTTCGCTTTGCGCAAAGCGTACCTGTTGCCTCTAAAATAGGGGCGATGTTTTACGGCTGTTTTATCTTAGCAGGACTTTTACTCTTAGGGAAGGTTGAGCCTTTCCCACTAGAAGTTAGTATACATGCGTGGGGAGCACTTGGATTGTATGCACTGATTTGGCTTTTGCTTGCCAATATCGGTTCGCAATGGGGCGTGACCCATATGGAAGCAGGGCGTTCGTCCATTATTATCATTATGGAGCTGATCACCGCGGTGATTTCCGCAACGCTGATTGCGGGGGAGACGATGGATTTTAGAGAATATATCGGTGGATTTTTAATCCTCAGTGCAGCCTTGATAGAGGCACTGCGCACGCAAGAAGATGAGACAAAGGAGAGAGAATGACACTTTTACATGTAAAGCAAAATTACGCTCAAAATATGTGTACACCGAGAGAACTGGTGCAACAAATCAAAGAGTGTATCGCACACTTTTCAGACAATCCTATCTGGTTACATGTTTTAAGCGATGCAGAACTAGAGCCTTATTTAACAAGACTTGAGCATGCCAAGATGGAAGAGTTACCCCTTTACGGTGTGCCCTTTGCTATAAAAGACAACATTGACTTAGCGGGTATTCCCACCACGGCGGCATGTCCAGACTTTAGCTATCTACCAGAGCGATCTGCTTATGTGGTAGAGCGTTTGATTGAAGCAGGAGCCATTCCTATTGGCAAAACTAATCTTGACCAATTTGCCACAGGGCTTGTGGGTACACGTTCGCCTTATGGCGCTTGTCAAAACAGCATTGACTCAGCGTATATTTCAGGGGGCTCTAGTTCAGGCAGTGCGGTCAGTGTTGCCCTTGATATGGTCGTTTTTTCTCTAGGAACCGATACCGCAGGTTCAGGCAGAGTGCCTGCGGCGTTTAATAATCTCTTAGGCTTTAAAGCCAGCAAAGGAGTCGTGAGCACTTCAGGTGTAGTCCCCGCATGTCGTAGCTTGGACTGTGTCTCGTTGTTTTGTAAAGAAGCAAGCGATGTTTCAACGATCTTTGAGATTATGGCATCGTTTGATGAAGAAGATGTTTATGCCAGAGCATTACCACCCCAAAAGAGTACGATACCCTTCAACTTTACCTTTGGTGTGCCCAAGGCGAGCGATCTTCAATTTTTCGGAGACACAGAGGCAAAAGTGCTGTTTGAGAAGAGTATTCAGCGCTTGATTGGCTTAGGCGGCATACCTAAAGTGATTGATTTTAACCCCTTTTTAGAAGCGGCCAATTTGCTCTACAGTGGACCATGGGTTGCCGAACGCTATTTTGCGACCCAAACACTGCTGCACACATCGCCTGAGAGCTTTTTAGAGGTGACGCGTGCCATTATTGCCCAAGGAGAGATGAAAAAAGCGAGTGAATATTTTGAAGCAGAGTATCAACTCAAAGCGTATCGAAGAGCGGCGGAGAAGATTTTGGCCGAAGTGGACTTTTGTGTAACGCCGACCACAGGAACAATTTATACCATTGAAGCTGTTCAGGCTGACCCTATAACGCTCAATAGTAATTTAGGCTATTACACCAATTTTATGAATCTTCTGGATCTTGTGGCATACGCTTTACCAGCAGGAGAACGAAGTAATCATCTGCCATTTGGCATTACCCTCTTTGCCGATCATTTTAACGATAGAGCATTATTGGAGATGGGTGAACGTTATCGTAAGGAGTCTGTATGAATCAAACTATCCAAATTGCCGTATGCGGCGCACATATGCAAGGTCTGCCACTCAATCATCAACTACTCAGCCTAGAAGCTGTGTTTATCAAAACGTGCAAAACAGTTGTGGGATACCGCCTTTTTGATGTTCCTCAAAAACTGCCACCTCGTCCAGGAATGCTCAAAGACAGCACAAGTCCTTATGCTTTAGCGCTGGAAGTGTGGGAAATGCCCTTGGAAAACTTTGGGGCGTTTATGGTGCAAATCGCGTCACCCTTATGCATTGGAACCGTTTTTTTAGAAGATGGAAGCAGTGTGTATGGTTTTTTATGTGAAGCGGATGCCCTGAAAGGCGCAGAAGAAATCAGTCAATATGGTGGATGGCGAAACTATCTTACATGTAAAGATCAATAGTGGTATTTCTCTTTTGCTCAGGTGAGCAAAAGAGAAAGAATTTTAGACGATCTCTTTCAGCTTTTCACGAAGAACGTTAGCCGTAAATGGCTTGACAATATAATTATTAACACCCTCTTTGATCGCCGTAATGACTTCACGCTTGCCACCTTCTGTCGTGACCATAATGATGGGAGTGTATTTATACTCTTCCATTGCTCGAAGATTACGTACAAGCTCTAAGCCGTTCATTTTAGGCATGTTCCAGTCAGTCATGATGGCATCAAATTTTTGACTTTTGATTTTTTTAAGCGCATCCAGCCCGTCTTCAGCTTCTGTTGTACTGTAACCGATACTGCCTAAGGTATTGCACAAAATTCTGCGCATTGTTGAGCTATCATCAACCACTAAAAAATGCATGTTTTTTCCTTTAAAAAATTCTTACGTATTCATAAGCAAAAAGTGTTCTACTTTTGCTATGATATGGAAAATTTTGAGGAAAAGAGATGAACTATATTGGTTCAAAAGCAAAGCTTCTTCCTTTTATTCATGCCACCATAGAAGCTTTTGTGGGGCAGGATCTCTCTTCCAAAGTCTTTTGTGATCTTTTTGCGGGTAGTGGCATTGTCGGGCACTCCTTCGCGCAAAAAGGGTGCACGATTTTAAGCAACGATCTTGAATACTACAGTTATGTGCTCAATCATGCGCTTTTGCTAACAGGCGAGCTTGATGATGCCTCTAACATCATAACATTACTGAATGAATTACCTCTCAAAGAAGGGCTGATGTACCACTATTATTGTCACGGCAGTGGGAGTGGAAGAAACTATTTTAGTGATGAAAATGGCAAAAAAATAGATGCCTTGCGCCAAGGGATCGAAACCTATAAAAAAGATGAAAAACGCTACTTTTTTCTTTTAGCATCTCTACTTCTTAGTGCCGATAAAGTTGCCAATACGGCTTCCGTGTACAGCGCTTTTTTAAAACACTTAAAACCTTTAGCCCACGTCCCATTATCGTTAGAACCATTGGATTATCAGCCAACGTACAAGTCTCATCAGATTTTTTGCGAAGATGCCAATGTGCTCATTTCCAAAATCAAAGGCGATATTCTCTATCTTGATCCACCGTATAATCGTCGCCAATATGGGGCGAATTATCATATTTTAAATACGATTGCACATTATGATCATTTTAACCCTAAAGGTAAAACAGGTGTCAGGAGTTACGAAAGCTCGTCTTTTTGTAAGCCGATAAGTGCTTTACACGCATTGGAAAAACTGATCAAAGAGGCACAATTTTCGTATATTTTTTTGAGCTACAATGATGAAGGATTAATCGTTTGTGAAGAGATTGCTTCCATGATGAGAAAGTATGGAAAATATAATAACGTAAAAGTGCCGCATCAACGCTTTAAATCCTATCAAAATAGATTCAAAAAACGCCTAAACTACGAGCATCTTCATATTTTGGAAAAAATTTAGATTTTACATTGTACAATAGCGCTTTTATTTCTAAGAAAGGAGAAAACATGTTGAAACGTTTAACACTAGTCATGGCTATGGTTGCATTTTTATCATCATCAGTATTTGCTCAAAGCTATCTTTCGTCAGAAGATGCAGCACCAACAAAAACAAAAACTGTAAAAACAAAAAACTGCAAAAAAAGTAACAGCTGCTAAAAAAAGCACCCCTAAACATCACGTAGCTTCTAAGAAGACCAAAAAAAAATCATCTAAAGTTGCGTAAGGCTTAAGCAAGTTCTGGTAGTGTTAAACTATCGGAACTTCTAGGTTTATTTTTAAGCTAATCCACTGTAAAATCCCTCCAATGCACAACGTCTAAGGTTTAGACAAACATAATCGTATTAACTTCTTTTCTAACTACTTTTATGTTTTCTCCTCTTTGTGCCATTTTACATGTAAGGATTTTTTATGCAAAGAAGAACGTTTATGAAAGGCTGCGTAGCACTCGGTGCCAGTTCGGTCATCCTCCCTCAGGTTTCGATTTTAGAAGCCAGTGAGCCAAAGAGCAAAACTCGTATTTTTTTCGTCACAAACAGTTATAACCTTAAGCACGAAAATACAAAGGGTTTGACTAAACTCTGGGTTCCACTTCCACAAGAAACAAGCTATCAAAAAGTGAGCGATTTTAAATTTAGCTCCAATGCAACAAACGCCTATGTCACCGATAAAAACAGCTACAAAGCTAGAACGCTTTACGCTGAGTGGAAAAACGGCGGCGAAAAAGTACTCGAAGTGACCTATACGATTACGACGTATGAGCGCAATTCTGACCTCTCAAAAGCAACCGCTTCAACCAAATACCCCAAAGATGTTGTACATTACCTCAAACCAACGGCACACATTCCTACAAGCGGCAAAGTCAAAGAACTTGCACTGAAAATTACCGCAACCTCTAAAACGCCTCTTGAAAAAGCTAAAGCGATTTATCTTTGGGTCACTGAAAATATGTACCGTGACAACGCCGTAGTTGGTTGTGGCGTAGGTGATGCAGGCAAGGCTATAGAGCAGAACATTATGGGCGGTAAATGCACCGATATTAGCTCTGTTTTTGTAGCACTTCTTAGAAGTGTCGGAGTGCCGGCTCGTGAAATCTTTGGTATCCGTTTAGGCAGTTCTCGTTACTCAAAAGCATGCGGAAGCAGTGATGAAAAAGGGTTGGCAAAAATTACTGGCGCGGAGCATTGTCGAGCGGAGTTTTATCTTGATGGTTCTGGTTGGGTTCCATGCGATCCTGCCGATGTGGCTAAAGTCATCTTGACCGAGAAAATGACGCTGAACGATCCGCTCATTAAAGAAGTGCGTGAATATTTCTTCGGCAACTGGGAGATGAACTGGATGGGCTATAACACGGCACGTGATTTTGTGTTAACGCCAACCCCAGCGCAAAAACCACTCAATATGTTTGGTTATCCGTACGCCGAAGTCGAAGATGAAGTGTTAGATTACTACGCTCCAGCCGCCTTTACGTATAGCTTTAATTCACAAGAAAAACTTTAACGTATGAAAAAAGAGATTCTAGGCGTACTAACAGCACTGCTCTCAGCCCTTGCCGCCACGGCATGTTGTCTGCCGCCTTTGCTGTTTTTACTCTTTGGAATCTCTTTTGGATTTTTAAGTTTCCTAGAAGTCCTTACCCCATTTCGTATACCGCTCTCTTTATTGTCGCTCTTTGTTTTGTGGCTTTCATGGCGTAGTTACGCGCATCATACCTTTACATGTAATCCTCAAAAGAGAAAGCGTTATCTTTGGTTTTATTCAATAATTTTAGGGATAATCCTCATCCTATTGCTTTATCCCGAAGTAGCAAATCTTTTCATAGAGGATGTAGAATGAAAAAATGGTTGATTTTATTGTTACCATTGATGCTCTTCGCCAAAGAAGAAGTGGTCATAAAAGTGGCTGAAATGCACTGTCCTTTGTGTACCACAGCGGTCAAAAAAGCACTCAAAAGTGTCGAAGGTGTTGAGTCATCTAAAGTGACGTTAGAGACAAAATTAGCCGTCGTCATTGCCAAAGATGGCATTGAAGATAAGACGTTTTTAGAAGCGGTGAAAACGACGGGGTATGAGGGTGTGATTGTCTCTCGGCATCGTTTGAAAGAGTGATTGAATAAGTTTGTCTCCTTTTACTCTTCATGTTGCGCTATGCTTTTTTCGGTTTGTCGAATTTTTATAATAATATAGAATAGACTTGTAACCAATATACTTGCAGATAGTAATGAAATAGTATTAAAATAACCATACGATATAATGAATAAATCTTGAATAATCATTAATATCAAACCACCTGTTAGCATACTCGATGCAGTATTGTTTTTTATATGTAAATTATTACTGGATAGCTGTTCAATTGTTTTTTTACTAAAAATTTTATATAAACCAAATAAAATTAATATTTTTGAAAATGCGAATGCTATGAAATAAATATCCCCTAAAAAGTTAAGCCTGTATCCTTTTCCCAAACGAAATTCTTCTGGGATAAATAGTAATTCAGAAAAAGAATATAGTATTGATATATCCTGTTGTGTTAACGTGTTGGTTTTTTGTAAAAAAATATTCATATATAGGATATAACCATAACCAATAAAAAAACTTATCCAAAACAGTGAAATTTCTGCGATAAAAAATAAAACTATAATTTTTGTGAATGGAGATAAGTTTTTCCATATTGTTGGTTTCATTGAATATCTTGTCCTTAGAAAAGAATTTTACAAATCAAGAAAGCATAGCAAAAAAATGATTTAACTAACCTCTCTTATCTCGCTATCCACATTCACATGCTAAACTTTCATAAGCCAAAATTCTGGTCAAACTTTTTACATGTAAAGGCAAATCATGGGCGAATACTCTTTTCTTTTAGCGATAGCGACGGTGTTTATATTGGGGACGATGAGTCCGGGGCCTAGTTTTATTTTGATTGCCAAAACGGCTGTTTCAAAGTCTCGTAAAGAGGGGTTTGGGGTTGCGATTGGTTTAGGGATGGGTGCGGTTGTCTTTTCGCTTTTAGCCATCTTTGGGCTCTATGCTATTTTGAAAACCGTGCCTTTTTTGTATGGCGCTTTAAAAATCGTAGGAGGCATGTACCTTGTCTATTTAGCCTATAAAATGTGGAAATACGCCGATACGCCTTTAGAGACCAAGCTTAGTTTGGAGCAAAAACCAAAGAGCTTTGCCAAAGCCATTTTATTTGGGTTTGCAACACAAATGAGCAATCCAAAAACCGCCATCATCATCGGAAGTATTTTTGCCGCTTTGCTTCCCCAAGAGATACCGCCTTTTGGAACGCTGTTTGTTTGCCTCATCGCGTTTATCATCGATGTTTCATGGTACTCGTGCGTTGTAGGACTGTTATCGACACAAAAAGCCCAAAAGATATATTTACGCACTAAAAAGTACATCGATAGAATTGCAGGAAGTGTTTTGGGCGTGCTAGGTCTTAAGTTAGCGTTGGATAGGGCGTAGGTCGGTTACGGTACAATACTCCATAAATTTACCATACAAGGTTTGATATGAAGAAGATATTACTGGGCTTACTGGTTATTCTGGTCGCGGCGGCGGGAGTGCTGTTTTTTTTTAAAGGTAAAGATACGTATGAGGGGCATACGTCTTCGGTGTCGCAGAGCGATGGGTTGCATGTGGGCTCAACGATCTCGTACACGCTGTTTGATCAATTTGGCAAACCGCATACGCTGGATGATTCGATTCATACGCTGATTTTGGTCTTTGCAAAAGATACAGGACATACGGTTAAAGCGTATCTAGGAGCGCAAAGTGCGGATTATCTCTCTGTTCATCATGTGGCATTTGTCGCGGATATCAGCCCTATGCCTGTGGTGATTCGCAATACCTTTGCACTTCCCGATCTTAAAACGCAACCCTACAGTGTCAATCTCATTTTAGATGGAACAATCGCCGCATCTTTGAAAAATGGGGCAAAAGTCGATGGCATTACCGTGGTGACACTCAAAAATAAACAGGTCGAAAAAGTAGAATATGCAGATGGTGTTGAAGCGCTTAAAGCGATGATTGAGCGAGAAAACTAAACGGGGTGAGATGGCGTGATTGATTCACGCCACCCTTTAAAAATTAGTCTTTTTTGTAAGCGTTTCTAGGAGCGGCTTTTGGAGCACGTCCTGCATCAGAGCGTGGTGCACTTGGTCTATCGGCTCTTGGAGCGCGTGGTGGTCTGCTATCGCCGCTATCACGAGTCCCTTTGTATCCGCCGCCTTCGCGTGGTGCTGAACTGCTTCCCTCTTTGGCAAAAGGGTTACGGCTCTCGCCTCTGCTATCACTTCTAGGAACGCCATCGCCTCTTGGAGGACGTGCTGCATCTCTGCTTCCGCCATCACGTGGGTTAGAACCTTTGTATCCGCCACCATCACGTGAACCTGTGGATGATGTACCTCGATAGCCGCCGCCATCGCGTGATCCGCCAGAGTTTCCTCTATAGCCGCCACCATCACGTGAGCCTCTGTAACCGCCGCCAGAGTTTCCTCTGTAACCGCCACTTCTGCCGCCACGACCACCATCACGCTCTTCGATGTTTTTAACCACAGACTCTAAGGTTTTTTTATCTAAACCGATTTTATCAGGACCTACTGGTGTATTTTCTTTCAAAAGGTTTGAGAGAAGTTTAAGCGCGATTTGCGACATATCCATCTCTTCTTCAAGAATCGAAAGAAGTTTGCTTGCATTTTCATTGAGTTCAGCATTTTTAATATCATCAGCAATTTTAACCAGTTTGTTCTCTTTCACATCGCGTAAACTTGGAACAATTCTGTGCTCGATTTTAGAGCCGACTTTTTTACCGATACGTTGCATGGAGTGAAATTCAATAGGCGTTACTAAAGTAATCGCCGTACCTTTTTTGCCCGCACGTCCGGTTCTTCCGATACGGTGAACGTAACTCTCTGGATCAAATGGCATATGGTAGTTGAAAACGTGGCTGATGTCAGCAACGTTTAGACCACGTGCTGCAACGTCGGTTGCGACAAGGATTTCGATTTGTGAACTACGGAATGCTTTAATAACGCTCTCACGTTGATTTTGCTCCATATCGCCGTGTAAGCCTTTAGCGGCATGTCCAACTGCCATGAGTTGTGTTGAAAGTCTGTCAACCTCTTTTTTGGTACGGCAGAATACGATGGATTTTTCAGGCTCAAGTGCATCTAAAAGACGAATCATCGCATCGTCTCTCTCATATTCGTTGATCACGTAGTAAAGTTGTTCAATGTCTTCGTTTGTGGTGTGATCTTTTGGCGTAATGCTGACAAATTTTGGCTCATGTAAGATTTTACTTGCAAGGCGTTTGATAGGATCTGGCATTGTTGCTGAGAAAAGAAGGGTTTGACGCTCTTTTGGAAGGTAAGTAAAGATTTCTTCAATGTCTTCTAAAAAGCCCATATCGAGCATTTCATCCGCTTCATCTAAAACGACCATCTTAGGTGCAAAACCTGGAAGTCTGCCGTTTTTAAGAAGATCAAGCATACGACCAGGTGTTGCTACGATAACGCTAGCACCTTTTTCGATCAAGCCAATTTGGCGTGAATACGAACTACCACCGTAGATCGTAACGGTTTTAATGCCACAAAAGCGACCTAATGAGTAAAGCTCATCGCTCACTTGGGTTGCAAGTTCACGTGTGGGCGTAATGACTAAAAGTTGTACTTTATTGAGATGTTGATCGAGCATACTGAGTGTTGGGAGTCCAAAAGCAGCTGTTTTTCCTGTACCGGTTTGTGCTTGTGCAACGATGTCGTTACCCGCTAGCACTAAAGGGATTGCTTCTACTTGTACGGGGCTTGGTTCTGTAAAGCCAGCCTCTACGACGGCTTTAAGAATCTCTGGGTGTAAGCCAAATGATTCAAATGTGGTTGTGTTGTTTTCCATGTGTTTTCCATGTGTTTAATTTTTCCAAAACAATACTAATGTGCAGCTAGGCACAAAACTCATGTACATAAAAATTTTAATGGGGGACGAACCCGTCAATATCGTATGCAAAAACCTACATACTCACTGAGGATTTCTCAAATCTGGTAGGTTTTAGGTGAAGTTCTTTGTTTCTTAATGAAGTCTTGAAATTACGAGCATTATAGTGGAAATTATTTAAAACAATATTAAGGTTTGTAACTGGTTTGGTTTTTCACGGCTGGATGCTTGTCAAAAGAGTGACAATAAATGCCAGTATCCTGCTATTTATTGGCTTTTTTATAAAAGTACAAGATAGGTTAAAGTACACTTGAAATTAAAATGAAACGCTATCGTTAAAGGTCAATAAGCAATGGTGGATATACGAACATTGAAAGAGATTTTGATTAAAAATTTGAAATTAGAAGATATGAAACCCGAAGATATAGATGACACGATGCCACTTTTTGGAGAGAATGGTTTAGGGCTCGATTCTGTGGATTCCATTGAACTTGTTTTAACCATTGACAAAGAATTTGGTGTCAAAATTTCTGATTCCAAAGAATACGAAAAAATATTTGTAAATGTTCAAAGTTTATTAGATTTTATTAATGCCCACAAATAGTGTTTATGTTAATTGTTTTGAGTCGGTTTGCTGTGCAGGCGAAAGTAGTGAAGCACTATTTGAGGCGATTTGTACGCATCAAAGTGGCATTAAATCCTTCAGTGAATTCATTCCTAACAAGTCCATCGCTTTAGGTAAAATCGAAAAACCTTTTTCCATTGAATCCCTTTTAGCGTTTACATGTAAAAAGGTTTTAGTCCAAAGTGGCCTTGAAAATTTTGAGAATACACTCCTTGTTGTCGGCTCTTCCGTGGGCGGAATGCAAATGAGCGAGAATATTTTCTTACGAGACCATCACTACCAAAACATCGACCCAAAATTGCACGCAATTGATGCCATCGCACATATGCTTTCCAAGCATTTCACGTTTAGGGATGACATCTCCTTCTCAACCGCTTGTACGTCCAGTGCCAATGCTTTAGGATATGGCTATGAGATGATCGCTAAAGGGGTTTATGAGAGTGTTTTGGTGGTGGGGTTTGATACGCTCTCATTGACAACCATACGGGGTTTTGACGCTCTTGGCGTGTTGAGTTCTCATACATGTCAGCCTTTTGATGTAAAGCGTGATGGTATGAATGTCGCAGAGGGCATCGCTGTTTTGCTGCTGGAAAATAAGCCTCAACCTACGAGCATGGAGCTTTTGGGCGTGGGGTACAGCTCAGACGCGCATCATATGGCACATCCTAGTCCTGATGGGGCGGGTGCGTTGTGCGCGATGCAAAAAGCGCTTCACTGTGCCCATATTGCATCATCAGAAGTAGGGTACATCAACGCGCACGGTACAGGCACGCAGGCAAACGATACCAGTGAAGCGTGTGCGATTGAAAGCCTTTTTGGTGCTCATGTGCCTGTAAGTTCGACCAAATCGATTACGGGACATACGCTAGGCGCAGCGGGCGCACTAGAAGCGATCATCTGTGTTATGGCGCTTCAAAAACAGATACTTCCACCCAATACCTATCTTGTTGAACCTGAAAACAAAACGCTACATTTCATACATGAGGCGAAAGCACACTCCTTTCGTTATGCACTGAGCAATTCGCTCGCGTTTGGTGGCAACAACACCGCACTGCTTTTTGGACTGCCCCAATGAGAGTCAATTTAGAGATTTTAAGCAGTGCCTATCTTCTGGGTGTTAAAAGCATTGAGCTGGCTCACATCAAAGAGCTTGTGCCTCACATGATGACGCGCCGTCGTCTGACCAAAGCGGCGAAAATTTGTGTCGAACTGTTAAGCCACGTGGAGCATTTTGAAGGGGGACGTATTCTGTGTGGAAGCGCGTTTGGCGAGCTTGAAACGACAGCAAATATCTTGAATGCGATTGACAAGGAAGAGCCACTTAGTCCCACCGATTTTCAAAATTCGGTTTACAATACGGCTGTTTCATACCTTTCTATTTTGTACCACAACCAGAATGAAATTTTGACACTCTCCAGTGGTGATAAAACCTCCCTTAATGTTCTTAAAGCAGGAGCGCTGAAAGCATTGGATGGCGATACACTGCTTCTTTTATGCTTTGAAACGTTGGATATTGCGGGTATCGAACAGGTCAATCATTGTATTGATTACCTTGAAAGCGGGGTGGCATTAGTTGTGCGTGTGACGGAAAGAGAGGCGACTTTAAAGCTCCAAAAAAGTGAGCTAAAAGGTGTACCAAACTCCATTAGTGAGATGTTACATGTAGCGCAAAATGCATCACAATTAGAATCCTCCATTATCGAAGTGAACCTATGAATTTACCCCATCTTCCACCCATTCGTTTTGTCAAAAAGCTGCTTACATGTAAAGCAAAACAAGCCACAGTGCTGTGTGAATTTCCATGTTTACCAACGCTTCCAATGTTCACAGAAGCTGCTGCTCAAGCCTCCTCAGCCTTTTCTAAGACGGATACACCACGAAATGGTTTTTTGGTTTTAATCAAAGATGTCTCTTTACATGTAAAGGTGCAAAGCTTAACATGTATCATCATCATTGAAACGCGTACGTCGCTTGGCAATTCGAGCGAATTTTACTTTGAGGTGTTTGAAAAAGAGGGTAGTGAGATATGTGCCAGTGGAACGTTGATGCTTGTGCTTGGAGAGCGTGGTATATGAAAATTTTTGTGTTGATGTGGGTCTTTTTTTTTAGGACTTCATGCGGAAGAACTAGCGGGGACGTTTATTACCGAGCCTGTTTTTAACGCCTCTGTGTACATGCAAACCGTCGGTAATCCTGACAATCCAGCAGTCGTTTTAGTGCATGGATTGGGTGATGAGGCTTCTACCATTTGGGAAAGCAGTATTGAACGGTTAAAAGATGACTACTTTGTGGTGACATTTGACCTTCCAGGATTTGGACAATCCAGTAAATCCAATGAGCTTTATTCTCCACTCAATTATGCCAAGTTTATTCACTATATCACTCAAACATATGTGAAAAAGCCGTTTCACTTGGTGGGGCACTCGATGGGTGGAGCGATAGCGCTGAAATATACCAGTATGTATCCTTCCGATGTGGAGAGTTTAGTGCTTGTAGATGCGGCGGGTATACTGCATCGCTCTGAGTACAATAACTTTTTAGTGCAAAATGGTGTCAATGCTTTTTTTGATGAGCAAAATGGTCTGATCCAAGGTCTTCAAACGCAAAAAGTAACCTCATTTATCGACAAAATTGCGGAGAAAATTGATCGTAAAATGTCTTTAGATATGGAAGTGGTTCTTTCCAGTGAAGATTTGCGAGCCACTATTCTTGGAGGAAGTCCTTATAGCATTGCCGCCGTTGCGTTGGTCGAGGAAAATTTTAACGGAATTCCTCAAAAAATTAATGCAAGAACGACGATTATTTGGGGTGAAACAGACACAATTGCACCTGTGGAAACGGGGTATGTGCTGCATAAACTAATGCCCAATGCCTCTTTGAAAATACTGCCACATACGGGGCATGTTCCTATGGTCAGTCATGAAGAAACCTTTTTAAATCTTCTTGAAGCACATCTTGTAAATCAAGATGGGATTGTGCGACCTACTGTGCCGCTCAATGCTCCCAACTACAGTGCCACTATCAGAGATATTGATGGTAGAGTTTATACGGGAAGAATTGGAAATATGAGCATCATTAATTCTCAAAAAATTATCATTAAAGATGCGGTGGTTGAGGAGTTGGCCATTATAAATTCGGATGTAAAGATTATCAACAGTACCATTAAAAGTACAAAATCGGTGGTACTATCGGCTCAAAATGCTAAAGTTTTTATTGTTGCGAGTGATATTTCGGGCAGAATAAAATTGCAAAATACCAAACTTCATCTCTTGGGCATTACGATGGATACCTTTGGAAAACCTATTGAAGCGCTCTCGACCTCGATGGTATTTTATTCGTTGTGTCAAATCAACAACAAACTGATTCACGGAAAAGAAATTTTAGGGCTACATTAAGTGATAAGTGCCTATTTTAGGCTTTTAAATACTACAAACTCAGTAAAATTTAATCTGAATGTCAATAGAATGAATTTAAATTTTTCTAAAGGATGGTAATGAAAAAGCTTCTGATGTTAACGATCGCCTTTGTCTTAAGTGTCACTTTTTTGGGGTGTGGAACGCCACCCGTTTACAATGTCAACAATAATGCCATTGCTGTGACTGCTGATAAAAAAGCCAGCATGTCTGATGTTGAAAAAGCCATTATCCGTGCGGGCGGAGGACTTGGCTGGATCATCAAAAAAGAGAAAGAGGGTTTGCTCAAAGGTACGCTTGTTTTAAGGACGCATACTGCAGTGGTTGCGATTACGTACAATACACAAGAGTACAGTATTAACTACGAAAGTAGTATTAATTTAGATTATAACGCGGAAAACAATACGATTCATAGTAACTACAACGGATGGATTCAAAACCTTAACAAGGCCATTCAAGTACAACTTAGCTTGCTCTAATGCATCAAAGAGGATGGCACGCTCTGCCATCCTTTTAGACTAATGGCATACATTTTTTCCCCATCAGCGTGGTAGAGATTTTATCCACGATGTGTAATTCGATAGGTAAATTGATCTTTCCAATACGGTGCTTAAGCGTACTTTTGACTGCTTTTTGTGTGATAGGCTGAGTGGTTTCTAAGAAAATTACCACCATCTCATCTTTCAGTTCCGCATTGTTATGTTTGACATGCACGAGTGCTTTCGAGATACCTTCTTGTGCTTCTAAAATTTCTTCGATTTGTGCTGTAGCATAACGTTTTCCTGCAATTTTGACAATGTTACTGCTTCGTCCTATCAGTTGAAACTTCCCGTTTTCAAGAATCGCATAATCAAAGCTCTGAATTTCCCCAGCTGTTTGTACCAAGCCCTCTTGCCATAGCGTTTTTGAGATAAAGGGGGATTTTACATGTAAAAGTCCTTCGGTATTGAGCGATGTCTCTACTCCGTGGAAAGGGCTCCAAAAGGTATCGTCTTGTTTTTTAAAAGCGATGCTTCCACATTCGGTTGAGCCAAAGAGTTGAATGAGTGTGGTGTTGAATTTGTCCGTAAATTCTTTGGCGATTTCGGTGGGCAGAGGACCTGTGGAACTAATAAATATCGTCTCGCTCAAATCTTTTACTTCATCCAGTCTGAGCAGTGATTTGATGTAAAGGGGTGTGGTCACGACAAGATGGTGAGGCTTTGCATATTCAAGTAGATCGTGCGGCAAAAAATGCTCTTTAAAGAGTAAATCCACATCCAGTTTGAGTGGCAGTAAAAGGGCGGCTAAAAAACCGTAGATATGAATGAATGGCACGGTTGCAACCACTGTTTGAATCTTGAAATTCCCAAATTCTAACAGCAAGGCTTCCATATCGGTTTCAATGTTCTCTCTGCTTTTAAAGGCACCCGTTGGAAATCCCGTACTGCCTGAGGTAAAAAACATGGCGGCAAAGTCGATCTCTTTGAATATTTCAGTGCCCAAAGACTCGATTTTTTCTTTTAAAGAGAGATTTTCTTGATCATACAAAATAGGCTTTGCGCCTGAAAGATAGGCTCTTAAAATCTCTAAGGCATTCTCTTCTTTGGTTTTGGAAGGGATAAGAAGTGTTTGATTTTTAAGCGCCCGGTCGATGAGGTGTGCGCTTTCATAGACGTTTTCACTGCCATCATCGTTTTTTAGAATGACTTTCAATGGCTTCTTCTCCCCATCAGTAAAATTAAAATAGCCCCTATCCCAATGCACGAAACAAGACCCATATAATGAAGTGCCCCGATGTCGCTAAAGACTAAAACGCCAAAGCCAGCAAAAGCGCTGATAAGAGAGGCTACAATCGTACTCTTTGTTTCGCTTTCAAGATGGTTACTCTTTCCCATATAAATACCATAGTCAATTCCAAAAGAGATCACAATAAACAGCATAAAGAGATGAATAATCGTAAAATGAAGCCCTAAAAGCGTTAAAATAAGAGCGGATGGAAGTAAAACATAACTCGAACTCAGTGCCAATGTTTTGCGGCAAACAGCAAAAAGGATGAAGGCGTTAAAAGCAACACTCAATGCCCCACTAAGAAGCAATTGATGCATAATTTTTTGAAGCGCAACCAGAAACATTCCTTTCGCATCAATAGCATAAGCAAAATCAAATTTTTCCAATAAACCTCGCTCGCTGTTTTTAACAAGTGCATAAGTGAAGTAGTGACCATCTTTCTGTACGACATCAAACCCCATCGCATTAAGCGTTTCGAGCTCAAGATTTGGGTAACTTGGAGATAAAAGCTGATCGTTATAGGCATTTTTAAAGAAGCCTTCACGAAAACCAATCTTAGTGGCTTCCTCTTCGATAAGTGTTTTTTTCTCTTTTACATGTAAAGCTTCAAGCTCTTGTTTTCGCGCTTCGTAAAAGGCTCTATCGAAAAAGTATGAGAGCGGTACGGTGGCATTTTTAAAACGATTTTTGATGGTATTACTATGCGCTATAAGCGCATCAATCGAGTTGGCTTCGATCAAAATTGGGGTATAGCCCTCTTTTTTAGCCGCGTCTTTAAAGAATTTCTCCTCTTTCATCAGAGCTGTATTTTGGTAGTCCAGTTTTTTGATGTCGGTATCGACCTGCAAAAAATAGACCGAAACCGCGATGGCTAGCAAAGAGAGTAAGGCGATGGCGCGGTAAGGCAGTGGAAGTGAAAATGTGAAATTGGCAAAAGGGTGTGCTTTTTTAAACCCAATAAGTGGAAAGAGAAAAACAAATTGAAGATAAGAGAAGACCAGTGAGAACATCGCAAACACACACACTTGTTGGATGAGTGGAAAATTGATCCACGAAAAGACCATAAACCCGCCAAAGGTGGTCAAAAAGCCATAAAAAGCGGAAGTATTAAAGCCTTTTTTATGCTCATAATGACCGTAAAAGTAGTAGAGAAACATGTAATCAATCGCGAGTGCGCCAATGGCATTTCCAAAGGCTAAAACAAAGACAGAGACTTCACTCCAAATCATACCAATGAGCAAAAACGAAAGCAGTGTTGAGGTGGCAAGCGTCACGATGGTGTTGATGAGAAGGTAAATATTTCGAATGATAAAAACATAGAGAATCAGAAGTAAAAGGGTAGAAAGAGCAATCAAAAAATTGACATCATTTTGAATTTTTTGCGAGTTTTCCACAAAATAAAATGTTGGGCTAAAGACACGAATCGTTTGCATGCCCTTGAGTTCTTGATGCACAAGATCGTAAACCGCTTTATAACTCTCAATGGTATTGGAGGTGTCTTTGATGCTAAAAACACTAAAATATCCAAAGTCACCTAAGGCTAAGTGACCATCACGAATACTCATGGCAATAGGTTTCTCTTTGGGGGTAAAATACCCCAGTGGATCATTGGCGTCTATTACAGTATAGTAGGGATTATTCACCATTCTTTCATAAAGAGTTTTGAGCTTTTCGTGAATGTTTGGTTGGTCGTCTTTATTCAGATTTTTCAGATAAAAAGCGTTCTTTTTGGTGTATTCTATAAGTGTTGCATTGGGGACAATGGCACTTTCTAGCTTCAAAAGATGGGATGCTAGCAGTTTCTCTTCGATGGTTTTTATGTGAGAGAGAGACTCTTTATCAAACCCTTCCGAAGCGATCAAGATTTCCTTAGAATTTTTGAAATGGGAATAGATTTCAAGTGCTTCTTTGCCCTTACTTTCAGGTAAAAAAGAGAGTAAATTGGTGGAGACATGCACCGAGTTTTGGTAAACGAAAAAAAGTGTGCCAACGATGGCAAATAAAAGAAGATTGAGGGTTTTAGTCCATGACTTCAATGGTGATCCTATCGCCGTTTTTAATCTTTACATGTAAAGAGTGAAGCTTCTTTTCATGCCGCACAATACGCACTTCTTCAAGTACCTCCGCCGCTACGCCTTTGGGGGTTAAAACGGTCTCATCTCCTTGTGTGGTTGCCTCAAAAAAGGAGTTGAGCAAAAGTGTATTTTCATCATGAACTGCTTTGATAATCATAAAAAAATAGTTCATGGAAGGCATACTTTGCGCATCAATCACCTGATAGCCTTTAGCATCTTGAATGGTGAGCTTTTCTTCAAAATAGGTCAAGACTTTAGGTTCTGGTTTGACATATTCAATGACAATGTTTTGCTCGCCAAAAGTGATGTATCCCTCTAAGGTGATATTTTTATCAAGCGCATAGAGATA
This sequence comes from Sulfurospirillum diekertiae, assembly GCF_002162315.1. Classification (NCBI taxonomy): domain Bacteria; kingdom Pseudomonadati; phylum Campylobacterota; class Epsilonproteobacteria; order Campylobacterales; family Sulfurospirillaceae; genus Sulfurospirillum; species Sulfurospirillum diekertiae. The sequence continues at coordinate 2,593,246 of NZ_CP021416.1, read as the reverse complement.
GCGTGTCTCTTTAAAAGCAGCGCTGTCATTGGCAAAAAGAGAAAGAAAAAAGAGACAGCATAAAACGATGACTCTCATGTATCACATCCGTTTTAGGAAGATAAAATGACGGTGCAAGAACTGCACAATGCCACCTAGAATAAAAACAAAATACCAGCCAAAAGAAGAGTAGATAATCCAGTAGTGGTCATTTTTCAGCAGTAATATGCTGACGTGTAAAAGGATATTAACACTTGCAAGGACTATCCAAAAAATCGTTGAACAGTTGACGTAAGCTTCTTCTGCAGCGCTAAGAGTTCGTTTATGGATTTTGCGTGCGAAGTGCAAAATGATAGAATCGTTATCAAAATAACTTGCAATCAAGAAAAAGATAAATGCCAAAGAAATCAAAAGGGGTAGAAATTTGAGCACTAAAAAGTCATCTAAAAAATAGGCGCCTAGCGCTACCGCCATGTAAAAAAGAGGAAAAATTGTGGTTTTGACCTCTCGTTTTTTTTGACTCAAAAGCCAAAGTACACCAAAGCTAAAAAGTCCTATAGAGACTGTTTTAATATCAAAATAACCAAGAAGCACCACAACGATGGGTGCGTATAAAAACGAAAAAAGTATATGCATTACCGTACCATTCCCCCACTAATATTGATCACTTCACCATTCACATACGTTGCTTTATCGCCTAAAAAGAAGACGACTTCTGCTACCTCTTCAGGACGACCGAGCCGTTTACAGGGAATCAGATCGGTGATGTTCTTATCCACAGCATGAACCATCTCAGACTCAATCACACCTGGCGCTACGGCATTGACTCTGATATTATAACGTGCAACTTCTGCACAAAGCGCTTTGGTAAAAGCGATAATGCCACCTTTTGCAGCTGAATAGTTCACTTGTCCAGCATTTCCTACGAGACCAGAAATGGAGGAGACATTGACGATAGAGCCTGCTTTTTCTTTGATCATATTCGGTAGAATTTGCTTGGTGACATAAAAAAGGCTGTTAAGGTTAACATCCATAACATCACTCCACGCCTCATCTTCCATAAAGAAAAAAAGTTTATCTTTGGTGATGCCTGCATTGTTTACCAAGACGTTTACATGTAAAGATTCTAACGCCTTTTTCACTTCCTCTTTTTGCGTGATGTCAAACGGGATAATTTCACCGTTTTTGATCTCTTCAAGAAGTGCTAAGGCTTTCTCTTTGTGACGATGGTAGTGGATGTACACAAAGTACCCCTCTTTGGCAAAATAACGCACGATAGCTTCGCCAAGGCTACCTGTTGCTCCTGTGACTAAAACTTTTTTCATAAAGATACTTCCTCTTTCCAAAAAGGGTATAGATTGAACCATTGATGAGGGTACGCACGAACATGCGATGCAAAGAAATCGGCATAAATTTGCATGGCTTTGTGTATCTCTACTTCTGCATGGTTGTTTTTATTCATGACTATTTCAATAAATTCGATACGGTAATGTTGGGGCTTTTGATAGCTAAAGGCGATGCCCATGAGCGGCTTTTCGGTTTTGTACGCAATGCTAAAAGGGTTTTTATTGAATGCTGCTTTTTCGCCAAAGAAAGTGACAAACTCTCTGTTTTTGGCTTCCGTTGCACGATCAGCCATCATTGCTACAATTTCGTTATTGAGAAGTGCTGAAGCAATTTTCATGGTGACATACACTCCGCCTTTGGAGAGATCGATGATGTTGAGATGTGGATTTTTGGTTTCAAGATTGTCTTCAATACACTTGATGGGTGCGATGAGTGATTCTTGCATGACAATGTTAATTTTAAGATCTGAAAAACAGTTACCAGCACTTGCCCAACCGCCAAAATGCGATAAAAGCAAAATACCACCTTGATGAAGATGGTTCATCAAGGCTTCTTTGTTGGCTATTTCAAACGTATAATCTTGGGGGCTCACTTTGGAGACAAAACGGTCACACATGGTGATTGCAAAATGGCGTAAGTGTTCAAAATAGACTCTGTTGTTAAACGGTCGGTTGATATGCGCGTAGTAGTCTTTGAGCGCCTCTTTGACATTGCCCGCGACTAAAAATAAAAAAAAGGTTACAGGATACATCAGGTAATAAATAAAAGTGTAGCCAAAGAGCCTATAAAAGGTAAAAACGAGTTTGATACTCCATCCGCTTCCTCGCTGTTTTGTACTCATTGGTACTTTTTCTTGAGAAAAAATTTCCACGGTAAAAGTTTGACATGCACCATGACAATCGCCGCGGTATCCCAAAACTTTTTAAAGTGACTCACCCGCTCTTCGGGTGTGGGATAGTAACATTCAATGCTCACTTCTTTGATGATGCGACCTTTCCATGCGTGTTTGACAAGCACTTCCATCTCCCAGTCAAACCGTTTGGTTTTGATGATGAGGTCGAGTATGGAAGTCGGGTAAAGTCTAAAACCCGAAAGCGAGTCGGTAATACTCTGTTCGGTGTCCCAACATGCCCAAAAATTACTAAACCATCTGCCAAATTTAGAACCATTGGGAACATGATTGATCTCAAAATTACGTGCTCCAATGATGATCTGATCTTTACCATCGCAGGCGTTGCATATCTTTTCAATTTGAGAAGCTAAATGCTGTCCATCGCCATCTAGGCTGATAAAGTAGTCAAACCCACGTTTTTGAGCTTCGTGAGCGCCAGTCATGATGGCAGCGCCTTTACCTTGGTTGGTTAGGTGCCTGATAATCGTGAGTTTTTCATGCGGTTTTAAAATGATGTCAGCTACGTTGATCTTAGAGCCGTCATCCACAACAATCAAAGCGTACCCTTGTGTTAAAACCTCTTGTGCCACTTTCTCAATGGTAAGAGGATTATTGTACGTAGGAATCACAACAACGATATCATCTTTTTTCATAAGTGAGTTCTGCTACTTTTTGTTCATTTTGTGTGACACGAATTTTGAGTGTTTTTTCGTGCGTTTGCGTGTCGAACCAAAGCACACTAAGAGGCGTAATATTTTTTAAAAATTTTGCTTTTTGAATTTTGACAATTTCAATTCCTAAAATTTCTGCACTTAAATCAAGCAAAATAAACCCAGGAAGAATAGGATTTGTAGGAAAATGCGCTTGAAAAACGGGATGTGACGCGTCGCTAAGTCTCACACAAAAGCGTGCCCCTTCTTTACATGTAAGCGTATACAAATGGTTGAGTATCATACACTCCTTGCAGCGATTCTAAAACAAACAAGCGTATTATATAAATCTAGTTAAAATAAGAGCTTAAAAGAGAGTTTTCTGTTAAGGTTTCATTTACTTTTTTAGAAAATAAGGAACATTTGAATGAATCCATTTTTTAACGATAACGACAGTGTCTCTGCCCTAGAAGCACAGTACAACGCTCAACGCATCGCATTTGCACCGATTGTATTTCAAGTGGCACGCTCTATGCGCGATCTAGGCGTTTTAAAAGCACTCTATGAGCACAAAGAGGGTCTGAGCATCGAAGCGCTGGCAAAAGAGACCAATCTAAGCACATACGGCATCACAACACTGATCGAAACCAGTCTGAGCGCGGACATCGTCAAGCAAAAAGGCGAGCTTTATTTCATCACCAAAACGGGTTGTTTTTTACTGAACGATCCGATGACCATTGCCAATATGAACTACAACCACCATGTGAATTACCAAGGGCTTTTTTCTCTGGATGAGGCGATCAAAAGTGGCAAACCGACAGGACTCAAAGTCTTTGGCGAATGGGAAACCATCTACCCCGCACTTTCCATCTTGCCTGAAAACGCGAAACAGAGTTGGTTTACCTTCGATCATTTTTACTCCGACAGCGCGTTTCCTGAAGCGGTGAAAAAGCTTTTGAGTCTCAAACCGAGCAAAATTTTAGATGTGGGCGGCAATACAGGGAAGTTTTCGATGCTGATCGCAAAGAGCGATAAGGCTTTACATGTAACCATTATGGATCTGCCAGAACAGCTCGCATTAGCGCGTGAAAACATCGAAAAAGCGGGCTTACGTGAGCAGATTGACCTTTTGCCTGCCAATGTTTTAGCCCCAAAGCACAGCTTTCCCAAAGGGTTTGACATCATCTGGATGAGCCAGTTTTTAGACTGCTTTAGCGAAGAGGAGATTGTCAACATTTTAAGCAAAGCCAAAGAGGCGATGAATGAGCAGACCTTGCTTTGCATCATGGAGCCATTTTGGGACAGGCAACGCTTTGAAACATCGGCATTTTGCATCATCAACACCTCGCCTTATTTCACCGCCATGGCAAATGGATGCAGTAAGATGTACCACTCAAAAGACTTTATCAAGCTAATCGAAATGGCGGGATTAAAAGTCGATGAAATTATCGATCATTTAGGAGTTTGTCAGAGTATTTTGAAGATTAAGAGAGGTTGATAAAGAACAAAATATGGAGCAAAAATAGCGATAAAAGTAGCTTGTCCGCTTTATTTTCTATGAATTGTTCCATGAGCGCTCATCACCGGTAATTATTCCTTTTTGAATGAGTATCTTTCTAATTAGATTAAACCCTGTGTTTCCAATTGGAAGTACTTCAAGTTGGATAGGAATTCGATTTAACCCAATGCTGTCTTTTTGATGAAAAAAAATTGTGCCACTCCACAATCCTTTTACAACGCCAACTTGCAGATTGGAAAGCTTGATACTTCGTTTTCCAAAGTACAACCACTCTTTTGTAATATGAGTTTTATTTATTATTATACGTTTGAAAAAGCAAGCATCTACAAATTTACATATTCCTACAACAACGACTAATCCACCAAAGATTAAAGTAACCCATTGATTTAAACACATAAATCCTAACCCTAATATGATCATTGTTAGAAATGCGAGTGCGCTAAGAACACGTTTGCCATCATCATACATGAATATGTAAACAGATTTTTCTCTTACCATTATTGCTTGATCCATATTAGCCTACTTATGACATAAAAATGGGGAACTGGTTTTTTTATTTATTCTCATTTCATCGTTTATCTTTACATGTAAAGAATTTTAGACAACAAAAATAAAAAGTTATATAAAGTAGCCTTTTTGAAGATCAGAGAGTTTAGCTGTTTTGCGTCCAATCAAACTCCATCTGTTTGGCGGTATTAATGGCTAATTCTTGCCCCATCAGGCGCTCTACAAGGTGCAAACTCATGTCGATGCCAGCCGAAATGCCTGCGGAGGTGACGATCGAGCCTTCATCGACCCACCGCCTGTTTTCTTCTACATGTAACGTTGGAAATAGGGTACGAAGATCATCAATGTCTTCCCAATGGGTTGTTGAGGATTTGCCTTCAAGTAGTCCTGCTTTTGCTAACAAAAAAGCACCTGTGCAGATAGAAGCGGTGATGGTAGTGTGAGATGAGGTGCTTTTGATCCAAGAAATAATATCGTTGTCTTCGAGTTCTTTGGTCACCACGCCACCAGGAATGAGTAAAAGATCGGGTGTTGGATGTGAAGTAATGGAATAATCAGGGTGCAGTTTCAGCCCAGCTCTTGCGTAAATAGATTGTTTAGTTTTACCAACCGTAAAGACTTCAAAAGCAAGGTTTTCTGGAGAAGAAGCCGTTTTGTTAAAGACACGTGATGCAGTTGTGAAGACTTCATAAGGACCCGCAAAATCAAGGACTTCAACATTGTCAAAGATAAAAATACCCACTGAATATGCCATAAATTTCTCTCCTTCTTACCATTACATGTAAATATAAAAATAGTTGGTATCGCCTTCATGTTTATAGGCAAGTTTCATGCCATGTAACCGAATGACGTGCCAGGTGATAAACAGACCAAACCCAAGACCACGGGAGCTTTTTTGTTTTTTACCTTCTAAAAAATAAGGCTCTGCATAACGCTCTAATGAGAACTCTAGAGCAGGCCCTTTGTTGGAAATGGTGATACTTTTAGCATCATTACACAAGAATACATGATGATCGGTAGAGTAATTAACGCCGTTGTCTAAAAGGTTTTTGAGTGCCACACCAAAAAGCTCAAAATCGACATGGAGCTCAGCAGGAGTGAGCTTACAGGTAATACTCTCTTGTTTATCATCTAAAATATCAAGGGCAAAGTCTACTACATCTTCAATGTGATAGTGCTTGATTTCCAGCTTAAGTTCATCGGCACTCAATTTTTCAATGCGCGAGAACTCTTCTAAGAGCGCTTCTTGGCGCTTGAAAACGTTTTGCAATATCTTGGTATAGGTGGCATCTTCGATCATTTCAGCGGCAAGTTTCCCCTTCGTAATCGGTGTTTTCAGTTCGTGCATAATATTGCGCAAAAAGAGTTGCCTTGAATCGCGTAATGCTTTGATTTTGATGACAGCGCTGTCAAATTCATTGGCAAGAGCAGCGATTTCATCTTTTTTCGTACTTTTACATGTAATGTCATAATCACCATTGGCAAAGTATTTGATCTTCTCTCTGAGTGTTTTAAGGGGAAGAATACTTCGAATAATGCCAATGTAAAGGAAAATCACAAAGGCAAAGGTTAAAAACGGAAAAAGAATTTGAGGAAACACCTCTTTTTCAAAAGGCACTTCTAAGATCACAGGCTCATCGTTCCTTTTTTGTAAAATAGCATAGATATGAATGCCATAGGGAATGACATCCAATGCAAATCGCATCTTCTCTTCCATCTGTCTTATCGGAAAAGGACGAGGTGGTTTAGGCAAGGAGAGAAGCTTCTCTCGAAGTTTTTTATCTTCAACAAGAATAAAACCCATTTCATCAAGCTTACTAAAATCAAGTTGTTTGGTGAAAGGGTCAACAGATGAACGCACAGCAAGATGCGAATAATCGTGCATACGCCTTAGGTTGGTCTCTCGCTCATGCATGGTGAGTGAAAAAAAAGATAGCACCAATCCCGATAAGCGCGAGTGCAAAGATAAGTGTAATACGTGTAATAATTGAATGATACCATCTCATGCTTGAAGCCTATAGCCGATGCCCCGTACGGAGTGAATGAAATGAGGTTCTTTAGAGCTTTCTCCTAGTTTGGTTCTAATGCGACTAATAAGGACATCAAGACTTCTGCTTTCGTTATCTTCATTCAGACTAAGTGTGCTATTTAACAGTTCCGTTCGAGAAACAACGCAGTTATTTTTTTTGATGAGGTGTCCTAATACATCATATTCAGCAGGGGTTAGTGTAAGAGGGGCGTTGTTAAATAAAATAGTATGACTCTCTTCTTTAAGGATAAGAGCGGATGTTGAGACTTCTTCTGCTGTGGAGTGACTTTTTTTGTAGCGTCTCAGTACACTCATAATGCGTGCATAAAGCTCTTTAGGCTCATAAGGTTTGGGTAAATAATCATCCGCTCCGAGCTCTAGACCTACGATTTTATCTTCCAAATCGCTTCTAGCAGAGGAGATGATAATAGGAATATCACTTTTAGAACGGACTTCTTTGCAAATTTCTAATCCATCCATACCTGGCAGGGAAAGGTCTAAAATCAGCAGGTCATATTTGGTGAGGCTTAAGGCGCTAATGCCTAGATACGGGTCTTCATAGTTGGTCACGATGATGTTGTAGCGTTTTAAAAAATTGCATAAAATTTCTGCGAGTTCGACATCATCTTCAATCATCAAAAGGTTGGGTTGCATGGTTTTGTCCTATCGTGATTTTATAGGGGCATGTATCAAAAGTCTTTGCAATGCCAAAACAGTTGGCTGGAGACGACCTCTGCCCAAAATCTTGTCAAATAATACACTTACTCTTTGAACGGTTTGTTAATACCAAAGCCACAGAGTAATTTTTCATTTTCGCTTTCAATACCAAATTTATAAAGATGAAAATAACTTTTGGTTCCCTCTGCAGTTGGTAAGCTAATATCGTGTGTCACAATCCCTTCATAAAGAGAAAGGCGATCCGTTTCGGCAATTTCTTCGGCAGTATGAGAGTCAAAAATATCGGCGGCATTTCTATTTTTCCATGTTTTAAAGCCGATAAATTTTTGATACGCTTGGTTCATATAAAGATACTTCCCTTGCGAATTTTTTATAAAGGCTGGAGCGGGAATATGTTCTACAAAAGCGATAAATCGTTCGTGTTCTATAGCTTCTTGAGCGGCACTGGCTTTTTGTTGGCTTATATCACGAATAATCCCAACCATACGGATATTGCGATCATTTTTGCCACGAATGACGCGACCTCGAACCTTCACCCAACGAAGAGGCTCACTTTGACGAATGCGATGATCAACCATGAAATATTCGCTATGACCATCAAGATGTGCTTTAAGGCGTTCATTGACCAGAGCCATATCTTTAGAATGGACTAAATTAAGCCATGAGGAGAGTGTTGAAGGGGTTTCAGTCTCATTATACCCCATGAGCTGTTTCCACTTTTGAGAGTAAAAGACATCATCGCTTTTCATATCCCAATCCCAAAAAGCTTCATCACTTCCTTCAAGGGCAAGTTCTAATCTTTCTTTTTGCGTTAAGAGGAGCTCTTTGCTTTTATGAAGCGCTGATATGTCAACTATCAGCGCTGTAAAGCCTATAATATTATTTTGTTCATCAAAGAGGGTTGTCATATGAACGGTTGTTTGCTTCGGTATATTGTTGTCAAACGTGAGTAAAAGAGGGTGCTCACCTTTTTTTGGAAGCGTACTAATATGATCTATGGTTGCTTTAAAAAAAGTTCCAAACGCTTTTTCAAACGCTTTATTGTAATAAAGTCTATTCTCTTTTTTGTAAAGAAAGGGTATAGGAATCGATTGAAAAATATCATCGAAAGAAGTAATATTTTGAGGGGTTGTTTGTTTTTTTTGGTTTTGAAGAAGTATAAACAGAGTTATGGTAGAAGCCAGTAACACACCAATGCACGCAAAAAGGACGATCTCTGTCATACGAACCTCTTTAACATAAAGTTATCCCGCCCTTACGAGCGGGATAGAAAGGCGAAGACTATTTTAAAAGCTCTTTCTCTTTAACGATAAATGGGACGCCTTTGATGCCAGCACCAAAGTATTTGTTTTTAAGTTCATCAATGTGAGCGACTTCAGCATCGCTAACTTTTTGATCAAATTTGACGTTTTCATCGTAGTATTTTTTCAAGATTTTAATTTTTTCAGCATCGGTTTTAGCTTTAGCGGTTTCAGTGTAGATAACGGCTGCTTTTTCAAGAGAGCTTCGCTCATGAACCGGTGTAAAAATCAACTTAAGGTTATTGGTTGTAAGTCTTTGTTCGATTTGAGCAAGTTCTTGTCTGCAGTAAGGGCATTCAGGATCGGTAAAAACTACCAATGTATCTTTTTTAGGGTCATTGCCTAAAGAGATGACATTTTTCTTTTCCTCTTTTTTGTAGATTGCTGAAAGCTTTTTCTGAAGCTCTGCCATCTCCATCATCTCTTTGATGCTTCCACCTTGTTTGATGCTGATAACATCAGGGAAAATCAAATCATCTTTGGTAAAGATGCTGAGTTTTTGTGAACGTGTTCCATCGGTAAGATTTAGAGTCACGAAATCCATGCCATCAATGCCATCAACGCTTTTGCGTGAGACAACTTCAATGGTAATATTGGGTACTTGAATCGTTGATTTAAAGTGTTCAACAATCTGTGCGTCTGTTGCGGCAAAAAGTGTGCTAGAAAGAAGCGCAACTAACCATAAAATGTGTTTTTTCATTCATTTTCCTTATAAGTTACAGAAACTAATCTGCATGAAATGTTAGGTATTATACAATAAAACCAATCATAGTTTGTTAATGAAAGGTCAACGAATGCCAGAGAATGCCGATAAAATGGCACTTATAGAAGAAATCGAAAAATTGATAGAATCTGATCCAAACGCTCCAATTTCTTCATTTTCAATGTTAGAGTTCTTAGAATTAGAGGATTTAGTCTCGGTACGCGAAACGCTTTTACGCTCCAAAATGAACCGTTCTTCTGAAAATGACGTATGGTTTGATGAACTCTGTAAAAAGTAGTTACACTCTTTACATGTAAAGGTCACTTATGGATAAAAAATGGGCTTATTTAAACGACATTGAAGGGTGTGAAGTCATAGGTCTTTATACAATGCATGCGCTCATTGAAATTGTTTATCTCAAAGAGGGGAAACCTAAAAGTCTCACCATTAATTTTCATGTTGCAGGTGGTTCTTTGGGTTATTTTGAGTTTTTCAAGTTCGATACCATTCCTCTTCCGCCTGCAAAAACGCCTTATTCTCCTAGTGAAATGTTCACAAAGATTTTACATGTAAACCTTTATGCCACTGTTGGCGAGCATGAGCGTTTTGAGGAGTTGGAGTTTGTCTGCGAGGAGGGCAGTTATCTGTTTTTCTACAGCGAGGATGAAGAAGAGGCGCACTATGCCAAAATCGAAAAAGGCAAAAAGCCCTCTTTACCTCAGGTCAAACGCATGAATGAGACTTTACCGAAAGAGCTTTTTAGTGTGGAATTTTTCAAGGAAAATCTTGCTTTTGCCCTTCTTGCACATGGTGAGCAAAAGACGCCACACGGCTTGCCTTACTCAATGCATCTTTTAAGTGTTGCCAGTGAAGTCATTAACGCTCTTTACATGGAGCCACTGAGTTTCGATGAAAACAATGTTGCCATTGCTTGTGCACTTTTGCATGATGTTAATGAAGATACAACCACCCAAATCACCAAAGAGAGCTCTTTAGCAGGGAATAGTGAAGTGATCGCTAAAGGGGTACAAGCGCTTACCAAAGATAAAACGCTCCCTTCTAAAGAGGTGCAGATGCAAGACAGTCTTGAGCGGCTTAAAAAACGTCAAAACTGCGTAGCACTGGTCAAACTTGCCGATCGTATTACCAATTTGGGTGTACCTCCCAAACACTGGGATGAAGCGAAAAAACGAAAGTATCTTGAAGAGGCAAAGATGATTTTGAGTGAACTTGGCTATGCCCATCACTATTTAGCCCTCAAACTGCATGAAAAAATTGAAGCGTATGAGCGTTACATGTAACGCTTTGGAACGAAGTATGCTTAGGTTGTCAATATCACAACAAAAGGATGGGTCATGCGTGTATGGATAAATTACATCAAATACACCCCTGAGGTCGTCGCCTTTGTCGCAACCTGTGTTGTTCTAGCGCGATAATTTACCAAGGGCAATCGTATAAAAAAGGGAGTAAAACCCCTTTTTTATGCGTGTTAATATTTTTTCCCCTCACATGGAATTAACTCTTTTTCGCTCACATCTTCCACTAAGGCTTTCATGCTTTTGATCGTAAAGAGTTTAAGGTCATCACCTTTCAGTGCTTTGAGTTCAGAAGTAAACCCACTTTTGGAGAGAATCACAAACAGATCAGGCTCAAAATCTGCTTTGGCACATTGCTCTTTAAGTTTGGTAAGTTCGGTTTTTTTCACTTTAGTATTTTTGTATTTGGTACTTCCTGCGATGAGTTTTCCTGATTGTGTTTTAGCCAGAATATCAATTTCAGCGTTTTTATCCCAATAACTTCCCACCTCTACGATAGGATCTTCGATCATTATTTTACGCAAAAGCTCAAATGAGAGTTTTTTAAAGATGAGTTCATAAAATTCTTGTTCGCGAGAGGCAAATGATTTTTCAACTTCACTGTAATCGCCCTCTTTGATCGTCTTATAAAACGGGGAGACAAAGGCAAACCAAAAGCGCATAAAAGGGGTCATAAAACTTAGTTTATCGGAGTTATCATCATCGGCATTGACAGGACGTTCCAGCGAATACTCGAAACGAATCAGTGCGCTGTCCAAAAGTGTATCAAGCGCTGATTCACCTTCTTCTCGGCTAATGTGGGCTCGCTTAAAGGTTGAATGCACTCGACGATCGCCCGTTGCCATAGCGCTTAAAAGTGTATGGCTGAGTTTGTTGCTGAAGGTTATTTTGGCAATGTCGCTATGAATATAAGGATAATTTTTGAAAATCTTAGTCTCAATAAGCTCTAAAAGAGGCTTGTGCATGTCCACTTTCCAGCTTGTTCCTCCAAATACAGAAAAATACTCAATGGCTTTTTCCATATCATCGACATGATTTTGGAGACAAAAAGAGCGAAATTGGTGTAAAAGAGTTGGATGTTTTGGCATGAAAAGAGACCTTTGTATTGTTTTTTAGCAATTATACACGAATAAAGGGATTTTCAAAGGAGCAGAAAAAGGAGCGCCGCAAAGATATCTTTGCGACACTCAAGAGCGTTTGGTTATTTAGCGTGGCTTCCGTCACAAAATGGTGCATTAGCACTTTTTTTACAGGCGCAAAGATAATACTCTTTTGCCTCGGTGACCGTGAATGCTTTAGGTGTAAAACCTGAGCCTTTATGGCTACCATCGCATAAAACAGTCGTAGCACTTTTACCACAGGTGCAGAAGTGGTACTCTTTATTGGCTTCTAGTGACATTTTAACAGGTGACATTTTTCTTCCTTCAATCATTTAGTGCATTGGCACATCAAAGACTAAAACCCAAGCGGGTTTCAACGCTTTTATCTCATAAGCTTTACTTTCGGTAATTTGTACTTCATCTCTTTTTTCAAGTACAACACCATCGATTTCAATGCTTCCTTCGACAACGAATACGAGTTTACCACGATTTGGAGTAGAAGATGCTAAGGAAATTGTTTTACCTTCCTCTAACTCAGTGGTGACGATAAACGCCTCTTGTTTGATCGCAATGGAGTTCTCTCTTCCATCAGGAGAAACCAGCGTAACCCATTGATTATTTTTGGTGACATCTCTAAAATCACGTTGGTTGTAAAGGGGTTTCCCGCCTTTTTGATTCGGGTGTATCCAAATTTGGAACAGAGCTGTCGTTTCATCTTTTGAGGCAAATTCGGAGTGGTACACCCCTTCGCCTGCGCTCATATACTGAATTTCACCCGCATGAACTTCACCATGATTGCCAAAAGAGTCTTTGTGAATCAAAACTCCCTGGGTCACGATAGAGATAATCTCCATATCACGATGCTGGTGCATCCCAAAGCCTTCGCCTTTTTCGATAATATCATCGTTAATGACGCGAAGTGCGCCAAAGCCCATACGTTCTTTGTTGTAATATTCCGCAAAGGAGAAGCTAAAATGGCTGTGAAGCCAACCATGTTCCGCAACACCTCTTTGGTTTGCTTTATGAATTGAAAATGCCATTGTTTTCTCCTTTACATGTAAAACATTATTTTTGCAAAATTCCCTCTAGGGCTACGTCGATTTTAACCTCTTCACCCACGATCACGCCGCCAGTCTCAAGCGCTTTGTTCCATGAGATACCAAAGTCTGAACGATTGATTTTACCGCTAAGACCCAGTCCTACACGTTTGTTACCGTATAAATCCGTTGCAGCACCGCCGTTTTCAAAAGCTAACACAACAGGTTTTGTCACACCTTTCATTGTCAATTTTCCATACGCTTTATCGCCTTTCACTTCATCAAGGACAAAGGTAATGGTTGGATACTTTGCAACATCAAAAAGATCCGCTGAGCGTAAGTGCTCATCTCTGTCTTTAATACCTGTATCGATGGTGGCAGCTTGAATCGTTCCGTTTAAAGATTTAAGCGTTTTGGTTGCTTCATCGTATACAAAACTTCCGTTGAATGTTGAAAAATTTCCTTTTACGGTTGAAATCATGGCGTGTTTAACACTAAAATCTGCACTAGAATGCATAGGATCAACGTTATAGTTTCCGGCAAATAGGGCAGTTCCTGCCAACAAAGAAGATGCGAGTAATGTTTTAATTTTCATAATAGTTCCTTTTTTACTAATTAGTAATATATGAGCAAAAAAATGCGAGCTTACACGAAGCCTATTGCGCTTTTTGCAATTTACGTAACAGATCGTACAATGCGATCAACTCTTCATCGCTCAACACGTCAAAATAGCTTTGCAGGTTGCTTGCATGCTGGGGAAACATTCCTCCGATGAGTTCTTTTCCTTTTTCCGTAATGCTGACAATGCGTACACGGCTATCTTCAGGTGAAGGCAGTGTGTTAATAAGGCCATCTCGTATGAGATTTTTCACCACCACAGTGACATTGCCAGGGGTGCTTTCAATCAATTTTGTGATTGCACCTATGTTCAAATCGCCACGATGGTAAAGGACTTCTAAGACTTCAAATTGATTCATGCTAAGACCTGATGCGTTGATATACTTCAACTCTTTGGCACGGATTTTCTGAAATGCACGGAGGATTTGAATCCATGTTTGCATACTTCTATCGGTGCGTTCACCATAGCTTTTCACATTTGATCTCAGTTTCATCTTTTTCCTTCCTTTGCCGAAATTATATTACTAATTAGTAATAATGTCAAGAGTAAAATGAATTTTTTCTTCAAAAAGAACAAAAATGTCATTTTGATCTGAAATAAGAACTGAATTTGCAGGAATTGTTATATAATTTCGCCGCATTTTACAAAGTAAAAGGCATTAGGAGAAAGTATGGAAGAAAAAAATAACGAAAAATGCAATGAAAATATCTCAAGTAAAGTGTTCGCATTCAATGAATTTTTAGAGGGTAAAGTAGAAAAATTACTGCTCAATGTTCTTAATATTGCGCGTTATGTCTTTATTATTATGATGATTGTCTATTTGGGGCAGTGTCTTATCAGCCTTGGCTATAAGATGATTTCCTTTACCATCTCACAAGGTGCGCTTGATTTTAGCTCAATTAAGATCATTTTGACCGATGGCTTGTTTATCTTGATTGTTTTGGCGATTGTCAAAACGCTCTTTATCCAAGATGGCTTTGACTATGCCGTGACCTTTCTTGAAATTTCGTTTGTCGTGTTGGTACGAAAGCTCATCTTACTAGAGACAGACCCTTCTGAAACACTGCTTTTACTCGTGTTAGGCGTCACTTCGGCACTCTTTTTTATCTTAATTGTCTACATTAAAGGGATGAAACATAAGTGGGAGAGAGAAAAGTGCGAAAAATGTATTAAAGCAGGAGAAAAATAAAACAAAAGAAGCTTTACATGTAAAGCTTCTCAATAGTATTGCGAGGGTAAAAATCTCTTAATTTTACCCCAACACTCTTCTGTTTCCCTCTTTTTTTACATCATCAAAATTATCGAGGTAGTCAAGATAAGCGACTAGGTATTTACGGCTGATATCGAAGTGCTCTTTAAAGGCTTTGATATCGACACCGTTTTCCTTGCGCATAATGTCTCTTAGATGCGCCATCATGGCACTTAATGCGATGGTGGTGACAAAGAGGTTATGCTCTAAGCGTACGACCTTTTTAGCACGTGTGAGGCTTTTGAGTGCGTCATCGCCCATCTTGCGGTCAAGATCGAGCTTATCGTAGATGTTGTAGGGAGCATCGGGTGTAAATTCGGCTGTGAGCAAGGTGTTATAGAGTTTATCTTCAATGAGTGTTTCGATATTGGCAATATCAATTTGTGCATTTTTGTAGATGCCACCCACAAAATCAAGCAACCCTTCATCGCAAAGATTTTGCAAAACACTTTCCACCAAAGCGACACTCGCCCATTTAAGTTTCAAAGAGAGCGAGTTTGCGGAGAGGAGGGCATACGCATTTTTAGCGTAAATGGCTTGAACGATGCGTCCCAACTCTTCTTGCATCGTTATAGGGTAGAGCACTAAGCCCTTTTCATCGACAAAAACATCACTCATCTCATTGGCGATCCCTTTGGCTTCTTCATGGTTTAGCCCAAAGCGTTGGTTAGAGGAGATGAGTCCAAAACCGTGCTTGTGCATTTCGACTAAAATGGTAAATGTCGTTTTAAAATCTTTGGTATCGAGTGCTTTAAGAAGCTCTAGTTTGACCTTTTTTTTCATAGGGTCATTGATGGGATTGAGCACACGCCCACCACCAATGGTACGTCCACTGGAACAGATGATAAACGGCTCATCATGGACTAAAAAGAGTTTATGGTTAAATTGCAGTTTAGCATAACCTTTGTCCGCTTTATCGTCATGTTCGTAAAACAAAATACGCGCTTCCACTTGTTTCGTACCCACGTACAAAATGACTTTGGCATTGTGTTTTAGCGTATGTCCACCGATACTCTCAACCCAGACATCAGCACAGTCTAATCCCCGAATAAATCCTTTTTTGCAGAGCAGTGCTCCTTTTTCAAAAGAGGTTTTTTGGGCGTTTTGAAGGTTGATCGCGGTTCTTTGAGAAGAGTAAGCACTCTCAACATCGTGGTCATGGACTTGAAGGTTACGGATGACAAACTCTTTCTCTAGTTCGGGTGCGAAGAGCTTTTCACCAACTTTAATGGTTCCATCAAGTACCGTTCCTGTCACAACCGTTCCAGCCCCCGCAATGGAGAAAGAGCGATCGACGTAGTAACGAAAGAGTCCATTACTTTTTTTAGGCGTTACGGGCAGTGCGAAAAGTGCGTCTTTGAGCTTTTGAATAGAGGAGGGCTCATAAATACTCACAGGGATAATTTCTACCAAATGAAGGTTTTTGAGGGATTTCAGATGCTCAGTAATTTCGTATTTTCGTTGTTCGAGAACCTCAGAAGTGGCAAGATCTTTCTTAGTGAGCGCAATGATAATATTTTTTACATGTAAAAGGTTTAAAATCTCTAAATGCTCTCTGGTTTGGGGCATAATGCCTTCATTGGCATCAAGCACCACCAAGCTTGCGTCAAATCCAAATGCTCCCGCGATCATGTTTTTTAAAAGCTTTTCATGCCCTGGAACGTCGATAAACGCAACGTTTTTGGTCTCATTTTGCATACTGGAAAAACTAAGGTTGATGGTGATGCCTCGACGTTTCTCCTCTTCTAAACTGTCACCCTCAAAGCCTGTAAGTGCTGTAATAAGGGCTGTTTTACCATGATCGACGTGTCCTGCGGTTCCAATGATGCTATATTCCATTACTGCTTGCCTACAATACTTTTGATGATTTCAATGAGTTTTTCTTCAATGCTTGGAAGAATGGTGCGAAAGTCGAGCAAAAATTGATCATTTTCAATACGCCCAATGACATGCTTCTCACGAAATTGTCTCTCCAAAGCAGTCGCTTTGCCTTTTACATGTAAAGCGATTGTGGGGAAGCGTCGGTTAGGCAGTGTACCTCCGCCCATATAGGTTTCACTATCTACAACTTCGCACGCATTTTCACCGATAATCTCTTTTACATGTAAAGCTCGCTGCTCCAAATCTTCAGTCGTTCGAAAGAGTAACCAAAGCGTCGGAATCTGCTCGTACTCTTCTCTCAAATAAGCTTTAATACTCTCTTCGAGCAAGCTCAGCGTGATTTTATCGACGCGAAGCATACGCAGCAGTTGGTTCTTTTTTAATTTTGCGATCAAATCAGCGCGCCCAGCAATAATGCCCGCTTGAACACTTCCAAAAAGCTTGTCACCGCTAAAGCTAATCAGTGAAGGATTACATGTAAGAATTTCGCTAAGGGAATGCTCGCGGTGACCCAAGTTATACGGTAATTTGGGAACATAGCCACTTCCAAGGTCATAATAGTCCAAAAGGTTATGATTGGATGCCAGTTGTTTGAGTGATTCGTACTCCACCGCTTCACTAAAGCCTTCGATAGAAAAGTTGGATTGATGCACTTTCATCAGCATGGCTGTATTTTCGTTAATGGCGTTGGCGTAGTCAGTGACTTTGGTTTTATTGGTGGCACCCACTTCATTTAAAATGGCGCCACTTTGTTTCATGACTTCAGGAATGCGAAAACTGCCACCGATTTCGACCAATTCGCCCCGAGAGACGACCACTTCTCTATTTTTAGCAAAGGTATTTAAGATGAGAAAGACGGCGGAAGCGTTGTTATTGACAACCAGTACATCTTCAACATTTAAAAGCTCTTTCAGATGACGGCTCACATGTTCATAACGCTCTCCGCGACTTCCCAATTCCACGTTATATTCTAAATTGGAGTAGTTGCAAATAACGTCGCTTGCACGATCCAGCAAGGTTTTAGAGATGAGGCTTCTGCCCATGTTGGTGTGTAAAATGACACCCGTGGCATTGATGAGAGGTTTGAGTGAAGGCTCAAAAAGGGCATCGTACGCTTTCTTGATCTCCTGCATTAAGGCTTCTTCATTAAAACTTTCGATCTCTTTGTGAATCAGTTGTTGACGTATTTCTTCGATTTTTGTTCGTGCAATTTTCATCATCAAGGTTGCATTACAGCCTTCAAATAAGGAGTGTGTAAGGCACTTGTCAACCTTAGGAAGGGTTCTTAAAGCATTCATGCGTTCTCCGGAAGCGGTAATTTAGTTTCATCAAAAAGATATTTTTTGTTTTGAATCTTCGTTAGAATCCCTTGGTCACTCAGTTGTTTAAAGAGTTTAATAACCGTAGGTTTACTCACATCAACTTGCTCCATGATCTCGCTATAGGAGTAGTTAAGAATGTTCTCATAGTCCAAGTTTTTAATGATAAATCGAATGATTTCCACTTGCTTGCTATCGGTGACAGCAGAGATGGTTTTAATGATATTGTAAGAACGCTCAATCTCTTTGGCTTGAATTTTGGGTAAAAGTACATCGTGCAAGGAATTTAAAAGTTCTTTGATATTGACGGGTTTGATGATGTAATTATCGACATGGAGTTTAATCGCATCAAGCAGATATTCTGTGTCGGTGAATGCGGTTGTTACAATGCAGGGAAGTTCAATTTCAAGGTCATATTTGAGTGTGCGCAAAAAATCAAGACCATTGCTGTATTTGAGGTGAATGTCGGCGACGATGACATCTATTTTTTCACTTTGTATAATTTTTAAAGCTTCGTCAATGGTTTGAACAGGGTATATTTTTTTCACAAAATCTTCAAGAACGGCTGTTGTGTGTTTGAGAAGATCAGCCTCGTCTTCAATGTAAAGAATCGTGAAGCTACCAAGTAATTCAAAATTGCGCTTGTTCATCGTCATCACCCTCATTTGTATTGATGTAATTTTTTGGTATTTCTATCGTAAACATCGTACACGCCCAAAAAAGTTTTGTTCCTAATTTATGGCGAATATTTTTACAGGTTATTTTACCATGCATATGTTTTTCGACCATCTGTTTGGACATATAAAGCCCAATGCCAGTGCCTACACTCTTGTGTTTAGTCGTAAAATAGGGGTCAAAAACTTTGGGTATTATATCACTTTTTATTCCACCACCATTATCAATAACATTGATATAAATACGCTCAGAATTTTGCTTGGCAATGATATGTATGATCTTGGCAGATTGGTCTGTTTTGGTTGCTAAAATATCTTTAGAATTGCCAATAAGGTTGAGCAAAACATGAATCAGTTCATTTTTAAAACCAAAGACTTCTAAATCATCTTTGATGAACAATTCAAGGGTAATCTCCTCACGCTCCAGTTGATATTTGGAGAGGTCAATCGCTTTTTGAATGACAGCATTGATACTAAACTCTTTTTTACTTTTGTTTGGGTTAAAGAAAGTGCGAAAATCTTCTAGGGTATCTGACATCGTAGAAGAGAGCAGTTGAGCGTCTTTAACGCGTGAAGCGATGAAGGTTTCATCGAGTTTTTTGGCAAAAAATTTGCTTTCAAAACTTTGGATAATCATCATCAAAGAACCCAGCGGTTGTCTCCATTGATGGGCAATGTTTTGCAGCATCTCCCCCAGACTTGCCAGTCTGGCCTGTTGGAACATAATGTTGTCTTTTTTACGGCTATTTTCGACTTCACGTCTGATGCGAAGTTCGAGCGAATCGTTGAGATCACGGAGCTCTTTGGTTTTAATCAAGACGTTCTCTTCAAGGTAGTTGTGTAGGTTTTTAAAATGGTTGATGATGATGAGAAGTACCATGGTGATAAAAAAGAAGATCATACCGATGAGAAGAATCAGCATCACTGTGCTGGTTTGAAAGAGGCTGTCATTGACCTGTTTTTCGGTGATGGACTGTTTTAGATGGGTAGTAATCAGGCTGGAGAGATAGATATTCAAAGAGTTGGTCTCTAAAAGAATATCGTCGATCAAAAAGCCAACTTGCTCATTTTTAGAGTATTTTAACAGTTCAAGCACAATATTGATTTTACTATCGATATTTTGCATTTTGACACTCACCTTTTCCACAATACCTTGCTGGAAAATCGTTTTTTCTGGAATGTCTGGCGTGACTAAAAAGAGGCTGAGCCATTTACTCGCATAATAAGGAAGTCCACCAATATGGCGATTGGTAGCGAATTGGTAGCTATTCCATTGTTTGTGGATGATCTGTTGACTCAGGTAAATGACTTCAATAGCATCATCATTGCTAATCTGCTTTTCACGTATGTCATGGAGTGTTTCAGCGATATTGACTCTGTAATTATCTTTAATCTCTTCCAAATCAAATTGAGGTTGGGTGTGTTTTTGAAACAGCGTTTCATAGTCGTATTTGAGTGCAAAAATAGAGACGAACATCAAAAAACCAATCGTCATCGTGCCACTTAAGATGATAAAGATGAGAATTTTCGTTTTATTGGAAAACTTGATCGTTTCTAATTTTTGGTTAATAAATTGAAAAAATGTCATCTTAATACTCATACTTTTGAATAATCTCAAACTTGCCATTGACGTAGTTTGAGAGATACACTTGGTTTAAAAGTTGCGCATTGTGGTAAAAAAGAGGAATGTTATCCAGTGTGCGAGGTGAAACATGTTTGAGTTTATCTAAAAATTTGCTACGGGTAATGGTTCCATTAATAGAATTGAGTGCAGCGACTGTTGTTTTTGCTGCAAGGTACGCTTCGTATGAGACCAAAGAAGGTTTCTCATCAGGATAGTAAAATGCGAGGTTTTTCAAATACTCTACGGCTTCTTTAGAGTAGAAATCATCGTAAGAGGGAACAGTTTGCGAAAAGAGAATATTGTCGCCTTTTCCTTGTAACTCTCCCATTAAAGCATCTGCATTGACAAAGGAAATGGGACAAAAAATAATTTTTGAAGAACCATATTCTTTGACTTTCTCAATAAAACGTGCCGTTGGTTTATAGGCACCTACTAAGATGATAGCCTCAGGTTTTGCCGCTTCAATTTCATGGATAGCATGACGAATGGAGAGTGTATTGCGTTTATACGTGCCTTCAGCAATAAGTGATAAGTTACGTTTAGAGAGGGCATTTGTGAGTGCGATGTACCCCTCTTCACCATAATCATCATTTTGATAGAAGATCGCAAAGCGGGTGATATTTTTTTGTCTGGTGAGGTACTCCACCAAGGCATCAAGCTCATCGGTATAAGAGCTTCTGAAGTTGACAATGTTGTCGGTATCTTTGGTGCGTAGAAATAGCGCACCGGTATAAGGAGCAATGAAAGGAATGTTGCTTTCCACAATGATGGGAAGGACTCGCTTAACCGTTGGTGTTCCTACGAAGCCAAAAAGAGCAAAAACCTCGTCCTTGGTAATGAGTTTAATGGTGTTGCTAAACGTGTTTTCTGGCTCATATTTATCGTCATATTGGATAAATTCGATCTTTTTACCTTGAATTCCACCTCTGGCATTGGTATGACTAAAATAGGTATTTGCACCCACAACGATATCTCTGCCCAAGTGGCTATTGATACCACTTAGGGGAAGCGAGGCGCCCAATAGAATCGTATTTTTTTCATAGTTCTTATATTGTGGAGCAACCATAAAATAAAATAAGATAAGAAAGAGAGCAAAAAAGCTCAATACCAGAAAGTTTTTGTTTACCAAAATAAAGTCACCTTCATTGTTTGATGATAACTATTATAGCGGAAGAATATTAACGCAACCTATAGTGAAAAAAGCCCCTATAATTAGTTGTATATAAATATATATAACGATATGCAAGACGATAAACTTTCTCTTGTTAAGAGCCGTTTAAACCAATTCATTTTACAATTAGGTAAACAATGATTTACCAATATGGGAAACAAAATGCAAAAAGAGTATATTTTTTACGATAACATCGGCTTAGATTTTCCACTGAGTGAAGAGATAGAGCTTGTCAAAACGGCTTCTAAAGGCGAGTATCTCGTCTCCAATCACCCTGAGGCAGAAGCGATTATTTACGCACCAGAGATCAATTTCTACCTCAAACAATCCAACGATAGCATTGCACAAAAAATAAATAATGTTACAAAACTTTACGCAATGCGTGCTCTTGGATTTGATTTTGCACAAGATATGGACTATTCACAAGAAGTTGGCGATAAGGTTTTAATCGTCACTGAAGAGGTTAGTCATGAAGCATTGAAAGAAGAGTTAAGAGAGGATGACTTTACGGTCATGCTTCTTTCCCCATCGATGATTTTAGATGTGAATGGGCACATTGGAAATTTACATGTAACGCTTAAAAAAGAGGGCGAACTCCTTGAATTAGAGTGCGATCAAATCATTTGGTGGAATGCGCCCGTGTTTGCGATGAAACAAAGCGGTGTGTATGACCCCGCACTTCTTAGTTTGGAAGGTGCGCTTAAAAAGCTTCGTGACAACAAAGGCGAGTACCACTATAAAAACTATATTAGCTACGACCCTTCCATCTGCCAGTACCATGAAAGACGCGAAGAGATTTGCGGTAAATGTGCTGAGGTCTGTCCAACGGTTGCCATTTTAAAAGAGGATGAAGAGAAGCACTTGGCATTTTCACATATAGACTGTCATGGCTGTGGTGGTTGTATCAGTGTGTGCCCCAGTGGAGCACTTGATTATACGCAGATGCCACGCATTGCTTTTTCGCATTTGAGTGAGTATTTTAAAGGCTCAACAGCACTGATTATTCCGCATAAAATGGATTTAGGTTTGATTGACATTCCTTTGAAAGAGGGCGTTTTGCCACTTATGATTGAGGGTGAGAAGTATTTGCATGAAGCCCATTTGATGAATTTGCTTCAAACCAGCGGCAATCCGATTATTTTCTACACCGATTTTATCTCTAAAGGTACGGGTGACGTCATTCGCATTCTTAACGAAATTTTTGAGAGAAAGTACCATAAAAAAGCCATTTATGTCTGTGAAGACAGTGCTGATTTAGCACGTATTTTTGAAACGATTGAGAGTATTCCTGAGTGTATGTACGGCATCAATGAAGAGGGTCTTCGCAAACGAGAGATCTTCTCAGCACGCCTTGCGCATTTGGTGGGTGATGAAGATTTAGGTGTGGTGAAGACGGGTGAACATGTTCATTATGGCGACATCAAAATCGATGAGAGTAAGTGTACATTGTGTCTTAGCTGTGTGGGAGCGTGTAATGTTCGCGCACTCACAGCGCACCCTGAAGACAATTCACTTCGTTTTAATGCGTCCATTTGTACGAATTGTACCTATTGTGAAGTGACCTGTCCTGAACAAGGTTGTTTAACGGTCATACGCGATGAGATCAGCTTAAAACCGAGTTGGTTTTCGCAACGTATTATGGCAAAAGACGAACTCTTTACCTGTATTGAGTGTGGGACACCGTTTGCGACGGTTAAAGCGGTTGAAAAAATTGCAGCAGTCATGACGCCGCTTTTTGGTAATGATGAAGTGAAACTTCGAACGCTCTACTGCTGTGCAGCATGCAAACCCAAAGTGATGTTTAAAGCGCACATGGAAAATGAAACTAAAGGAATGAATGTATGAACAAAGAGGCGATCAATAAGGCAAGAGCCGTTTATTATGGGCTCTTTGCCTCCCTTTTGACGTTTTTTGACAATCCAAATGATCTTGGAATCATTCAAAAAACAATGGATGCACTGGCTCAGAATCCACTTGATGAAGAAAGTAAAGTCGCGTTTAGTAATATGCAAAATTTGCTTATTACTGGAGGCTATACGCTTTTAAAAGAGGAGAGCGATAAAGTCTTTTTTAGTCCTTACTCAGCGTATATTCCTGTCACCGCTTCATTTTTTGTAGAGAACAGAGACGATGGCAAAATGCGTCAAGAGATGGTGAAATACGTTTTAAGTTCCAACTACAGACGGGATAACGAGAAATTTAAAGAGTTGGAAGATCACATCGGTTTTATTGTTCTGTTTATGCAAAAAATGATCGAAGAAGAGCTCAGTGGCAATGAGAAGAGTGCACAACTAGCTCGTGAAGTTTTTGAGAAGATTTTAAATCCTTTTATTGATGAGTTTATCGCAGCTCTTCATGTTCATGAAGAGAGTCATTTTTACGAAGATTTCGCAGTTATCATGCAATCATTTATGGCACTTGAGAGACTTTATCTGGATGTGAAAAAACCTATACGAGAGAGTGAAACACCAAGAGTATTTACCAAAGAGTTTAAGAAACCCCATAAACAACTTACCCCAAGACCGAAGAAGAATATGGAAGAGTTTGTTCTCTAAAAAACTCTTAATACGCCTTTAAAGCAAAGCTTTAAAGACTACGTTAACACTGGGTTTTCAAAGACAGAAAGCCCACTTCCCATTGGTGCTTTATGTTCTATAAATATGCTAATTTTGCATAGTATTTATCTTTACATGTAAAGGGAGAGCGCTAAGGAAATCACGGTTTCTTTAGCGCTCTCTTTGGTACTCAAAGAGAAATTCTGCAAGGAGAAAATGACCATGCAAGATCAAAGAAGGAGTTTTCTTAAAAAAACTCTCGGCGCAAGTGCTGTTGTTGCCGCTGTTGGCGTTAGCGCAATTGCTAATGAAAACGGTGCAAAAATAGCAGGAAGTAATGGTGTTGTTAAGGGACACTCTAAGAAAAAAGAGATTCTCTACAAAAAAACAGCCAATTGGGACGCGTATTATCACGCGGCAGTCTAAGGAGATTAGATGAGTAAAGAGATGTTAAAAGACGCCTCTTTGCATATGGGACGACGATCATTTCTTAAAATGGCAGCGATCGGAGCGAGTTTTGGAGCAACAACAGCGTTTGCCTCCAGTGACTCAATCAGACCAGCTACTGAAGAAGAAGTGAAAAATCCTTTCCCAGGTTCAAAGAAAGTCAAAACGATTTGTAGTATCTGCTCGGCAGGTTGCGGTATTATCGCTGAAGTACAAAACGGTGTGTGGGTTCGCCAAGATGTGGCACAAGATCACCCGATTAGCCAAGGTAGCCACTGTTGTAAAGGCATTGACCAGATTGATTTGGTGAAAAGCAAACAACGTATTAAGTATCCTCTCAAAAAAGTCGATGGAAAATGGCAACGTATCAGTTGGGATCAAGCCGTTAATGAGATTTCAGAAAAAATGCTTAAAATGCGCGCCGAAAATGGCCCAGACATCGTAGAGTTTTTAGGTTCAGCGAAATTCAGCTTGCAACAATCTTACTATTTTAGAAAGTTTGCTGCAATGTGGGGAACAAACAATATTGACCACGTAGCTAGAATCTGACATAGTGCTTCCGTCGCAGGTGCTGCGAATACATTTGGATACGGTGCTATGACACAACAATTTGGTGATGCTGTAAACGCTAAGGTCATTATGATGATCGGTTGTAACTCAGCGGTTGCAAACCCAATTGGTTTTAAACACTTCTTACAAGCAAAAGACAGAGCGGGGACAAAATTGATCGTTGTTGATCCAATTTACACTCGTAGTGCTGCAAAAGCAGATCTCTACCTACGTATTCGTTCAGGTACAGACATTGCATTTGTGTACGGCATGCTCCATCTTATCTTCAAAAATGGTTGGGAAGATAAAGAATTTATCGATACGCGCTCTTATGCAATGGATCAAATCCGTGCAGAAGCTGCCAAATGGACACCGGAAGTTACTTCGGATGTTACAGGCATTCCGGTCGATCAAATTATTCAAGCAACCACACTGTTTGCAAAAAATAGCCCAAGCGCTATTGCATGGTCATTGGGTATTACACAACACAGTATTGGTTCTTCTAACACCAGAATCCTTCCAATCCTTCAAATTGCTCTGGGCAACATGGGTCGAAAAGGTGGTGGGCTTTACATTATTCGTGGACACGACAATGTTCAAGGTGCAACGGATATGGCAAACCTTGCTGATACGCTTCCTGGTTATTATGGCCTTGAAGATCCAGCATGGAAATACTTTGCGACATCTTGGGGCGTGGATTACGAATGGCTCAAAGGTCGTTTCTTTGAGAAAAAATGGATGAACGAAAAAGGCTTCTCTTTGGCTAAATGGTATCAAGGTGTTCTTCAAGAGGAAAAAACCTACTCTTCAAGTCCTATTCGTGCTGTTTGGATTCAAGGGACGGGCATTACCTCTATGTCTCAACAAGCCAAAATAAAAGAGGCGCTGGATAAAGTTGATTTAGTGGTGATTGCAGAGCCATTTGTCAATGAAGCAGCCGTTCTTACAAGCCGAAAAGACAATATCTACATCTTACCGGTTGCAACTCAATTTGAGAGCGAAGGAACCGTTACCGCAACGAACCGCTCTTCTCAATGGCGAACCAAAGTGGTTGAGCCGCTTTATGAGAGTAAACCAGACGAAGAGGTTATGTTCCTTTTTGCGAAAAAATTTGGTTTCTATGATGAGTTTGTTCGTGGTATGAAGATGGGTGTCAAAGAGGGTAAAGTCGTTCAAGTTAAAGAGGACTTTAAATGGCCAGATGATGCAACTAACGAAATCGCGCGTACCATTAAATCCATTGGTCTGAGTGGTTGGACGGCGGAACGTTTACGCGCGCATCAAGAAAACTGGCATATGTTTGATCCTGTAACACTCGAAGGTAAAGGACCTATGAAAGGTCAGTATTATGGACTTCCATGGCCATGTTGGGATGAAAAACACCCAGGCTCACCTATACTTTACAATCGAGATGTTCCCGTCAATGAAGGTGGTATGGGCTTTAGAAATCGCTTTGGCTTAGAACACAATGGTGTCAGTCAATTGGCCGATAAAAGCGTGACCGTTGCGGGCTCAAAAATTGAGGGTGGTTACCCACAACTCACTAAAGAGAACATTGAAAAAGTGCTTGGTATTACCCTTACCGAAGAAGAAAAAGCACAAATGGGTGGAAGCTGGGCGATGGACTTTAGCGGCATCATTCAGCAAAAAGCGCGTGAAGCTGGGGTTTGTGTGTATGGAAATGCACGTGCTCGTACGATTGTGTGGGAATTCCCAGATCCTGTGCCAATGCACAGAGAGCCGATCCACTCACCAAGATGGGATTTGGTTCAAAAATACCCAACGTATGAAGATCAGGCTAAAAACTTCCGTGTTGAGACAAAATATAAGTCTGAGCAACAAAAACAAGATTGGTCTAAAGAGTTTCCAACGATGTTGGTGAGCATGAGGGTGGTTAACCTCTCAGGAGCTGGTATGCTTGAGCGAACGAGTAAATACCTCTCCGCACTTACGCCAGAGATGTATGCCAATATTCACCCAGACTTAGCACTCAGTCATGGTATTAAAGATCGTGATATGATGTGGATTCATGCACCGCAAGGCACAAAAATCAAGGTCAAAGCGTATCACAATCAAAGCGTAACGCCAGATCGTATCTGCATGCCATACAACTTTTCAGGGGTGTTCCAAGGAACGGATCTGAGTGCCAATTATCCAGAAGGTACGAAACCGTATGCGATTGGTGAGAGTTCCAATACGATTACCAATTACGGTTTTGATGTGATTACGCAAATTTCAGAGTTCAACGCTGGTCTATGCCGCGTCGAGAAAGCATAGGGGGTGGATGATGAGTAATGATATGGCACGAATGAAATTCTTTTGTGATAATGATCGTTGTATCGAATGTTTTGCATGTATGGTTGCATGCGGCGAAGCCCATGAACTTCCAACAGGGATTAATCGCCGTAAAGTCATCACCCTCAATGAGGGTGTGATCGGTAAAGAGATCAGCACTTCCATTGCCTGCATGCATTGTACGGATGCTCCATGCGAGCAAGTGTGCCCAGTGGATTGTTTCTATATCAGAGAGGATGGTATCGTCCTTCATGATAAAAGCAAATGTATCGGTTGTGGTTACTGCTTGTACGCATGTCCGTTTGGTGCACCACAATTTCCAAGAGATGGTGCCTTTGGGCACAAGGGAGCTATGGATAAATGTACGATGTGTGCTGGCGGTCCATTAGAGACAAACTCCGTTCATGAGCGTGAACTTTACGGTCAAAACCGTATCGCTGAGGGCAAAGTTCCTATGTGTGCGGCCGTCTGCTCCACCAATGCCCTTTTGGTCGGAGATGCAGAGAGTGTCTCTGCCATATATCGTAAACGTGTTGTAGGTCGAGGTAAAGGTGCATTAAAGGTGCAATGAAAGGAGCAGCAATGAGAAAGAATCTACTGATGATCATTGCAGCTCTGAGTTTGGCAACAGTGGCATTTGCCACTGAGAGCCAAATCTGGGGTGAGATGCGCATACAAAATATTTTAGAATACGGCAAAGAGGGCAGTACCCACTTAGGACCTTTGTTTACCCTGTTGCAAAATAAATACTTTGCATGGATATTCCTAGGAGTCTTAATCGGAGTTCCTTTAGCCTTCTATATCCATTACCTGATTATAGGCCCCAAAGTGTTTCCACACAGTGCAAAGAAATACTATGCCTTTAATCTCTATAATCGAATAATCCACCAAGTAGCCGCAATAAGCTTTTTGGTGATTATACCCACAGGATTCATTATCGTTTTCGGTGACTTCTTTGGTGGTGGAACCTTTGTAAGAATGGCAAAGAACCTCCATGGTATCTTTACCATACCTTTCACTATTGTCGTCATTCCTATGGCTCTGATGTGGCTTAAAGAAGCACTCTTTAACATGGATGATGTCAAATGGTTTATGATCCTAGGAGGTTACCTCTCTAAAGAGAAAAAACCCATCCTAGCAGGGAAGTTTAATGCTGGTCAAAAGATGTGGTACTGGGTAGCAATACTTGGTGGTATTACCATGATCTTAAGTGGTGCATTCATGTTCTTCCTAGACTTTAAAATGCAAATGTTGCATGATCTCACAGGTCTATCTCAAATAGATATGTTAAGAGCAGCAGCGATTATCCATAATGTGATGGGCTTTGCAATCGTTGCAATGTTTATCACCCATGTGTATATGTCCATGTTTGCTATTAAAGGAGCAGTGCATAGTATTATTACTGGGTATGTTGAAGAAGAAGAAGTCAAGATTCTTCATAGTACATGGTATAAGAAACTGAGAGATCAGGGTAAGTTTTAATTTGACACGCTTTACAAGCTAAGCTTGAAAAGCTACGTTAAATACTAGGTCACTGAAGCTTGCCTCTTGCGAGGCAGAGTAAGTGCTTTACATGTAAAGAGTGAAGCCCCAGAAATGGGGCTTTTACTAGAGTGCTTTTTTACGAAATACGATAGGCGTAAATCCCGTTTCTCTTTTAAAAAAGCGACTAAAATACGCTGCATCTTCAAAGCCTAAATTAGTTGCAATTTCGTTTGAGTTCATTCCTGTATAAGAAAGAAGTCTTTTCGCTTCAATAATTGTTTTGGAGCGAATATACTCGCCACAAGGAATTCCTGTATACTCTTTAACTGCCTGATTAAGCACTTTGAGCGAAATTTTGAGTTTTTTTGCATAAAAGGCAGGTGTTTGAATTTTGTAATTATTGGTCTCTAAAAGAGTATTGAGTGAACCAAAAATGGTTGTATGGGTATGTTCATTGACAACATTGGGAAGAAGTCTTTGAACTTGAATGAGAAAGAGTTTGAGTAAGTTATTAATCGTACATTGTTTAAGCGTTTTGTCGCTTTGAAATTCTTCATGTAAGCTGAGTAATAATTCCACTAATGAACTATAGGCAGGTTCTTCTACTAATAAATAATCAAAATTAAAAATAGAGAGATTTTCTAAAAAAGTTTTTTCTTCAAAAATAGAGAGATCAAAACGAAGTAAAATACCGTGAAATTCTCCTGTATAAATAGGTAAGTGGATTTGAGAAGGTAACATCAAATACAATGAACCTTTTTGCATAGGTCGATCAATAAAATCAATTTTCATGACACCATTTGCATTGATAACAAAGATGATTTCGTAAAAAGGATGTCTATGGGAAGGGGTGGAGGTGTTCCAACGGGTAGAGGAGAATGTTGGATCTCTCCAATGAAAAAATTTTTATCTTCATTAGGGCTATTGGGATCGATATCATAAAAAAGTTTAATTTCGGTCGTCATGTATATTTCCTTTTCACATCCCAATAAAATATTGCCAGTTGTGATTTACTTCTGGTAATGTTGCAATTTACTATCTATACTGTACTTTCCAGCACCTAAAAAAACAATAACAAATGAACTTAAGAGATACAATAAAGGAAGTTCAATCATTAAACCTCCCGTTTTAGGATCAAGCATAAAAATTTTATCGCTTAATGCTAAAAAAATTGCTCCACACATGTTGATGCTAAATATGAAGGCACTGATACGTGTGTATAACCCAATTATTAATAAAATTGGAATAATAATCTCTCCAAAATAAACTCCATAGGCAAAAAAGTCTGGTAATCCAGCGTTGAAAACTAATGCTTTAATGCCACCAATGCCAGAATGAAACTTTTTAAATCCATGAAAAAGCATTAATATAGCGATGCTGAGACGTAACAGTAATTTTCCACTATCTTCATTGACAAAACATATTAATTTTTTTTCTAAAATAATCATAATAAACTCCTAAGCAATTTGATACTCAGGAGTATAACAACTTTATTCCGACGTTAAAATAGACTTTCACAGCAAATTATTGTATTTTCAAGTAAAAAAACTGTTTTAAAGTACAATAAAAACGGTTAAACTCTAGCATAAATTATTAACAACGATATGATGGCTTATACAATGGCTACAAACTTTAAATAAAAATAAAGCTTTTAGCCATTGTATAAGTCGTTTTCAAGGAGAGAGAAGAGAGGTCGCTTGGCGGTACAAACCTCTCTTCTTAGATAAAAATGGGCTAAAAAAATGTTATTTTTTGATGTCGTATTTAACGGTTACTTCATCACCTGATTTAATGGCACCGAACATGACTGAAGGAATCTCAAGACCAAATTCAGTCATTTTTACTTTAAAGCTACCAGAAACATGATCAAGTGTTAAAACCTCAGGTTTTAATGTTTCAGTTCGCTCTTTATCCAATACTTTGAACACACCCTTGATCGTACCAGCTGCAAGATCTGCATCAACCATTTTGAAGGTGATGACATTATTACGGTCAATTTTAAGGGTATCATAGGCTTTTTCATCCAGTCCCTCGTCACCGCTTTTTAGCGTCTTAATTTGAACAGAAACGTTCAATTTTGTGATTTTAGAACCATCATTTTCAAAAGCAACATCGGTTTTGTTAGAGACCATTTTCCAATCATGCAATGTAGATGTTCCATGAATCTCAATATTTTCCGCATAAACTAAGCCAGATAAAAGCAAAAGGCTACAAATCAATTTTTTCACATTAAATCCTTATAAAATTAGAAGCTAAGAGATGCATTGACCATAAAGCCGTTGAAGTCTGCTTTACCGCCATTATAGATTGAGAATTTCTCTCTCTCTTGTTTGATGTATTCAAGTTTCGCAACCGCATTTTTAGAGAGGAACCAACCAAGTGTTGCTTGGTATTGTGTTAACTCTGCATCACCAAGGTCGTTATAGCTATCATTGTATTTTTGAACGGCATTTTCATAACGAGCAGCTACCCAGAATTTGTCATTGTAAAAACGTTGTACAAGATCAATGGCATAATGGTCAACGTCAATAGATTTACCCATAGTGTCTTCAGCATTTATGATTTCATACATTCCATAAAGTTCTGTATCGTAATATTTTACAAAAAGATTGGTTTTAGAAGCGAAGACATCAGGAGCAGAGGAAAATTGTTTGGTACCCTTGTAATTAACATAATTTCTTGTAGGATCCCAACCAGAAGATAAAACAGCCGAATTAACCGTACCATAAACATTTCGAATAACATTACCCGCTTTATCACCTTCATATAAATCTTGTCTATTGACATCAGAAACATTATAAACAGATTCTGTAATTCTAAGTCTTAAATTGTCAGTATAGTCATGATCAAAGCCAATTTTTCCATAAACGGCATAAGTGTTACTTGTTGTACCATAGGTATCTGACTCAGCTGTATCTTGAGGATTAGCTTGACCATTTGTAATACCCACCATAACAAAAGAACTAATCGCAGGGATACGATAAAGTAATTCAATATGAGTACCTTGATCCTCGGCATCAACAGCTAAATTATTAATAAATGGATTTCTCATAACATTTGCATTATCGGTTCTTCTATATTGATCATCACCATAGTTAATGTCATTAACACCAATTTTAATGGTTGCATCTTTCATAAAGCCAGATAAAAACCCTGGAGCAATAAAATCAAGGTTATCAATGGTTGCATAACCACCTTTAACATAAGTCTCGTTGTGATGGTGTGATGCTAACATAGTTTGTAGTTTAACGTTAAAACCACTCATCACTTTCGCATTGATATCAAAGTTTGCACTTGGTAAGCTTAAAGCTGACTCTGCATCACCAACTCCTGCACCTGTATTACCTGGAACATTCCATGTATTAGCATCAACATGAGGTGCATACTTAGAGGCACTCCAAGCTTGATCTATTCCTTGATAATAAAATGATAAATCAACTGCAAAACTGACTTCTGGTTTACCATTAAAAGCAGAAGTGTCTTTTTCTGGTTCAAATTGTTGAACAATCTTAGCACTCGCCAAAGTGCCACAAACAACGGTACTTAATAGTACAACAGCGAATTTTTTCATTGTAATTCCTCCAAAATTTAATTTCAGATAAATTATAACTTGTAATATTTATTTTTAAAATGGATTTTCATTATTAAAAATTGTACTTTCCGTCCAATTCATTTCGAAAGCTTTTAGGAGAAGTACCAACTTCTCTTTTGAAGAAACGGCTGAAATAAGCGGGGTCAATAAAACCTAAATGATCGGCAATTTCATTGCAAGACATCGTGTCATATTTGAGAAGCCTTTTGGCTTCTTGTATCGTTTTTGAACGAATAAACTCACTGCAATTAAACCCGGTACTCTCTTTAATTGCTTGATTGAGTAATTTAATACTGGTTTTTAATTTTTTAGCATAATAGGTTACAGGTGTGAGTTGGTAGTGGTTCTCGTGCATAAGATCATTGAGTTTTGTAAATAATGTATTTGTCATGACGGATGCTGGTTTCGCTGGCAAAGCGCGTTTTACATAAATGAGTAAAATTTGAATGAGGTTAGTGATAGTGCACTCTTTAAATGATTTTGTCATCCTATATTCTACATGTAAACTTTTCAAAATAGTTTCAAAGGATAAGAATTCAGACTCACTAACATTGACGGTATCAAAGTGAAAAATAGACAGATATTCAATAAATGATCTTTCAGAAAAGAAAGACATATCAAACTTGAGAAGGTAGCCATGAAGATTTTGCGTATATTCCCATCCATGAATTTGATTGGGGGATACTAAAAAAAATGAATTCTCATGAATTTCATAACTTTGGCAATCAACATAAAATGTTCCTTCGCCCTTAAAAATAAAGAAAAGCTCATAACAATCATGTTTATGCCTAGGAACAGGAGAAAGATAGTCTATTTTATCTATTTTAAAATGTTCTTCTTTAATCGTAAAAATAGGTAGTGTCATCATTCCCTCCTTCATTAGAAAAATTTGATGGATTAAAATGTATTAATTCGTTGAAATAGTTATATTTTTTACGTCACAAATATGCAAAAAAAGAATAACTAAAACCTCAATATTTCTATATTTTTGTGAAGTATATCAGATAGGGTAGTTCAATAGAAATGGATTTTAGAGAGAAATGATTGTACTTTTAAGCCCACATTTTGTACTAAAAGTGTCATTTTAGTGTCTAAAATATACATTTTAGAGCGTTTTTATGGTACTTTTACAACATGATTGTGTTTTTGTATTCTTGTACCATTGGTATATTTAATAAAATATACTTAATAAGATTATGAAAAGTATATAACGCTAGTTATTTGCATTTAAAATAATTAATAGAAAAATGATAAATATAAAATTCGTCTATCTATAAGTGGGTAAATATAATATAAATTTATAGTCTATGACAAATGTTGAGAAGAGAGTTGTCTATCTAAATAATAAGGGTATGCTTAAACTGTTCCATACTCAATAGCCGTTTTGGTGTAAAAAAGTCCTAATTTTTCTTCATTTAAAAGAGTAAATAGTTTTTCACATTCTGTATCGCTTACGTTCATGATGATTTCGAGTGGTTCATCAGCAAGCTCAAAAAAGGTTGATGAGTGGAGTTTCCCATCACGACCGATTCCCTGCGCAGCGTTTAAAATTGTGACGCCTTTAATGCCAATTTTTTCGGTTACTTCAACAAGCCAATGGCTGATATGTTCACCGTTTGGGTGTTTACGACTTTGTAGGGTTGAAAAAACGAGTTGAAAACCTTTCATAAGCTTCCTTTTTGAAGTAGGGTGTAACTGGCGATGCCTAAAAATGTCATTGTGATAGAACCTATTACATGTAAAAGAGCTGCCATAATGCTCAGGCTCAAGCGCCCCTCTTGAATGAGCGTAACAATCTCGGCACTAAAAGTGCTAAAGGTGGTGAGCCCACCTAAAAAACCTGTAATAATAAAAAGTCGCCATTCTGGAGTGAGTGCTGTATTGGAAGCAAAAAAAGCAATAGCCAAACCGATAAGATAGCCACCTAAAAGATTGGCACTGAGTGTTCCTAGAGGAAGTGAAGGATAGATACTGTTCAGTTTTGTTCCCAGAAACCAGCGTAAAAGTGCGCCAAAACCAGCACCTGAAAAAATAGCCAAAACGGTGTAAAACATCAAAAAGACCTTTTTACAAATTTAAAAAGATTATAACATAAAAGAGACTAAAAAGATTTTATATATTAGTAAATCGCTCGATATTCTTGACAATTAAAAATAAACCTGCTATTATTTCGTCAATTTAAAACAAGGAGGTAACCATGAAGTCTAATTTTCCCCCTATTCATGGGAATAGTGCTCATGTTTTTTGTCTGATGTGTTGCTAAAAAAAACGTCTTATATGTAAAAAAATCAAATCAATAGCACACAAAAGTAAAAGGAAAAAACATGAAATTCTTCAAATCAAACAACCTCTTTGGGGTAGCCATAGTAGTTTTGGCGCTTGTAGCGCCTTTTGTTCACGCCGCAGATATCTCCTTGCTCAATGTCTCGTATGATCCAACGCGTGAGTTTTACAAAGAGTATAACCAAGCCTTTGCCAAACACTGGAAAGAGCTCAAAGGTGATAATGTCACGATTCGTCAATCACACGGAGGGTCTGGTGCACAAGCTAGAAGTGTTATAGACGGTTTGGATGCCGATGTCGTCACATTAGCCCTTGCTTATGATGTCGATGCGATTGCTGAAAAAGCACATGCGATTGACCCAAATTGGCAAAAACGCTTTGCCCATAACAGCGCAC
The DNA here is from genome assembly GCF_002162315.1 of Sulfurospirillum diekertiae. Taxonomy (NCBI): domain Bacteria; kingdom Pseudomonadati; phylum Campylobacterota; class Epsilonproteobacteria; order Campylobacterales; family Sulfurospirillaceae; genus Sulfurospirillum; species Sulfurospirillum diekertiae. The sequence goes on along the minus strand of NZ_CP021416.1, from coordinate 2,558,049 downwards.
CCTACACCTCTACCATTGTCTTCTTGGTACGTAAAGGCAACCCTAAAGGGATTAAAGATTGGGATGATTTAGCCAAGCCAGATGTTAAAGTCATTACTCCAAATCCTAAAACTTCAGGAGGTGCTAGATGGAACCATTTGGCCGCATGGGGTTATGGACTTGAAAAATACGGTAGTGAAGAGAAAGCCAGAGAGTTTGTCTCTAAAATCTATGCGAATGTTCCTGTGCTCGATTCGGGAGCAAGAGGTGCGACCAATACTTTTGTCCAAAGAGGTTTGGGCGATATTTTAATTGCTTGGGAAAATGAAGCGATCTTGTCGATTAAAGAACTAGGACCGGATAAGTTTGATATTGTCGTTCCGAGCATCAGTATCCTAGCAGAGCCAAGTGTCAGCATTGTGGATAAAAATGTGGACAAAAAAGGAACGAAAGAGGTAGCAACCGCTTACTTAGAGTACCTCTACTCTAAAGAGGGACAGAGAATTGCGGCTAAAAATTACTACCGGCCAACCGATCCTGAAATTATCAAAGAGAGCGAAGCAAACTTTCCAAAGCTAAAACTCTTTACCATTGACGCCGTCTTTAACGGGTGGGGTGAAGCTCAGAAAAAACACTTTGCTGACGGTGGCGAGTTTGACAAGATCTTCGCTTCAATCAAGCGATGAAATGGCGCTTTAGAAAACCGAGTGTCTTGCCAGGTTTTGGTCTGACGCTTGGCTTTAGCCTGACCTACGTAATCCTCCTAGTGCTCATTCCACTAGGAGGATTACTCCTTTATACCACCAAGCTTTCGTGGAGCGAATTTGGTGCGGTCATCCTTGATCCTAGAGTTCTGGCTTCGTTTAAACTGAGTTTTGGCGCAAGTCTTATTGCGGCGGTTATCAATCTCTTTTTTGGACTTATCGTTGCGTGGACTCTGGCTCGTTATAACTTTTTTGGTAAAAAAATTGTCGATGCACTGGTTGATTTGCCTTTTGCACTTCCAACCGCCGTTGCGGGTATTGCCCTAGCGGCAATTTTTGCGCAAAGTGGTTGGATCGGTAGACTTTTAGATCCATTTGGGATTCAGATTGCCTATTCTAAAGCAGGTGTTGTGGTTGCACTCGTCTTCATCGGGCTTCCCTTTGTG